>CADEFD010000001.1 GCA_902826515.1 uncultured Acidobacteriota bacterium
CCTGCGTCGGCGCCGGCCGTGCTGCCGGCGGCGCTTCCTGCCGGCGCACCGGCGGACGACGAGGGGGCGGGAGCCGGCGTCGACGTTGATGCCGGCGGAGCGGAACACGCCGTGCTCGCGAGCACGACGACGACAGCGAGACTTCGAGTGATGACCACGGATGTTCTCCTGCGCGAAGGCCGCGCAGACTCACGATACCGCGAAGCGGCGAGCCTGGCCGTGACAAACCGTGGTCGTGCTTGACACCTGCCCGCGCGAGGCGTAGGGTGACGATAGATGCAGCGATCGCCGCATGGCGAGGGGCCCGCTGCACCCATCGATACTCAGGCCCCGGCACGGAAGGAGGTCGCACGATGACGGTAGTCGCGAGCGAGGATCCACCGGGCTCCCTGCATCCTTCATAGCGCGCGCTCCAGAGCGCGCACGTCTCATTCGTCCCCGGCTGATCGCGCCACCAGGACTGGTCGTCCGGTCCGGACTTCCGCGCGCCATGCGGCGCGCCGATCCGGAAACGGCGTTCGAACGCCAGGTTGAAGGCTGAGACGGCGCGTGCGGCACGCGCGCTGGCGAAGGACCGCACGGACCGAGAGTGCTCACGCTGCAACGTGAGCGGAAGGCGGGCACCCGGATCGACTCGGGTGCCCGTTTTCTTGTACTCCGGCCGCCGAGACGCGCCTCAGCGCGCCGTCGCGCCCGGCGCCGCGAGAAGGATGGGCGTGCCGGCGTCTGCCGCCAGCCGCACATCGAGGATGCCGGCGAGGGTCGGCGCGATCTGCGTCATCTTCACGACGCCGAGGGAGCCGCGGCGGACAACCGCCGGGCCCGCCATCACGAGCGACGAGTGCAGCGCCGGGCGGTCGGGTGCGAACCCGTGGCCGCCCTTGTTCGAGGCGGCCTTCACCAGCACGTCGTGGCCGGCGCCGGTGTAGAACCCATCCACCACGTCGAGACCGAAGTCGGCATCCGGATGGGCGCCGCGGGCCGCCAGGGCCTCACGGTCCCACACCTCGCGAATGCCGTGCGCCGCATCGCGCTGCAGGTCCGCGAGGAGCTGCTTCACGCGGGGGCGGTCCGCCGCGTCCTTCACGAACACGTAGCCGGAGCCGCCGCTCGAGTGGAACCAGGCGCGCCACGAAGTGACGGCGCCGCGTTCGTTCACCGTCAGCAGGCCCGCCGCCTTGAACGCGGCGTTCGGCTGGAGCTGACGCTCGAGCGGCAGGAACCCGTGGTCCGACACGACGGTGATGGTCGTGGAGTCGGCATGACCGGCGGCCCGCACGGCGGCGACGATCTCGCCGACGTAGCCATCGATCTCGTGCATCGTGCGCAGGGCGTCGGCGCTGCCCGGGCCCGATCCGTGCTGCGCGCTGTCGAGGCCGATGAGGTGCACGAGCAGCACGTGCGGATCGTGCGTGCGGATGATGTAGGACGCCAGGTCCGTGCGGTCACGGTCGGTCTGCGGCCAGCCGAACGGCTTGCCGCGCATGTTGGCAGCCGCGTCGAGCAGGCCAGGCGGCTGCGACAACACCCGCAGCATCCCGAGGCTCTCTTCGTGACGCGAGCCGATGTACTCGGGCGCGTTCACATCGAGATCCATGCCGATCGTCACCGGCCACGTCACCGCCGCGGCGCGCAGGCCACGCGCCCGCGCCGCCATCGGCAGTGTGGGCACCTTGATGGCGCTGGCATACCAGTACCACGCGCCGTTCGAACGGCCCTCGGGATCGAGGATCTGGTTGTCGTAGATGCCGTGCCTGGCGGGATCCACCCCGGTGATGAGCGTGGTGTGCGAGGGATAGGTCACCGTCGGCAGCACGCCGACGACGCCGTCCGCCCACACGCCGTTGCGGGTCAGCGCCCGCAGGTTCGGGGTCTGTGGCGCGAGTGCCGGGTCGGTGTAGCTCGACGGCATCAGGCCGTCGATCGAGATGAGCACGACGCGGGCTTCACCCGACTGCTGCGCTGCCGTAGGCGGAATCCCGAGCAGGCCGAGCGCGAACACGACGAGGGGTGCGAGGTAGCGCGACATGACCTGTCTCCTCAGAACGAGAACCGGACGGCGAGCTGGAACTGCCGGGCCGTTTCGGCGGCCGTCGGCGTGTTGAAGTTGGCGTTGGCCGTCGCATTCGGCCCCCACGTCCGGTTCACGTTGGTGGGGTTGAGGCGGTTGGTGAGGTTGAATCCTTCGGCGATGAGCTCGAGCGACCGCCCGCCGATGGTGACCGAGCGGTCGACCCGCAGGTCGGCGGTGACGTAGCGCGGCAGCTCGAAGCTGTTGTAGCTCTGGCCGGACGGACGGTCGTTGAAGATGGTGTCGCCGTTGGTGTCCTGCCCCGTCGTGGCGTTGAAGCGGAAGCCATCGGAGGCGATGATCCGCGTCGAGAACTTCCAGCCGTTCAGCGCCGCCGCGGCCGCGCCGCCGAGACTCTTGAATTCGGGCTGCCACACCGCGGTGGCCGAGAAGCGATTGCGCATGTCGAAGTCCGACGGACCGTCGTCCACCGAGAGATCCAGCGGATCCGATGGCGACGTGAACACCCCGAAGCCGGTGAAGTCGTTCACGAAGGCCGTGCCGCGCGTCTTCGACAGGTGATACGAGAGCTGCACGCTGTAGCCGTGCGAGTACCGCTTCGTGAGCGTGGCGACAAGGCCGTCGTAGCGCTGCTCGCCCACCGACGACGACACGAAGATGTTGCCGAAGCGCGGATCGGGACGGTTGGTGGCCGACCACTGACGCCGGCCGTCGGGCAGCACGCCCACCTGGCGCAGGTTGGTGTTGAGCGCCACCGGCAGGTTGGTCGTCCGGTTGCCCTGATAGGTGAGCGAGAGCGCGGTGTCGGCGACGAGTTCCTGGTCCCACGTGCCGAACCAGCTGGCCACCTGCAGGTCTTCGAAGTCGTCCGCCATGGCGCGCACGTCCGAGACGACGCTCACGCCGGTGGGCGGCTGCACCTTGCCGCGCGTGAAGGCCGGGGCGCCGGCCGTGGTCGGCGTCACGTTGACACTCACGACGTCGAGGCCGTTGCCGCGCAGGAACGTGTTGTAGGTCTGCGCGACCACGACGTTGTAGTAGATCCCCGCGCCGGCGCGCAGCACCGTGCGTCCGCTGCCCGTCGGATCGAAGGCCAGGCCGAGGCGCGGCGCCCAGTTATTGGCGTCGGTCGCGAACCCCGCGGTGACCGGCAGCGCGGGATTCGGGTTGGCCTCGGGCCGCCCGAAGTACTCGTAGCGCAGGCCGACGTTCAGCTTGAGACGGTCGGTCAGGCGGATGTCGTCCTGCACGAAGTAGCCCTGGTTGAACGTCTTCGCCGTGAAGTATTCAGCGCCGATCGCCTGCGTGAAGTTCGAATACGAATAAGGCCGGCCAGTGGAGGGGTCGATGGCGCGCTGCTGCGTCAGCAGGAACTGGTCGAGCGGCGTGACGGCGCCGCGCCCGCCGGTCACGGCGGCCAGGCCGCCGAACACGAACGAGCCGTTGATGTTGGTCGTGCGCTCCTTGAAGCTCACCGGCAGCAGGTCGATGCCGGCCTTCACGGCGTGGCGCCCGGCCGTCCACGTCAGGTTGTTCACGATGTGGATGCCGGCCTCACGCGTCTTGCGGGTGCCGTTGCTGTTGCCGTTGAAGCTGCCGATGCCGCTGATGTTGATGTTCGGCGCGTCGGGATCAGCGGCGACGCCGTTCTCGATGCTGCGCGTGGCGTAGAGCACGCGGGCTTCGTTCACGAGGTTCGGCCGCAGCACCGAAACGAGCTGGGCGGTGTAGGAGAACGGGTTCTCGTCGAAGCGGGTGGCCACTTCACGCGAGATGAGCCCGCCGTTCAGCGGCGACTCGCGGTCGTAGTAGTAGTTGAACCGGAACGACAGGCGGTGCGCGGCGTTCAGCTGTGTGTCGTTGCGCGCGGTGATGGTGTGCGCGCGGAAGGTGGAGGTGTAGGCGCCGATGCTGTCGGCCGGAATGCCGAGCAGCGCGGCGTTGGCGGGGGTGATGGTCGAGACCACCGGCAGGTCCTGCGACCAGCGCTCGTAGCTCAGGAAGAAGAACGACTTGTCGCGCTTGAGCGGACCGCCCACGGTGCCGCCGTAGTTGTAGCGCTGGAACTCCGGCTCAGGCGCCGTCGGCGCGAGCAGGAACGGACGCTCGGCCAGCCAGTCCTGCCGCGTGAAGAGATACGCCGAGCCGCGGAACGCGTTGCTGCCCGAGCGCGTGAAGGCGTTCTGGATGCCGCCGCCGACGCGGCCGAATTCGGCCGAGAAGTTGGTCACCGTCTGGAACTCCTGCACGGCTTCCTGGCTGATGACGAGGTTCCTGGCGCCGCCCTGGAGGTTGTTCGAGACGCCGTCCACGTTCATCTGGCGCAGACCGAGCCCGCCGTAGACCGTGCTCGGCGTGCCGGTGCCCGAGCCGCCGCTCGAGATGGGCGGCGCGTTCACGCCGGGCTGCAGCACGAAGAAGTCGAGGATGCTGCGGCCGATGGTGGGCACGGCGCGCACGATGCGCTCGTCGTAGGTGTTCGACTGCACCGTGCGGCCCACTTCCACGGTGGGCTGCGCGGCCGTGACCTGCACGGCCTCGGCGAAGGCCGTGTTCGACATCTCGAACTCGATGGTCAGTACCTGGCCGGCACGAAGCATCAGGCCCGTGCGGTTCATCCCGGCGACACCGGGTGCCTCGACGAACACCACGTACTCGCCGGGCGGCATGAGCGGCATGCCGTAGCGGCCGGCCGCGTCGCTCACGACCACGCGCTCGTAGCCGGTGCCGGCGTTGAAGGCGCGCACGGTGGCGCCGGCCATCGGCGTGCCGCCGTCGGCGGTGCGCACGATGCCTTCGATGATGCCGTCGATCGCCTGCCCCTGCCCGTGCGCGAACGCCGCTGGCCACACCAGCATCACGATCGCCACCACCACACCTCTGACCCGTGCCTGCATCTCGCCTCCTGAACAGGGCCGCATCGGGCGGCCACGTTCATTGGGCCACGCCGACATGTCGGAGCCGTCTCGCGCCGCACTCGTTCCTGTGACGTGCGGACAACATGCGGGTGACTAGTCGGGCCGCGCTCCCACGGCGCACGTCCGGCCTGTCGGTCGACGTTTGGAAGCGCCTGTCGGCGCGACTCCTCCTGCAGGACGGCGGCGAGCTCTACGCCGACGAGGTGCGCAGCACGCGGGTGGACCTCGACATGCGCACCGGCGCCGAGCGCGTGGGTGGGTAAGACGGGCGTCTCGCTGCGGCTCGCCGGTCAGACGTGGCTCTTCGGCTCGGTCGCGCAGTCGTTACGCGGAACGAGCCGATGCGGCGGATTCCGCCGCTGAACGGCGGCCTTTCGGTGCAGTGGCGGCCGGGCATCACCGCGTGGGCCGGCCTCGCCACTCGCTGGGCGGCCCGTCAGGACCGCCTGTCGTCAGGCGACCGCTCCGACCATCGCATCTCCCCCACCGGCACGCCGGCCTGGGTGACCGTGGACGCGTTCGGCGCGGTGCCCGTCGGCCGGCGCCTGCGCGTCACGGGCGGGGTGCGCAACCTCTTCGACGCGCTCTATCGGGTGCACGGCTCGGGCATCGACGCGCCGGGCATCACGGCGTGGCTGGCGCTCGGCACCGGCCGTGAGACGCGAACGGCCCCGCCGCCGTGCCCTTACGGGTCGAGCGGGTCGGTCGAATCGGCGTGCAGCGCTCGCGGCGACGGCGTGAACTCCTGGTCGAACGGCGAGAGCCGGCGGCCGAGCGCGCCGGGCAGGTGGCCCATCTCGCGCAGGCAGCGGTCGTGGAACTCGGTGCTGCTGATGTAGGCGCTCTGGCCCGCATCCGACGTGATGAGCATCGGCGTCGTGGCCGGCAGGCCGTAGCGCAGCGCGAGCCGGGCCGCATTCCGGAGGTTGGTCGTCGTGTGGCGGGCGTGCGGATCGATGATGACGGCCTCGGGCGGCACGCCGAAGTCGCGCACGAGCGCACGTTTCATCTCGAGCGCTTCGTTGAACGGCGTCTGGTTCGGATGCACGTAGCCGCCAGACACGAGGATGAACGGCGCCTGGCCCTTGCGGAAGCGCGTCACGGCGAGTTCCAGCCGCATCTTCGCCCACGGATCGAGCGCGACGTCGTCGCGATCGGGGCCGGCGCCCGGCACGAGGATGGCCGTATAGGCGAAGTCCGCCCAGCGGACGCTGGCGACGCGGCGGACGGCCGCCGCGTTCTCGCCCTCGTGCATCGGCTCGAAGCGGCCGGCTTCGTCGCGGCGGTTGGCATCGAGCAGGCGGCGCGCGAAGGCCAGCGTGGGCGCGTAGAACGTCGTCAGGTCGTCGCGCTGCTCGTGCAGCACCGCGGCCATGATGCCGACGAGGCGGCGATACGCCTCCGACGCCGGTTCGTAGGAGACGGCGTCGATCTTCGGGTACCGCGGGGCCGTGCCGAGCGCGTAGGTGTCGACGATGCGGTTGAGGCCTGCGGCCGTCTCCCGCCACGCCGCGGCGATGAGCGCCGCGTCGTCAGCGGCGGAGTGGGCCTGCAGCATGCCCGAGGGCCGGAGGTCACGCGCGGCCAGGGCGCGCAGGTCGGCGTTCGTGGCCGCGAGCGCCGCCAGCGCCCGTTCGGCGGCCGCGACATCGGCCGTACTCCACGAGAACGCCGCCGCGATACACGCCGTATCGGTGCCGCAGGACGTCGCCGCTTTCGCCAGCGCGTGGATCTTCGCGTCGCGAAGCGCCTTGAGGGCCGGCGCCTGCTCGACGGCGGCCCGCACGGCGGGCGTGCGGCCGATGGCGTCGAGCAGATAGAAGTTCTTGCCGATGACCGGATCCGTGAAGGCGATCGGCCGGAAGCCGCGACCGGCATCTGCCGCGGGCGGCGGCGTGGGCTTTGCCGCACTAGGCGTCGGCGCCACGTGCGCCGGGGCGCTGCCCGTCGCCGGGTTGTAGCGCGGATGCGCCGGCACGATCGGGTTGCCGCCTGGATCGTTGACCGGCGGTTCGCCGCTCTTCAGCCAGGCCGTGTAGGCGAGGTCGCGCAGCAGCGCCGCGCCGCGCGCGGTCTGCTGGATGACCAGCGCGCGCGCCTCGACGTTCGTGGCGTCGGCGAGCGCCCCTGCCTTCTCGAGACGGTAGACCTGTTCGGTGTGACGCCCCGCCTCGTCGAGGTGTTCGACGATCGCGGTGAAGGGATCGGCGAGACGCCGCGCCGCCGGCACCTTCGGCTGGATGTCGCCGCCCTCGAGCTGCATCAGATCGACGAACCGCGTCTCGAAGAGGCCGTGCACGCGCGGGTCGGTCGTGTAGCCGCGCGGATTGGCCCCCTGCCAGCCGTCGTGATGCACGGTGTCGTGCAGCGGCTGCGCGCCGTCGGCGGTGTAGTGCCCGGTCCAGCCCATCGCATACGCGATCTCGAGCTCCGCGAAGCGCGTGTCTTCCTTACGCTCCCGCAGCGCGCGATACGTGCGCATGCCGGTGAGCATCCGCTCGTAGCCTTCCACCGCGGCGTAGGCCATGGTGCCCGTCCAGCGGACGTTGGTGAGCGCAGCGGCCGGATCACCCGCCGCCGCCAGACGCCGCTGCTCGTCGTAGAGCTTCAGCACGAACTCGTAGCGCGACCGCGGAATCTCGGTCATGAACGAGAACTGTTCCTTGAACCAGCCGTGATTCGGGTCTTCCAGCATCTTGAGAAAAGGCTCCGAGGGCCGGCGCCACGCGTCGGGGATGACCGACAGATAGGCAATCCAGTCTTCGTGCGCCTTGAGGAACGCCGGGCCGTCATCCGGCAGCGTGCGCACCGCCACGCGGTTGATCCACGTATGCGCACGCACGCCCCAGGCCGTGCCAGACGTCGAGGTGATGCAGAGGGCCGCCGCCACCACGAGGGCGGCCGCCGCACGGCGGCTCCGCGCCGGCCACGTCGAGGTGCTTGTCGCCATTAGAAGAGCACCCGCGCGCCGAACTGCACGTAGCGGCCGGGTCGCGTGCCGGTGATGCGTCCGAAGTCGGCGGCGCCGTCGCGGTTGACCACGGCGCCCGTGCACCCGGCGATGCTGCAGGACGCGTTCAGCCGGTTCAGCAGGTTCTCGGATTCCACCATCAACTCGACCGAGCCGAGGTCGGCGACGCGGATGCGGCGCGACAGGCGCAGATCCACCTGGAAGTAGTTCGGGCCGACGAAGGCGTTACGTCCGCGGAAGAGCGCGCGGTCGTTCAGCACGAGGTCGTTGTTGAGGTCGGCGCCCGCCGTGGCGTTCACCGGGAAGCCGCTGTTGTAGAACACCAGCGTCGAGAGCTGCGTGCCCGTAAGCCAGCGGAACGGTCCGCGCGCGATCTCGGGGGCGAACGACGCCTGCGCGCTCACGTTGTGGCGCAGGTCACCGGGGCTCGGGCCCCAGTCGCGTTCCGGATCGGTCGGGTCCGTCAGTGCGCCGCCCTCCATGTCGCCGATGCTGCGGGCACGCGAGTAGCTGTAGCTGCCGCTCAGCTGCACGCCGCCGGCGAGGCGCTGCCGCACGGTGAGGTCGAGCGCGTGGTAGCTGCCGCGGCCCTGGCTCTCCACGAGATTGATGGCGCGGAACGCCGGGTTCGGCCGGTTCGTCGAGCCGGTGAACACCGGGCGTCCGTCGGCGAGGGTGCTCGTCACCGGGCCAAGGTTGATGTCGCGCGCGTAGGGCGTGTCGCGGTGGCCCCAGTAGCTGTAGCCCACGGCCACCAGCAGGTGGTCGGTGAGCTGGCGCTCGATCGTCACGTTCGCCTGGTGCGCGAACATCGTCTCGAAGTTGTCGGGAAACACGGTGATGCTCGGCGGCGTCGTGAAGGCCGGGTCGGCGGTGGCCAGCAGGTTCGGGAACTGCGGCGACCGCGCGTCGCTGCCGGGCACGACGTAGCTGAGGATGCGGCGGCCGTTGATCTGTGCGGCATTCACGATGAGCCCGAGGCTCGTGGTGTCGTAGAAGAGCCCGTAGCCGGCGCGCACCGAGGTGCGCTGGCTGCCGCCCGGACGCCACGTGAGGCCGAGGCGCGGGGCGATGTTGTTGGTGTCGTCCACCACTTCGCGCGAGAGTGCGTATGGCGCCTGCGCGTCGAGCAGCGGGTACTTCTGCAGTTCGTAGCGCACGCCGGCGCTGAGCGTGAGGTCGTCACGCAGCCGCACCTCGTCCTGCAGGAAGAGGTTCAGGTAGTGAAAGCGCAGCTTCAGGGTGGGGTCGCCGAGTTCCTGCTGGAGCTGCGTGTAGGTGAAGGGCCGGCCCGTCGCCGGGTCGACGCGGCCAGCCACCGTGTTCAGGTACTGGTCGAGCGGCGTCACGGCGCCGCGGCCGCCCGACGCCGCCAGGCCGGCGAACGTGAAGTTCCGGGCGAGCGCGTTGGTCACGTCGAAACCGGTGGTCTGGTAGTCGATGCCGGTCTTGAGCGAGTGGCGCCCCTTCGTCCACGTCAGGTTGTCGATGAACTGCAGGCTCGCCTCCACGCTGGCCGAGCCCGCCGTCGGGTTGACGCCGAAGTTGGCGACGCTGCTGATGCTGATGTTGGCGCCGTTGGCGGTGGCTTCCCCGTACGGCTCGCGTTCTTCGGCGCGGCGGTTGAAGCCGAAACGCAGTTCGTTCAGCAGTCCGGCGCCGAACGTCGTCGCCAGCTGCGCGCCGATGCCGTTCATGCGGTCCTTGAAGGAGACGCTGCGGCTCGGGGTCGTGAGGCCGCCGCCGCCGCCCGGCTGGTCGTTCGTGAAGCGCGTGTAGCGCAGGAAGCCGCTGTTGCGGTCGCTGGCGCGGAAGTTCACCTTCAGGCTCGGCGTGTGGAAGGTCTCGCCGAAGGGCGAGTTGCCGAGGTCCGAGGCCGGAATGCCGATGGCGGCCGCCGCGGCGGGATTGATCGTGACCGGCTGCGGCAGCTTGAGCGGGTTGTATTCGTAGTTGGCGAAGAAGAAGACGCGGTCGCGGACGATCGGCCCGCCGGTGTTGCCCTGCACCATCCACCATTCCTGCTGCGGCTTCACGGCGGCAAGCGGCGGACGCGCCGCCCACTCGTTGGGGCGGAAGAGCGACATCGCGCCGCCATGGAAGGTGTTGGTGCCCGAGCGGCTGATGACGTTGATGACGCCGCCGGCGGCGCGGCCGAACTCGGCCGAGTAGGCGCCCGACAGCACCTGCATCTCCTCGACGTTCTCCGGCGTGCTGATGACGAGGCGGATCTGGCGGTTGGTGCGGCGCTGCGAGTTGTCGATGCCGTCCATCGACCACGCCATGCGGTTGTGGCCGCCCACGAGGAACTGCGTGGTGCCGAAGCCGGTGCTCGGCAGCCCCTTCACGCCGGGGCCGACGAGGTGGAAGTTATAGACGTTGCGCGACGTGATCGGCAGCGTGCGCACGGCCTCTTCGCTCAGCACGGCGCCCGAGGCACCCTGCCCGGCCAGCACCATCGAAGCATCCGCCGTGACCTGCACGGTTTCGGTCGTGCCGCCGACGGCGAGCGGTATCTCGACGCGCGCCTGCGTGCCGACGCTGAGACGGATGCCGGTCTGCTGGTAGTCGGCGAAACCCTGCGCGCTCACGAGGAGCTGGTACTCGCCCACCTGCAGCAGCGGAAAGCGGAAATAGCCCTGGCCATCACTCGTGGTCTCGCGCACCTGATTCGTGCCGAGGTTGAGGGCGATGATGCGCGCGGCGGGCACCGAGGCACCGCTCGGATCGCGGACGAAGCCATCGAGCGCGCCGTCGGTGGCGTTGCTCTGCGCGGCGACGCCGGCCGGCCACGCGAGGACGAGGAGGAACAGGAGGGTGAACAGTCGCTGCATCGTGACGATCTCCGGATGACGGGTGAACATCGTCATGGTGGCGGGCGCGCACGACAGCGTCGCCAACGCGGGGTAACGACCACGCGAAGCCCGCGCTTTGCACGCGCGTCACGCGGCACTGGTAAGGTCTGGCGATGCGCGCAGCACGATGGGGTGTGGCGGGGGTACTCGTGGTGGCGGCGCTCGGGTTGGCATCGGGGCCATCTGAGCCGTTGGCGACATGGACACCACGTGTCTGGCTGCACGCGCACAACTGCTATCCGGACGAAGGACGCGGCGCCGATCGGCTCGCGCGGGCCCTGGCGGCTGCCCGTGGCACGGTGGCGATCGAGCAGGACGTGGTGTGGGACGCGCGCCGGCGGCAGCCGGTGGTCTCACACGACACCGAACTCGATGGCCATGAGCCAACGCTCGAAGCGCACTTCTTCGAGGCGCTCGCGCCGCGGCTCGAGCGCGCGCGTGCGGTCGGCGACACCGCCGCCTGGCCGCTCGTCGTGCTGCACCTCGATTTCAAGACCAACGAACCCGAACATCACGCGGCGATCTGGGCGCTGCTCGGCCGCTACGAGCGCTGGCTCACGACGGCGCCGCGGGTGGCCGACGCGGCCGCGCCGCAGCCTTTCTCGCCCGGGCCGCTCCTCGTATTGACCGAACAGGGCGAGGGCCAGGAGCGTGTCTTCCACGACGGCGTGCCCGTGGGCGCGCGCCTGCGGATCTTCGGCACGGTGCCCACGCCGCCCGGCGACAGCGACGACCCGCCGGATGTGCGCGCGGCGAAGGCCGTCGCCGCCGGGCCGGAGCAACTCATCCCGAGCGGCGCCACGAACTACCGCCGCTGGACCAACCACGCGTGGGCGGTGGTCGAGGCCGGCGGTCCGCCGCGCGCGGGTGCCTGGACGACGGCGGACAGGGCGCGGCTCGACGCGCTCGTCACCCGGGCGCATGCGCTCGGGCTCTGGCTGCGCTTCTACACGCTGAACGGACACGCGCCGAACGACGCGGGCTGGTCGGAGGGTTACAACTTCGGATCGCCCGATGCCGTGGGCCCGCGCTGGCGGGCCGCAATCGCGGCCGGCGTGGACTTCATCGCCACCGATCAGTACGAAGCCTTCAGCGAGACCCGGGCGGCGGCGATCCGCTGAGTGGTGCCGCTTACGGCCGGTAGACGAACCGTGCCCGCCGCCGTACGTCGGCGGACGGACGCGTGAGACGCGCCCGCGCCCACTGCGCGGCGTCATCATCCAGATCGAAGCCGCCGTCGCGCAGGTCGGCGAAGTCGCGGGCGTCGATGCGCGCGCGCATCAGCCCGTGCCGGGCGTGACCGGCCGTATTCAGCAGATGGTGACCCACCTCGTGGGCGATGGCGCGCCCGAGCACCACGCCGATCTGGCGATGCGCGAGGGCTGAGGGCGCGTCGGCAAGGCCCGCGGCCGCCACGACGCGGCGCGCCGCCGCCATCGAGGCAATGGCCATCGGCTGCCCGTGCCCATCCTCGAGGAGTTCCGCCACCGGCCACTGGTGTGGGTCAGGACGCGCCGAGGCGCCTGCGGCCGACACGATGAGCACGCGCATGTGCGCGGTCGCGGCCGGCGCGTCACCGGCTCCCGCGAGCGCGATCGCCACCCCTTCCCGGTGCCAGATCTGCTGCACTTCCCGCAGGGCGGCATCGCGCACGGCGGCGGGAAGCGCCATTGACGTCGTGACGATCAGGCGCAGGCGTGGCGGCGCCACGGCCGCCGCATCGTCCGCAGCGGAGAGCGGCGCCGACACGGCCACGAGGCCGGCGCACACGAGCGCCCACGGCCAGCCATCGATTCGCACGACGCCTTGTCGCACGAACGTTTCAGGTGTGTCAACGAAGAATCGACGACGTAACAGGGGCCGGAGGCCAGGGGCGAGGCTCGAGCCCGCAGGACTTACCCCGTCTTCACCCCGCCGTACGGGCGGCTGTGATGTCCGACCGCAAGACTCGAAGGATGTTGCGCCGCCTGCTGGTCGCCCTGCTCCTCGTGTCGTCCACACCAGCGAACGCAGACCCGGTCACGGCGTTCCCTCCCGGTGTGCGGCCGCTGCGGAGCTGGATCGCGGACATGATCGGCCGTGCGCGTCCGCTGTCACCAACACTCGACAGGCTCCTGACGGAGGTCGGGGCCCGGCCGCTCGTCGTCTACGTGGACGAGCTCAGCAGCCCGGACGTCCCTTACGACGGCCGGCTCAGCTTCATCGGCGCCTCGCACGGCTACCGCTTCCTGCGCATCGAGCTTCGCCAGCTGCCCGCCGCGTCGGCGGCGGCCGTGCTCGCGCATGAACTCCAGCACGTGCGTGAAGTAGCAGGCGCCGCCGTGGCGTCCCGCCAGGACTTCGAAGCGCTGTATCGCCGGATCGGAGTGGACGCGACAGACAGCGGTGGCCGGCGTTACGACACGGCCGCCGCGGTCGCCTCTGGCGAGGCGGCGATGCGCGAGCTCACAAGTGCGGCGCGCGGGTCACACGACCGCTGACGGCGTGCCGGCCGTCAGTGCTCCTCGAGCCAGTCCGCGAACTCGACGACTCGGTAGCCGGGAAACCGCGCCTCGGGCGCTCGCAGCCGAGACTGGTCGACCCCGGGCGCGATCTTCACCACCGACAGACTCGTGCCGTCTCCGGCACCGGCATACTCGAGCGGCAGCAGCTGGTCGGCGTTCCACCACAACGCGCCGCGGGCACCGGCGGTCGTGACGCGCGTCTTGAGGAACGGCAGTCCAGCCACGCGGCGCGCCTCACCCGACGCCGCGGTCACGGCACGCGCATCCACGCCCATCGTGAGCACGTGTGCCCAGCCGGGAATGCCGAGCGTCATGCGCAGGTCGCTCTCGCTGTAGACGACGATCGTCTTCTCCGCGTGCTGCACGGCCGAGGCGGCGACCCGTCGCGGATCCACTGGATTGCGCTCGAACAGCCACTCGACGCCGGTCGCCGTGGCGACATGCACGCGGTCCGCGGTGCGCGTCACCGTCTGGGTGCGCGTCTGCGCGCGAGCGCCGGTGCGGGTCGTGACCCGGACCTCGAGCGTGAGCGGCTGCACGCCTTCTGCCCCGGGCGGCAGGGGCGGCGGCGGTTCGGGCACGGCGGCCGTGAGGCGCCGCGCCGGCAGCACGGGCACGGCGAGTTCGTCGTCTCCGCGCTCTGCCGCGGGAGCAGCCTTCTGGACGCGGGCCGGCCCCTGAGATGTCGGCGAGCCCTCGGACGAGGCGGCGGCAGACAGGACGAACAGCACCAGAAGCAGAACGGAAGAAGACATCAGCGCCTCAAAAAAAATGCGGGACCGCGCCCCATGCGCGGCCCCGCCAACAGGGACGAACGTCGTTCAGAAACCGAGCGCCTTCTTCATCGTGAAGAAGATGTGCGTGTTCTTGACCGTGCCGCGCACGCGTTCCGCACCGGGGCCGATCGCGTAGATCGCCACGTCTTCGCCGGCGTGGGTTTCCGCGCCCACCGTGGGCACGGCGGCTTCCTGGAGGTAGGCCGGATCCGCCGGGCCGCCCGGCACGACGCCGCCGAGGCCGGCGAACCCGTCGAGGCGCGGGTCCACGCGGGCGCCGCCGCGGTAGCCGGGACCGTTCTGGTAGCCGAGCACGGTGTAGGGCACGCCGTTGCGGTCGGTGGACTCTTCCACCACGCCCGTGGCCTGGTTCAGGTCGTAGACCACGTCGAAGATGCCGTGGCCCGCCTGACCGGCCGTGGCGTAGCCGGGGCTGTAGGACGTGACGGCGTAGGGCAGCTCTTCGAGCGGACGCATCGGATAACCGGCGATCGTGAACACGTGGCTGTGGTCGGCCGATACGATGATGAGCGTGTCGCGCAGATCCACCATCTGCGCGGCGGCGCCGATGGCCTCGTCGAGGGCCTGCATGTCGGTCAGGGCGCGGTAGGCGTTGCCGGCATGATGCGCGTGGTCGATACGGCCGGCCTCGACCTGCAGGAAGTAGCCGTCGCTCCGGCGCTTCGAGCCCTTCAGGAGCTCGATGGCCTTGATGGTCATGTCCTTCAGGCTCGGTTCACCACCGAGGTCGCGCGGACGGTCGTAATCGAACTCCATGTGGCTGCGCTCGAAGAGCCCGAGCACCGGTCCCTGGCCGGGCGTGAGCGCATCGAAGCCAGCCTTGTTCCACACGTAGCGGTAGCCGGCGCCCTGGAACTCGCTGCGCAGATCCCGGCCGTCGGTTCTGGACCCGCGATCGCCTTCTTCATCGGTCACCGTCGTCGGCACGAAGTGGCGGCGGCCGCCGCCGAGCAGCACGTCCACGCCCTTGCCGAGGCGTTCGTTGTAGGTCTCGGCCGTCGGCAGCGCCTGCAGGGCGATGTCGTTCTGATTGTTGCGCTGGTTGATGTGTGAATAGGTCGCGGCCGGCGTCGCGTGCGTGATCTCGGCCGTCGAGACGACGCCCACACGCATGCCGCGCTGCTTGGCCATCTCGAGCAGGGTCCACGGCTTCTCACCGTCGCCGTCACGATTGAAGTCGTTGGGCTCAGTGCCTTCGCCGAAGCCGATGACGCTCTGGTTCGTGTTGACGCCGGTCATCATCGCCGTCATGGTCGGCGCGCTGTCCGGGGTGATCGAGTCGGCCGAGAAGGTCTTCGAGAGCGCCGTGTAGGGCAACTGGTCGACGACGAGCTGGCCGCCGACACCCACGGAGTACACGCGCGCCGCCGTGACGGTCGACACGCCCATGCCGTCACCCACGAAGAAGATGACGTTCTTCGCGCGCCGGCGCGGCTCGCGCTCGTCATCGTCGCGCTCCGACCAGCCGCCGCCGGCGCCAAGGGCCGCACTCACGGCCGTGATGGCCAGCGCCGTCACGCCGGCCGTCTTCCAGGACTTGATCGAGAACACACGCTTCGGCATCCGCTGCTCCTCTGCCTCTGGCTCGATGGCAGATCGAGCCGACGGCGGGAGCGTACCGGGCGGGCGTGACGAGGCGGCTGCGCGCGCGTGACGAAGTGGTGACGCCGCTAGACCCGCTCGAACGTCGCGGTGTCGCGGTTCTTCCGCACCCCGTTCCAGAGGAAGTGCTGGCCGTTCATCGCGACGTAGACGCCCGGCGGCAGCACCTGCGCGAAGCTGAGGGCGCTGCCCAGATTGAAGAGGCCGTCGGAGCTGCCGAACGCGTACGGAATCATCGCGCCGGTCAGCACGACGGTCTTGCCGGTGAGGTTGGCGGTGGCGATGGCCGCCGCCGTCTCGACCATCGTGTCGGTGCCGTGGGTGACGACGATGCGATCGACCTCCGACTGCCGGCACTGCTCGACGACGAGCGCGCGATCGGCGTCGGTCATCTCGAGGCTGTCGATCATCATCAGCGTGCGGATCGACACCGGCACGCGCGAGCGGCCCTTGTCGAGCATCTCCTGCACGTGCGTGTCCTTGAAGAACAGCCGCCCGCGCACTTCGTCGTATTCCTTATCGAACGTGCCGCCGGTGACCAGAATCCGGATCATGGAATAATCCTGCGCACGCGGTCGCGGGCCGTTGGTTCGGTATTTCCCGAGCCCCGGGCCCCGAGACCCGGGACCCGCCATGTACGCCATCGCCATTGTCCGCTATCGCCGGCCCATCGACGAAGTCGAAGCGGCCACGCCCGTGCACCGCACCTACCTGCGTCAGCTGAAAGCCGAGGGGAAACTCGTGGCCTCGGGCCCGATGGACCCGCGCTACGGCGGCATCTTCCTGCTGAAGGTGTCGGACGACAACCCGCAGCGCGACCTCGACGCCATCCGCGACGGCGATCCGTTCTACCAGCAGCACATCGCGCAGTACGAGCTGCACTGCTGGAACGTGGTGGTCGGCAAGGACGACCTGGACCGCATCACGGCGCCGCCGGTCTAGCGGCCGCACGCCTCAGCGGCCGGGCCACGGCGGCAGCCACGACGCCGAGAACACCGTGCCGCCCCCGCGGAGCCCGCGCGCGAGATCCACGCGCGCCCGGCCGCCGCCGCGCGGCAGCGCTATCCGCAGGCCGGCGCCGGCATCCACCTGCAGCGGCACGGCGGGCCCGGCGCCGCGCCATGCGCGGGCGGCGTCGACGAAGAGCGCGGCCTGCACCATCGACAGCGCGCGGTGCCCCACGGGGCGCTGCCACTCGGCCGACGCGTGTACGAGCCGGCGGCCGAACACCCCGTCCACGACCCCGTCATCGAGCAGCGGATGCGCGCGCAGCAGGGGCGCCCGGCCGAAGCCGGTGCCGGCGCCTGCCCAGAGGTCCGGCGGCGCGGCTGTGCCCGCCACGCTGGCGCCGCTCTCGATCTGCCACGACGAACGCGTGGTGTCGGTCGAGGACCGCCAGGAGGCGCGTGTGCCGGCCACGGCGAAGCCGCGCGTGACGCCCCGCGGCGACCAGCCGCCAGCTTCCGCGAGGATCGCGAGACGATCGCCGGCCGCGCGTGTGTCGAGCGCGAGCGACACGGCGCCGTGTCGCCGTCCGCGCCACGTGTCGATGGCCAGACCCGCTTCCCAGCGCAGCCACGGCGTGAGCCAGTCGCCCATCCGCACGCCGCCACGCCGGCGCGTCCACTGCTCGGTACGGCCGGGATCGTCCGGCGCCGCCACGCGGTAGGTCTGGCGCTCCCAGGCGATGTCCACGCTGATGTTGCCGGGCAGCCCGGCTGGCGACGGCGTGACCAGCGCCAGCGCCACGCGCGGCCGGCGCTCCCACCAGCGCAGGCTGGCCGTCACGACTTCGCCGCTGCCGGTGGGCGATGCGATCGCGACGCCCGCCTCACGATGCAGGGCCGCGCGCGCGGCGCCGAGCGTGATGGGCACCCAGTGTCGCGGCAGGGGGGCGCGTTCGGCCACGGCCACGTCCACTTCGGCGAGTCCATTCGCGATCGGGCGGTAACTCACGCGCGTGCTGGCGGCAGCCGGCAGGTCGGCGAGCCGGCGGCGCGCCAGGCCGAGCCGCGCCGCGGTGAGTGGCGCGCGAGGCGGCAGGTCGGCCACGGCGGTGATGATCGGATGGCGCGTGCGCCTGGCGCCATCAACGCGCACGAGGTCCACGATGGGGCGCCCGATGTGGTTCCAGGCGTCGAGCGCCGCGTCCGGGCGGCCGTCGAGATAGAGGCTCGTGGCCAGCAGATCCCAGCCGGGCGCGTCGGCGGGCTCGAGGTCCGCGGCGCGGCGCGCGGCGGCACTGGCGTCGTCCCAGCGCTCCTGCAGGAACTGTACGCCGGCGAGTTCGCGCCAGACCGACGCCGCTCGCGGGCAGAGCGCCGCCGCGGCGCGCAGCCCCGGCTCGGCGCCGGCCGGATCGCCGGCTCGCGCGCGTGTCACCATCGCCGCGACGAGCGCGTCACACGGCGTCGCCGCCGCCACCGGCGTCTCGGGCGCGCCCGCGAGTACTGGCTCGGTCGCTGGTTCCGCCGCCAGAGGCTCAGCACTCGGCGCTGCCAGGGTAATCGTCACCGCCCAGCGGCGAGCGGCCGCCCAGGCGTCGTCGAAGTCGGCCCGGCTCAGCACGCGGAAGGGCGCTCGCGCCGGGTCGTGCAGCACGACGTGATCGCGCGTCCATGCCACCACGACCACGTAGTGAAAGCGGTCGGGCGACACGCGCACGAGCGCGATGACCGGCCGTCCGAGCGCCACTTCGGATCCGACCGCGTCGCCGCCAGCCAGGTCGCGCACGCGCCAGCCGCGCCGCCGCACCTCGGCGGCGAGCACGTCGGTGCGGATCCCGGCGGCACTGCGATCGACGAGCGGCGCGAAGTCTTCCGCAAAGGTCTGACGCGCGCCCCAGTACCGCAGCACCATCGCCACGGCGGCGCCGCCGCAGAGATCGGCGGACTGCGTCACGTAGGGCACGTCGAGCAGCCGCGACGGCCCGCCGCCGCCCGACACGGGCTGGGCGGCGGCCATCGCGGAGCCGGTCGCGATCCACATCGCAACGGCCGCTCCCCACCACGAGCGTGTCATGGTGCGATCGGAGGCGCGGTCAGTTGGCGAGCAGGATGACGATGATGATGACGAGCAGCAGCGTCGTCGTGGAGATGACGACCGTGCTCGCGCCGCCGGCGAGTGCCGCCGACTCGACGGCCGTGGCCTGCTGGGCCGCGGCAGCCAGCTCCGGGCCGGCCATCGTCGCGACGGCACTCGTGGCCTGCGCCATGTCGAGGCCCATGCGGGCCGCCACCGCGCGCACGTCGTCGCGCCCGAGCACACGCTGCACGGCGTCACGCTGCGCGCGTTCGTTGTCGGCGCGGCCGGCCAGCGCGGCGCTCAGCGCCTGGCTGTCGACCACGCGGGTCTGCCCTGCGAATGCGGGAGATGTGTAACACATTGCCCCGACAAGGCAGCCCGCTACACACCGGTTCAGTCTGTTCATATCCGTAGCTCCTCGGCAGAGCCACGGTGCAAGGGGAACGCCAGTCCCGCCGTGCTGGCGGCGGCGCTCAGGCCGGGCTGACCGCGCGCACGCGCCGGGGCACCGCGGGCGGACGGCCATTCGCCGGCTCGGCCGGCTTCGCGAAGAAGTAGCCCTGCCCGAACTGACAGCCGAGCTGCCGCAGGTATTCGACCTGCGCTTCCGTCTCCGTGCCTTCGGCCACGATCTCGAGCTTCAGCGTGCGCGCGAGACCCACGACGAGCTTCACGATCTCGCCCTTGTCCTTGTCGCTGCCGATGCCGGCCACGAACGATCGGTCGATCTTGAGCACGTCGAGCGGCAGCGACTGCAGGTAGCTGAGCGAGCTGTAGCCGGTGCCGAAGTCGTCGAGGCTGATGCGCACGCCGAGGGCGCGTAACTGCGCCAGCACGAGACGGGCGCGGGCGGCGTCCTTGATGGCGGCGCCTTCGGTGATCTCGAGGCGCAGGCTGGCGGCCGGACAGCCCGTGGCCTGCAGCATGTCGGAGACCCGCTGCACGAGGGCTTCCTGCGCGAAGGCCTTGGCCGAGAGGTTCACGCTCACCGTGAAGGCCGGCGTGACGACGCCGGTATCGAGCCACTCCCGGACCTGGCGGCACGAGGCCTGGAGCACCCATTCGTCGATCTGGGTGATGAGGCCCACTTCCTCCGCCACGTCGAAGAACTCGCCCGGCGAGACCAGCCCGCGCTCGGGATGCTGCCAGCGCACGAGCGCCTCGACGCCGACGACGCGGTGATCGCCCAGCCACACGATCGGCTGGTACCACACGCGGAACTCCTGGCGCTCGACGGCGTGGCGCAGGTCGGTTTCGAGCCGGAGGCGGCGCACCGCCTCGTCGTGGAGCGCCGCGTCGAACACCGAATAGCCGCCGGCGCCGGCGTTCTTCGCGCGGTACATCGCCAGGTCGGCGTCGCGGATGATGTCTTCGCCCGACTTGTGGGCATCGGTGGCCACGGCCACGCCGATGCTCGCGCTCGCGAACACATCCTGCCCGTCGAGCTGCAGCGGCTGCGCGGCCATGAGCTGCACACGTTTGGCGACGCGCACGGCATCGAACGGCTCGCGGATGCCGTCGAGCAGCACCGCGAATTCGTCGCCGCCGAACCGCGCGAGCGTCGGTTCGGGCAGCGTGCCGGCGCCGGGCATGCGCGACACCACGTCTTCGGCGCGCACGGCGGCGGCGAGACGTTCGGCGAACATCACGAGCAGGCGGTCACCGGCGGTGTGGCCGAGGCTGTCGTTCACGTGCTTGAAGCGATCGAGGTCCACGAACAGCACGGCGAACTGGTAGTCACGGCGGCGCACGCGGCGCGCCAGCGCGCGATCGAGCCGGTCCTTGAAATGTGAGCGGTTGGGCAGCTGCGTGAGGTGGTCGTGGATCGCGTCGTGCACCAGTCGCTCGTGCGCCGACTTGAGGCTCACGCTCATGGCGTTGAACGCCTGGGCCACCGTGGCGGCCTCGGCATTGCCGCGCACGGGCAGTTGCAGCGCGAGATTGCCGGCGGCGATCTCGGTCGCGGCCGTGGCGATGTCGCGCAGCGGACGGCTCAGGTGACGGCTCAGGAAGACGCCGCCAACGAGCGACAGCAGCAGCGCCACCACGCCGGCGATGGCGAAACGGACTTCGAGCGCGTCCACGAACCGCTGCGTGGCGGCCCAGTCCGACAGCACGAGCAGGCGCACGGCATCACCGCCGGGCAGTTCCGGGCTGAGCGGGAACACACCGGCCACGTACTCGCGCCCGCCCACGTCGAGCACGTCGGGACGCACGCCCGGGGCGGCCATCGTGGCCACGACGAGCGGCTCGGCGCTCGCGCCCATCCGCTCGCGCAGACTCGTGGCCACCACGCGGCCGTTCACGACGAGGGCCACTTCACAGCGCGCGAGGTTGGCGAGGTCGCGGGCGATGTCGTCGGTCAGGCGGTAGCCGGCCGTGACGGCGCCGGAGACGCGATCGCCGTCGCGCACGGGCACGGCGACCACGAGGAAGAGGCGGTCGTCATCCTGCACGAGGGCGCCGGTCGGCTGGCCGCGCAAAGCGGCAGACTGCGCGTTGCGCACGACGGGCAGGCCGCTGCCCGACCGGTCGGTCCAGCCGGCCGTGCCGCTCCACGTGCCATCGGCCCGGCTCACCATGGTGAAGGCGGCCTGCAGTTGAGCGCGCTGGGTCTCGGCAGAGGCAGGCGTCTGCACGGCGATGGCCACGACGTCGATGGCAGCGCGGATGCGCAGATCGAGCAGGCGATGGAACGCCGTCTGCGCCACCTCGAGATCGGCGGCCACGCGGGCGCGCGACTGCGACGACACCACGCCGAGGGTGGCAAACAGCACCGCGCCAAGGGCCACCGCCACGAGCAGGCCGAGCGCCGAGGCGACGCGGGCTTCGAGGCGCTGGTGCCAGGGCAGCTCGCGGCCGCCCTTCGGGGTGCTCATCTCCTCGGTTATCGGGACGGGTCGCGGCACGGTCCAGCCGTTTGCCCACACGGAGTTGCGCAGTTTGGACCTCGGCCTGACTGCTAGACTGCGCAGCGAGGATTCCTGCCCATGACGCCCCCGCGTGCCTGTCTCGCCGCCCTGCTCATCCTGCTGCCCGCCCTTGCCGCCGCCCAGGTGGCCGTGCCGCCCGACGCCGACCCCCGCGTACGCCAGATCGTGGCCGCCGTCTCGGAGCCGCGGCTGCGGGCCCTGGCGACACGGCTCGTGAGCTTCGGCACGCGCGAGAGCATGTCGTCCACCACCTCGCCCACCCGCGGCATCGGCGCGGCGCGTCAGTGGATCTTCGACGAACTCACGAAGTCGAGCCCGCGCCTGCAGGTGTCGTTCGACACCCACGTCATCGCGCCGCAGGGCCGCTTCACGCGGCAGACCGAGCTGCGCAACGTGATGGCGGTGCTGCCGGGCCGCTCAGCGCGCCGCATCTACATCACCGGCCACTACGACTCGCTGAACCTCGGGAGCGGCGGCCAGCAGGCGCTCAACGCCACCGGCGGCCAGAATCCGCAGGCCCGGGCCGACTTCGATCACGACGCCGAGGCGCCGGGGGCGAACGACGACGGCAGCGGCACCGTGCTCACCATGGAGCTGGCGCGTGTGCTGGCTGAGAGCGGCGTGCAGTTCGACGCCACGCTCGTGTTCATCTGCTGGGCCGGTGAGGAGCAGGGCCTCGTGGGCTCGGCCGCGCACGCGCAGGCGCTCGCCGCCGCGAAGGTGCCGGTCGAGGCCAACTTCAACAACGACATCGTGGGCAACATCCACGGCGGCAACAGCGTCGTGGACGCCGAGACGGTGCGCGTCTACTCGGTGGGCCCCGAAGACTCGATGTCGCGTGCGCTCGCCCGCTACGTGCAGCGTGTCGCCGCGATCTACGTGCCGTCGCACCGCATCCGCCTGATGGCCCGCGAAGACCGCTTCGGCCGCGGCAGCGACCACTCGTCGTTCACACGCCAGGGTTTCCCCGCCGTGGTCTTCCGCGAGGCCAACGAGAACTTCGCCAAGCAGCACACCGCCGCCGACACGCTCGAAGGGGTGGACTTCCCGTACCTGGCCCAGAACACGCGCGTGAACGCCGCCGCCGCGGCGTCGCTGGCGCTGGCACCGGCCGCGCCGACGGTGCAGAACGAACGCGGGCAGAACCTGCTCACGCGCGGGCCGTCCGGCTACGACGCGCAGCTGCGCTGGAACGCCGTGGCCGGTGCCGTCGCCTACCGCATCTCGTGGCGCGACACCTGGACCAACGACTGGCAGCACCGCCAGACGGTGGGCAACGTGACCGAGTTCGTCCTCCCCAACGTGTCGATCGACGACTACGTGTTCGGCGTGTCGGCCATTGCCGCCGACGGCCACGAGAGCCTCACGAGCGCCTATGTCTCGCCGGTGCGGCAGAGCGTGGACGTCAAGGTGGTCAAGGACAGGGACTAGGGACCAGGGAACAGGGACTCGGGCCGCCGGGGCTCAGCGGAAGAGCGACGCATGCAACAGGCTGAACGCTGGGAGTAGTGGCGTCGTGAGCGTGTCGCCGGCATCGCTGGCGAGTTCGGCCACGCGGGGGAAGGCGCCGCCGGGGTCGCGCCGGAAGACCTTCACCACGTCGAGCTCCGGATCGACGAGCCAGTATTCGCGAACGCCAGCGCGATCGAAGAGTCGGTATTTCGTCTTCTCGTCCACGCGCCGCGTGCCCGGTGACAGGATCTCAACCACCAGCGCCGGCGCACCTCGTACGTGTTTCTCAGTGACGATGTCCTGCTGATCCGCCGCGACGAAGAGCAGGTCGGGCTCGACCACGTCGAAGTGGCTGAACACGACGTCGAACGGCGCCACGAAGACTTCGCCGCTGCCGGGATGCACCTCAACATACGAGGCGAGGGCAACCGACAGGCGCAGCACCAGCCGCTGGTGGCGAGTGTTCGGGCTGGGCGTCTCGTAGTGCTCGCCGTCGATGAGTTCGAGCCGGCGCCCGTCGTCGGGGAACAGCAGGAAGTCGTCGTACGTGAGCCGCGTGTCTGAGCGCTGTGCCGGATGCATCGCGTCGTCTCCGCCCATACGGGCATGCTACCACCGCCTCCACGCGCTGCAATGCGCGTGGCGTGCCAGCACGGATTCGCGTGTGTTTCGGCCTCACGGCACCGCAAGCGCCAGAAGCTGCGCAGCCGGCCACCGCGGCGATGGCAGGAATCGCCCGCCGGCCAGACTCAGCGGAAGAGTGACTTCGCGAGTGTGGCGTGTACGCCCTTCACGCCGTCGACCGACTGCGTGACGTGCAGGTCCGCGGAGAGTGAACAGAGCATATAGGCGTCGTCGCGTGAGAGCCTGCGCGTCTCCACGAGGAAGTCCACCATCTCGCGCACGGCGAGCCTGTTCGCTTCGTCGAGGTCTTCGTGCAGGCCCATCGCGATGTAATGCGTGGGCGTCTCGGCGCGCGGCCACTTGAGGCGCTGCCCCTTGTGCAGGCGCACTTCGATCTGACCGGTAAGCGACGTCTCGAGCGCGGTGCCGCTCACCTCGCCGTGGCCCTGCAGCGCGTGGCCGTCGCCGATCGAGAGCAGGGCGCCGGGCACGTGCACGGGCACGAAGAGCGTGGAGCCGGCCACGAGATCCTTGTTGTCGAGATTGCCGCCGTGCCATCCCGGGGGACGGCTCGACAGGCGGCCGGTCTGCGGCGGCGGCGCCACACCCACCGAGCCGAAGAACGGCGCGAGCGGCAGCGTGATGCCGGGCGCGAATTCAACCGAGGTGGCGCCTGGCGCCCAGCGCAGCAGCTTCAACTTCGCGTAGGGGAAGTCGTCGGGAATTGTGCCGCCACCGGGTGCGAACGCGTTCAGGCCGAACGTGTGCAGGTAGCCGATCGAGAGGAAACGCACTTCGAGCGTGTCGCCCGGTTCGGCGCCCTCGACGAACACCGGTCCCGTCATGGGATGCGCGCCAGGGCCGCGTTCCGTCACCGTCTGCTCCACGGCTTTCAGCGGCGCGGGAATGTCGGTCTCGGGCACGCCGAGCTGACGCAGGCGGCCCAGTCCGCCGGCAATCATCGTCTGCACGTTCACACGGTCGCCTGACGCGATCGTGAGCACCGGACGGACCTTCGCGTCGTAGAAGCCCCAGTGGATGTTGGCCGGCGTGACCGGCAGGTCATGCACACGCGGCGCCTGGCCGCTGGCGGTGACGAACGGAACACTGCCGGCCACGATCAGGCCGAAGATCCAGGGGCGTACGGTCATGAAAACTCCAGGGTGCGCGGATTGTCGCATGCCGCGGCGAGCCGGACCAGCCGGCATCGTGGCGGTTACGGCGCTGGCGTGGGCGCGGAAACGCCGATGGACGCGGCGTAGGTGAATCCCGTATCCGCCTGCTCGTACATCACGATGCTCATCACCGGCGCGCCTCCGGCCTCGGTCCCCGAGCGGGCCCCGGCCGGCAGAGGGAAGGTGAGACTCTGACGCGTCGTGTCGAGGTCCAGCCACCATCCCGTCGCCGACCGGCGGGCCGACCACGTGCCGCCCGCCACGGCCCAGCGTCGCGTCGGATCGTACAGAACGGCCGGCGGGCCCGTCGGTTGCGAACTCCGCAACCAGTGGAGCTGCACATCGACGTCGGTGTTGCGAACCGACACGCTCACAACCCGCACGCGGCCGCCAGGCACCATCGCCGTGGCGCCCACAGCGACTGGCAACGTGAACAGCGGCTGCAGCTGGTGCACGTCGAAATCGATCGCGACCGATGCCGAGGCCGTGCCCGCCTGCAGTGCGGCGAAGGCCGACGGCAGCACCTGGAAGGACACGCCGTTAGCCCGCACGTCGGCCCTTTCTGGCGGCCTGATCGGCGGCAACTTCTCGAGCGCGCTCACCTGGGCGAATGGCGTATCGGCGGCCGTCACGGGTCGGCGCTGATCTGGTCGAGGTTCATCGACACTCGTCCAGACCGCGGCATCCCGTCCGGCCAGATGCAGCGTGGTCCTGCCCAGGCGCGGCACGAAGATCAGCGACGGATCGGCGCTCCGGACATCCATCGGCGCGGCGAAGGCGTGGCCTGCATCGGCCGTGGTGTCGAGGGGCCGCCAAAGTTCACTGCTGCGTCTCAGCGTGACCTCGACCGAGCCCGGCGCCACGAGCGATGCCGGCGCGGGCGGGCGGGTCTGCGGCACGAACGGGGTCTGGCCGGACATCATGAAGACGACGAGGAGCGCCGCCCCGCTCGTCAGGCCGATGACCAGGCGCCGCCGCAACGTGACGTAGTGCAGCACGGTGATGAGACCGGCGAGGATGATGGCCACGGCCGCCGAGAAGGCCGGCGCCGGCGCCGGCCGATAGTCGAGCCACGACGGCAGCAGTGGATCGATCAACATCCCGGCGCTGATGAGCAGGACCGCAGCCCCCAGGGCCACGATCACGGCCTGCGACAGCGACCGGGTGGGCGCGGCCAGCGCCATGGCCACGGCCGCCACCCCCAGGTGGTCGAAGGCGAGGTCCACGGCGCCGCGCGCGGCGTCGCCGGGCTGCAGGCCGGCCGCCAGCAGCGCCACGCCCAGAAGCATCGCCGGTGCCACGACCACCAGCGCCAGCACCGACACCCACTTGCTCGCCCACAGGGTGATCCGCGGGATCGGCCGGGTGCGCCAGAACGCGGCCACGTCCACCAGCGGATCGCGGTGCACGATCGCCACCGTCACGACGGCCGCCCCGAGCACGCGACCCAGCTCGAGGAAGAGGTCGATGGGGATCCTGTCGAACTCGTCCTGCACGTCGCCGGGGCCGAGGGCGAGCACCGCAAGGTCGAGGGCGACCAGTGCCAGCCAGACGAGTGACAGCACGCGGGTCGCCCGCAGGTCGTACCACACCAGATGACGCACGAGGCGGGCCGCCGCGATCACGCCGGGTGGCTCCTGAAATCGCGCGCCAGCGCGAGGAACGCGCGCCGCAGCGACGTGGGCTGCACCGAGGTCACGCGTCCACCCGGCAGGTGATGTTCGACGGCCGCCCCGAGGCTGGCAGCATCGAAGGCGCTGTCGACGAAACGCACCGCGCCCGGCAACGCCTCGACCACGAGCCACGACGGCGGCAGGCTGTTCAGCGCCGGCGCCGACTCGCAGGCCACCTCGACGTCGCGAAAACGTGCCTGCATGTCCGCGAGCGGCTCGGCAAACACCAGCCGGCCCTTGTCGAGGACGGCCACCCGGTCCGCCAGCCGCTCCACCTCCTCGACCTCGTGCGACGAGATGAGCACCGTCCGGCTGCCGGCGGTGGCGCGCAGCGCGTCCCCCACCTCTTCGCGCATCAACGGATCGAGGCCGGAAAACGGCTCGTCCATGACGAGCAGTTCCGGCCGGGGCGCCAGGGCGAGCACCAGCGCCGCCTTCATCCGGGCGCCGCGCGACATCGCCCTCACCGGCACGCCGGCGGGCACCATCAACTGCCGCGACAACTGCGCCGCGAGCGCGGTGTCCCACGCGGGATAAAGCGGCGCACTGAACGCGCACAGCTGTTCGAGTGACATCCACTCGGGCAGCACCTGCCCTTCGGAGACGTAGCCGATGCGCGCCAGCGTCGCCGCCGTGAGGCGGCGGCTGTCGACGCCCAGCATCTCCGACCGGCCGGCGCTCGGCAGGAGAAGGTTCATGAGCAGGCGGATGGTCGTGGTCTTGCCGGCGCCGTTGGGGCCAACGAGGGCGCAGACACTGCCGACGGGAATTGCCAGCGTCAGGCCGCGGACCGCCTCGGTGCGGCCGAACCGTCTGGTCAGATTCTGGGTCTGCAGGGCCGGCGCCATGACGTGCGGAGAGTATCGGCTACTTCCTGCGCCGTCTGGTCGTCTTTCGCTGCCGCAGCGCCTCGCCGAGCGCCCACGACGCCACCATCAGGATGATGAGGCCGATGAGCGCGAGCAGCAGGGGCCGGCTGGCCATGGCGCGTTATGCCTCGGACGCGCGGGCATTGCCGCCGGTGAGCGCGCTCACGACGAGGCCGATCACGTAGACCGCCACGGCGCCGACGACGTTCAGCCAGAGGAACTCGACCTTCGTCTGCGTGGCCACGTAGCCCACGGCGAGCATGCCGCCGATGAGGCCCACGAAGGCGCCGTGTCCGTTGGCGCGGGTCGAGCCGATCGCCAGCACGAACACGCCGAGGATCGAACCGTAGAAGTAGGACCCGAAGCGGTTCACCACTTCGATGAGCGAGCCGAGTTCCGCGGCATAGATCGCGACCACGCTCGCGAAGACGCCCCAGAGGCCGACCGCCGCACGCGACACCCACAGCAGCTGCCCGTCGGTCGCATCCGCCGACCACCAGCGCCGGTAGAAGTCGATGACCGTGGCGGTCGAGAGCGAGGCGAGTTCGGCGGAAATCGTCGACATCGCGGCGGCGAGAATCGCCGCGATGAGCAGGCCGACGAGTCCCACCGGCAGGTGCGTGAGCACGAAGGTCGGGAACACGTAGTTGACGTCGTTGTAGGCGCCGTCGCCCGACACCGCCTTCACGATGTCCACGGCAGCGGCGCGGGCCGCCTTCACATCGGCGGCGGCGGCATTGAACGCCGCGGAGTACTCGGCGATGCCGGCCGCGTCATCCGCCTTCTGCACACGGGTGAGGTTGGCGGCCGCCTCGCGCTGCTGCTCGAAGGCCGCGGTGAAACGCTGCTCGGTGGCGGCGTAGTCGGCCGCCCGCGGACTCGCCTTCACCTGCGCCTCGTGCGCGGCGTTGAAGAGCATGGGCGGCGGCGTGAAGATGTAGAACACGAACATCAGGATGCCGACGATGAGCACGAGCGCCTGGAGCGGAATCTTCCAGTAGGCGCTCATGAGCAGCGACGTCCGCGCTTCGTCCACCGACTTGGCCGTGAGGTAGCGCTGCACCTGGCTCTGATCCGTGCCGAAATACGAGCAGAACAGGAAGAAGGCCGCGATGGTGCCCGACCAGAACGTGTACTTCTCGGTAAGGTCGAAACGGAAGTCGAAGGTCTGCATGCGGCCGGTCGTGCCGGCGAGCGACAAGGCGTCGCCGAGGCCGATGCCGTCGGGCAGCCCCATCACCAGCATCACCACCGCCGCCAGCAGCCCGCCCACGATGAGCACCATCTGCTTCACGTCCGTCCACGCCACGGCCTGCACGCCGCCGAACATCGTGTAGAACGCCGTGGGCAGGGCGAGCAGCAGGCAGGTGCTCGTGACGCTCAGCCCGAGCATCACCGACAGCACGACAGCGGGCGCGGAGATGACCACGCCCGTCGCCATCGCCCGCGAGACGAGGAACAGGAACGAGGTGAGCGTGCGCGTCTTGGCGTCGAAGCGGCGCTCGAGATATTCGTACGCCGTGTAGACACGGGCGTTGTGGAAGAACGGCACCAGCGTGACCGAGAGCACGATCATCGCGATGGGCAGCGCGAAGTAGAACTGGAGGAACTTCATGCCCTCCGCGTAGCCCTGCCCGGTCGTGCCGATCATCGTGATGGCCGAGAGCTGCGTGGCCATCACCGACAGGCCCACCGCCCACCAGGGCAGGCTGCGGCCGGCCAGCAGATACCCTTCGAGGCCCGCGGTCTTCTTCGAGAGGCGCAGGCCGTCCCACGCAATCCAGAGAAGGTAGGCGCCGATGATGAACCAGTCGATGGGATGCATGGAGCAGGGACTAGGGAACAGGGACCAGGGACCAGAACGGACTGCGTCGGCTGGCGCGTGACGGCGTCACGGCGTAAAGAACTCCTGCAGAGCGTAGAGCGCGACGAGCACGGCCACCCAGGCCGCGGCGACGCGCACGTATTGCTGCTGCATCGATGTCATAACGCCTTCACCGCGCTCCGGAGTTGCTTCGCCGCCTGAGCGAGCGCGTCCTTCCGGCCCGTCCACCACGCGTCGTCAGCGGCGAGCGCCGCCCGCGACTGGGTAATGGCCTCGGTCGTGCGTTCCGGCGCCGGGCCGCCGTGGGTCCTGCGGATCTCGACGAAGTGGCGCGGGCTGAGCACTTTCTCGATGGCCGCTTCGTCGTAGGCGATCGGCGCGCCGAGCACCTCGGTGGACGCCTTCACCAGCAGGTCGGACATCATCGCCGCCGGCTGGTCGTTCTTGCCGCGGATCACCTTGCCGGCGATCTTGTGGGCGGTGCCGAACGGCAGCCCGTGGTCCCGCGCCAGCGTGTCGGCCAGCTCGGTGATGGTCGTGCCGCCTTCACCGGCGCGCGCTTCCATGCGCTCGACGTTGAACTGGGCGTCCTTGAGGGCCGCGCCGACGATCGAGACCATGCGCAGGGCATCGCGGTACATCGAGGCGATGAGCGGCTGCAGGTCGTCTTCGGTGTCGTTGATGTCGCCGAACGGCGTGTTGTGCACGGCGGTGATGATCGCCTGCGCCTGGCCCACCGCCTGGCTGCCGATGCCGCGCGCGTGTTCGAGCGCGACCGGGTTGCGCTTCTGCGGCATGATGCTGCTCGACTGCACGAAGCCGTCGGCAAGCCGCAGGTAGCCGAATTCCATCGTGCCCCAGAGCAGCAGGTCCTGCACCACGCGGCCGAGGCCGACGATGGCGACGGCCGTGGCCGAGGCGCCTTCGAGCGCGTAGTCGAACGTGGCGATGCTGCCGTAGGTGTTGCCGGTGGGCGCGTCGAAGCCGAGCAGCGCGCTCGTGCGCTGGCGGTCGATCGGGAAGCCGGTGCCGGTGATGGCGCAGGCACCGAGCGGGTTCACGTTGGTCGAGCGGTAGGCCGCCTCGAGCCGCTTGCTGTCGCGTTCGAGCTGCTCGACGACGGCGAGCAGGTAGTGCGCCACCGTCATGACCTGCGCCGGCTGCGTGTGCGTGTGCGCGCCGTAGATCGTGTGGATGTGCTGCGCGGCCAGGCCGAGCAGCGCCGAACGCAGCCGCAGGATGCCGTGGCCGAGGGCGGCGATGCTGTCGCGCTGCCACATGCGATAGGTGGTCATCGCGATGTCGTTGCGGCTGCGGGCGGTGTGCAGGCGCCCGGCCACCTGCTCGCCGGCGGATTCGGCGATGAGGTGCTCGAGGTAGAAGAACAGGTCCTCGTAGGTGCCGTCGAAGGGCACCTTCACGACCGCGGCGGTGGAGATGCCGTCGAGCGCCGCGCGCAGCACGCGGGCGTCGCCCTTCGACACGATGTGGCACTCGGTGAGCATCACCAGGTGCGCGTAGTGGATGTCCATGAGAGGCGCCAGCAGGTGGGTCTTGGCGTCCTCGAAGTTGTCGGTGAGTACGTGGGTGACGTACTCGGGGGCAAAGCGCATTTTGAGCAGTATACTGCGCCCGGCCGACGGTCCCTGACGACCGCGCGCCGCCTGGAGGACGTCATGCGGAAGACCGGTCTCGCCGCCCTGCTCGTCGTTGCCGCTCTCGTCATTGCGCCGCACGCGGCACACGCGCAGACGCCGCCCCAGGGCGCCCGCGCGGCCCTCGCCGTGCCCGGGCTGCGCCAGCCCGTCGAGGTCATCCGCGACCGCTGGGGCATCAATCACATCTACGCGCAGAACGAAGACGACCTGTTCATGGCGCAGGGTTATCTCGCGGCGAAGGACCGCCTGTTCCAGTTCGAGATCTGGCGGCGGCGGGCCACCGGCACGGTGGCCGAGATCCTCGGGCCGCGCGAGCTCACGCGCGACATCGGCACGCGCCTGCACAAGTTCCGCGGCAACCTCGACGCCGAGCTCAACCATTACCATCCGCGCGGCAAATCGATCGTCGAGGCGTACGTGCGCGGCGTGAATGCCTGGGTGGACGAAGCGATGCGCACGCCCGCGGCGCTGCCGATCGAGTTCCGCATGCTCGGCATCACGCCGGGCAAATGGACGCCCGAGGTGGTCATCTCGCGCCACCAGGCGCTCACCTCGAATGTGGAGAACGAAGCCACGCACGTGCGCGCGCTCGCGGCCCTCGGAGCCGACCGCCTCAAGGACCTGCTGTGGCTGCAGGGCGGCGATCCGTCCCTGACGCTCGATCCCCTCATCGACCCGAAGACCTTCCCCGCCGACGTGCTGAAGACCTACACGGCCTTCCGCGACACCATCCGGTTCCAGCCCGAGGACATCGCGCCGGCGTATCGAGGCGAGGCGCGCGCCGCGCTCGACGACGCGGCCGGCGGCGACGCCGCGACGCTACTCGCAAGCGGCGACGGGCTCAGCCGGGTCATCGACACCGGCATCGGCTCGAACAACTGGATCGTGAGCGGTGCGAAGACGCAGAGCTCGATGCCGATCATGGCCAACGATCCGCATCGCGTCATCGAAGCGCCGTCGCTGCGCTACTGGGTACATCTCGTCGCGCCGGGCTGGAACGTCATCGGCGGCGGCGAGCCGGTGCTGCCCGGCGTCTCGATCGGCCACAACGAATACGGCGCGTGGGGCCTCACGATCTTCGGCACCGACGCGGAAGATCTCTACGTCTACGAGACCAACCCGGCCAACCCGAACGAATACCGCTACCAGGGCCGCTGGGAGGCGATGCGCGTCGTCGCGGAATCGATTCCGGTGAAGGGGCAGCCGGCCGCCACGGCCACGCTCAAGTTCACGAAACACGGGCCGGTGCTCCACGAAGACACCGCCAACCGCCGCGCCTATGCGCTCAGGGCCGGCTGGATGGAACAGGGCGGCGCGCCGTATCTCGCCAGCCTGCGCATGAACCAGGCGAAGAGCTGGGCCGAGTTCGTCGAGGCCTGCACGTTCAACCGCATGCCGTCGGAGAACATGGTGTGGGTCGACAGGACCGGCACCATCGGCTGGCAGGCGGCTGGCATCGCGCCGCTGCGCGCGTGGAGCGGCCTGCTGCCGGTGCCAGGTGACGGCCGCTTCGAGTGGGACGGCTACCTGCCCATCAACGCGCTGCCGAGCGAAGTGAACCCGGCGCGCGGGTTCGTGGCCACCGCCAACCACTATCTCTACCCGAACGACTTCGCGTATCCGAACGCCCGCCACTACACCTGGGCGGATCCGTATCGCGCGCACCGCATCGAGGAGGTGCTGGGCTCGGGCCGCCGCTTCAGCGTGGCCGAGATGACGCGGCTGCAGAACGACGACCTGTCGATTGCCGCCCGGGTGGTCGTGCCGCTGCTGCGCGACCTGCCGTTCACGAATCCCGCCGTGGCGAAAGCCCGCGATGCCGTCACCGCGTGGGACTTCGTGCTCGACAAGAACTCCGCCGCCGCGGCCGTCTACGTACTGTTCTCGCGCCGCCTGTTGACGGCCGTACGCGAGGCCTCGATTCCCGCCGCCGCGCGCGCGTCGGTGCCGCTCGGACTCATCAGCACCAAACGGGCCATCGACTTCCTGTGGGCGCCCGACAGCCGCTTCGGCGTCGACCCCACGAAGGGCCGTGACGCCATGGTCGCCGCGGCCTTCGAGCAGGGCGTGGCCGATGTGACGGCGCGTTTCGGCGCGGACATGGCCGCCTGGAAGTGGGGCGACGAGAAGCTGCACCACGCGCTCATCCGCCACCCACTCTCGAACGTGGTGAACGCCGACACGAAGAAGAAGCTCGAGGTGGGCCCGTTCCCCCGTGGCGGCGACGGCACGACCGTGAGCGCCACCGGCGGGCAGGACAACCAGACCGGCGGCGGCTCGCTCAAGATCGTGGCCGACACCGAGAACTGGGACAACAGCGTGGGCCTCAACACGCCGGGCCAGTCGGGCGATCCCGACAGCCCGCATTACCGCGACCTCTTCGAGCTGTGGGCGCGTGGACGCTACTTCCCGGTCGCCTACTCGCGCGGCAAAGTGGAGTCGGTGGCCGAGACGACGACCACGCTGTCGCCAGGCGCGCCGGTGGCGTCGGGCCGCCCGCAGTAGCCGGCTGGCCCGGAGCCCCGGGCCCGGACTACGCTGGCGGGTATGAACCTCCACGGAGCCACAGCACTCGTCACCGGCGGCAGCAGCGGCATCGGCTTCGCCATCGCAAAGACCCTGGCCGACGCCGGCGCCCGCGTTGCCATCACCGGGCGCGACCAGGACAAACTCGCCCGCGCCGCCGCCACCATCGGCGCGCACGCCATCCGCGCCGATGTCTCGGTGGAGGTGGACGTGCAGCGCACGATGGCAGACGTCACGTCCACCTTCGGCCACCTCGACATCCTCGTGAACAACGCCGGCATCGGCGTGTTCAAACCGCTCGTCGCGCAGGACCTCGAGAGCTTCACCCGCGTCTTCGCCACCAACGTCACCGGCCCGATGCTGATGGGCCGGGAAGCGGCCCGCCACTTCGTGACCCGCCGGCGCGGCAACATCGTCAACATCGCCTCGACCGCCGGCACGCGCGGCGCCCCGAACGGCACGGCGTACTACGCGAGCAAGTTCGCGCTGCGGGGCATGACGGAATGCTGGCGCGGCGAGCTGCGCCAGCACAACGTGCGGGTGTTCCTCATCAACCCGAGCGAGGTGCTGACGCCGTTCTTCGACAACATCGGGACGCCCCAGGCCGACAACCCGACCAAGCTGCACGCCGAAGACATCGCCCACGCGGTGAAGGCCGTGCTCGAGATGGACGACCGGGGCTTCACGCCGGAGCTCTCGATCTTCGCGACCAACCCGCGCGACTGAGGCCGCGACCGGCCGGGACGCCGCCTCGCGGGACGGGGTGGCGCCCTTCGTCCGTGGATTCCGATCTCTCAGGTACGGCGTTCGGCTGCGCGGTCAGCCGGGAGGTACCTGGGATGTCACGTCTTGCAGCTCTCACTCTCACCTGTGCGGTCTCTGCGCTGGTCGTCGTCACCGAGGCGAAGACCACCACGCAGCCCCCCGCGCGCAATCCGGGCGTGTCGACCCGGTGCGGCACCTTCTCCATCGACCTGAACCTGTTCCTCGGGTCGGTGACCCTCTACGAACTCGACGACGAGGGCTGGGCCTGGGTGGACACGGCGCGGAAGATGCGCGCCGTCACCGGGGTGGCCGACGGCGTGAACATCGCCGCCATCGATTCGCCCTCGAACCACGACTCGCACGACCTCGACTTCCACCTGGTGGTCGATCCGGGCCAGGACGACCTGCTGAGCGTGCAGCCTTCCGACTATCTCGGCGTCGAGTGGGAAACCGGCATCCGCCCGTGGGAAAAGAGCGGCGATGGCGCGGCGCCGAGCTTCCCGAAGTGGATGTGGCCGGCCGACGGCGACCGGGTGTGGGCGGAGGGCAATTGGGTGTTCGACTGCGGCCACCCGGTGAACGGCCTCTACAAGACCGAGATCCACCCGCCGCGCGCCTTCGCATCGATGCGCGACCAGGCGGCGCCGCTTCCCGGCACCGGCCTCACGCCCGTGCCGGTCACGCGCACGGACCTCTACATCCACGGGCGCGGCGGCTTCGGCGTGCAGCAGCTCAACTGCGGCACGCACATCATCCTCGACAGCGAGCCCGACAACTGCGGACAGTCGTCGCCGCCGGCCGACCAGTCGTACAAGACCACGCCCATCGACGCCGACTACACCTTCGACGTGTGCCTGCCGCCGCGTCCCGCCCACGCCGTCTTCAGTCACGACGTGCAGGACGGCCCCCGCAACACCGTCACCGTGGCCCCGCTCGTGAGCCTCGTGCCCGCCGGCGGCGCCTGCGCCACGACGCCCGGGTTCGATCAGGCGTCGATGATGCGCGTCACCGTGCCGCTCGCGGGCTCGGCCACGCCGCCCACGGCCGTCTACGCGCGCCACATCCTCGCCGGCTGGGTGGCCGCGCCGCCCACGCCGCTCGCGCAGCGCCGCGTGACCATCCGCTCGACCAACCTCACCGAGGACCACGACCTCGATCCGGGCGCTGGCGAGCTTTCGTTCTGGTGGGTCAACATCAACCGCGCCGCCAGCGGCTGGCTGCGCCTGGCCGACTTCGCCACCGGCAACATGAACGACTACGACGACGAGACCGGGTTCGGCGACGGCGAGATGGGCTATGCCAACGCGCGCGTGGACTTCTACCTGCGCGACGGCCACGACATCACCGTGCGCTCGCGCGGCTACGAGCAGGACTGTTACGACGCCGTCGGCGGCTTCAACCACCGCTTCAACCTGCTGCTCTACGCCGCCTGCGCGGTGGACATCCAGAACCAGGGGTCGGCCGACGAGCTGAGCAAGGGCAACATCACGTTCGCGCCCGACTTCTCCGGCCCTGACACGATGCGCGCCTCCGATTTCGACATGCGCGTGAGCGTCGATCACCTGCCGCTCGGGCTCGAAGACACGTCGTATCTCTCGACCGGCACGACCTGCGCGCCGGCGGGCGAAGTAGCGCTCGTCGGCGAGCCGCTCACCTGCACGACGCGCGTGGACAACGCCGGTCCCGGCCTGCCGCGCGACGCCGTCTCCCGCACGAGCTTCGACGCGGCGCCAGCCGCCGCCGTGGCGACCGCGGCCACATGGGCCGTGCGCGCCCCGTGGGGCACGGGCGCACAGCCCTGCGAGGCCTTCGGCGCCGATGTCTTCTGCCGCGGCCTCATCCCGCCGGTCGTCGCCGCGGCGCCGGCCGTGGCGACGATTACCGCCACGCCCACCGCACCGGGCCTGCTCACGGTGCGCGCCAGCGTCACGACCGCTTCGAGCGACCCGGAGCCGGCCGACGACACCGCTACGACCACGGTAGACGTCTTCCTGCCGGTGACGCTCGACGTGCTGCCGGGGGATGCCGTCAATGTGCTGAATCTCCACCGGCGCACCATCACGATCGCCGTGCGATCGACGGCGGCCTTCGACGCCACGACCATCGATCCGGCCTCGGTGTGCTTCGGCGACCCCGACACGCCGGCGGAACGGGCCTGCGGCGACACCCACGGGCGCGGCCACGTCGAGGACGTGGATGGCGACGGGCTGCGCGACCTGCTCCTGCACGTGACCACGGCGGCCACCGGCCTCGACCGCGCCGACACGCGGGCCTGCCTGGCCGGCCGCACCACCCTCGGCATCGGCGTCTACGGCTGCGACGCCGTCGTCGTGAAGTGAGGCGGGCGCCTGCGCTACCGCGGCGGCCACTTCCAGGGCGGGCGCGACAGGCCGGAGGCTTCCTCGACGGCCGTCTCGCCCAGCGCCTTCGACAACGTGACCGTCCAGCAGCCGCGCTGATGCCGCAGCGTCTCGATGAGCGCGGCGGCGTGCGACACCACGATGACCTGCGTGTGCAGGGCGGCCTGCGCGATGAGGCGGCCGAGCGGCGGCAGCAGGTCCGGGTGCAGGCTCGTCTCCGGTTCGTTCAGCACGAGCACATCGGGCGGACGCGGCGTGAGCAGCGCCGCCACCCACAACACGTAGCGCAGCGTGCCGTCCGAGAGTTCGGCCGCCTGCAGCGGACGCAGCAGCCCGTGCTGCTGCATCTCGAGGCTGAACCGTCCGTCGTGCACGGCCACGCGCAGGCGGGCGCCGGGAAAGGCGTCGTCGATCGCGGCATCGAGCGCACCTTTGTCGCCGATCTCGACAATCGTCTGCACGGCGGCCGCCACGTCGGCGCCGTCGTGCCCGAGCACCGGCGTGCGCGTGCCGACCTGCGCGAGCCGGGCCGGCGCGGCGTGATCGGTGCGGAACTGGTCGTAGAAGCGCCAGCCGCGCATCTGCTCGCGCAGCAGCAGCATCTCGGGCGCCTGGCGCGGGTCGGCGCAGTGCGTCATCATGCTGTCGAAGCTCGAGAGCTGATGGGTGAGCAGCACCCAGTCGCGCCCGCCCTCGCGCGTGCGTACCACGCCGCCCTTGCGTTCGACGAGCACGGCGGCGGGCCGCAGCGTCTCTCCCGCCCACACCACCTCGCTCTTGATCTCGGGGTCGCCACCGAAGGCACCCACGGGCGGCGCCGGCAGCCCAAGGTCGATGGCGTAGCCGAAATCGGGGCCGCCAAAGCCGAGGCGCAGGCTCACCGGCCCCTTCCGCACGGTGCCCTGCACGGGCGTGTCGCCTTCACGCATGCCCTTCGAAAACCGCTCCGGACCGGCCCAGAGCGTGGACGGCAGGCCGCCTTCCTGCGCGAGTGACGGCACGACGCGGCCCTGTGCGGTCTCGGCCAGCAGGCGGAGCGCGCGGTACAGGCTCGATTTGCCCGAGCCGTTGGGCCCGGTGATGAGGGTCAGCCGGCCGAGCGGCACGACCAGGTCGCGGAGCGAGCGGTAGCCGGCGATGGCGAGCGTGGAGATCATGGGCGGCTCCTCCATGATGGCCGAATCCAGTACCCTTGAGGGGTGAGCCTCGAAACACCCCTGGACGCCCCGTCAACCGTCGATCCGAAGCTCGTGGCCGAAGTCAGCCGCCGCCGCACGTTCGCGATCATCTCGCACCCCGACGCCGGCAAGACCACGCTCACCGAGAAGCTGCTGCTCTATGCCGGCGCCATCGAGCTGGCCGGCGCCGTGCGGGGCCGCAAGACCCAGCGCCACGTCGTCTCCGACTGGATGGACGTCGAGCGCGAACGCGGCATCTCGGTGACGTCCGCGGCGCTCGACTTCGACCTCGGCGACTGCCGCGTCACGCTGCTCGACACGCCCGGCCACCAGGACTTCAGCGAAGACACCTACCGCACGCTCTTCGCGGTCGACAGCGTCATCATGGTCATCGACGCCGCCAAGGGCATCGAGACGCAGACGCGCAAGCTGTTCGAGGTGTGCCGGCTGCGCAAGCTGCCGATCCTCACCTTCATCAACAAGCTCGACCTCCCGGGCCGCGATCCCTTCGAGCTGCTCGAGGAGATCGAACGGATCCTCGGCATCCACACGGCGCCGATGAACTGGCCGATCGGCAGCGGCGATCGCTTCCGCGGCGTCTTTGATCTGGTGACGCAGGAAACGCACCTCTACGAACGCGTGAAGGGCGGCGGCTTCCGGGCGCCCGTGCGCGCGACCGACGCGGCGGATCCGATGCTCGTGGAGTTGCTCGGCAAGGACGCGCACGAGACGCTCATCAGCGACACCTCGCTCATCAAGGGCGCCGGCACGGCTTTCGACCGCGCGGAATACCTCGCCGGCAACCAGACACCGGTCTACTTCGGCAGCGCCCTCGACAACTTCGGCATGGAGGCGCTGCTCCACGCGCTCGAAACGCTGGCGCCCTCGCCGCAGCCGCGGATGACCGAGCAGGGCCTGGTCTCGCCGCTGGCACCGGGCTTCTCCGGCTTCGTGTTCAAGATCCAGGCGAACATGAACCGCAAACATCGCGACCGCGTGGCCTTCGTGCGCATCTGCTCGGGCGTGTTCGAGAAGGACATGGCGGTCGTGAACGCGCGTGTCGGCGATTCGGTGCGCGCCACGCGCCCGTACCGCTTCTTCGGCGGCGAACGCGAAACCGTGGAACGCGCCTACCCCGGCGATGTCATCGGCCTGCCGAACCCGGGCAAGTTCGCCATCGGCGACACGCTGTATGCCGGCACGCTCGTGCGCTACCCGCCGGTGCCGCGGTTTCCGCCCGAACATTTCGGCCGCGCCCGGCTGCTCGATCAGCGCTCGAAGCAGTTCGAAGCCGGCGTGACGCAGCTCGAAGAAGAAGGACTGATGCAGGTGGTGTTCCCGGTGCACGGCCGCCGCGAGCCGATCCTCGGCGTGGTGGGTCCGCTGCAGCTCGACATCGTGGAAGCGCGCCTCAAACAGGAGTACGGCGTCGAGTGCAAGATCGACCCGATCTCGTACGTGGCGATGCGCTGGGTGAAGGCCGACGCGAAGACGCTGTCGGACATCGAGAACCGCTCCTCGGGCGTGCTGCGCGCGGTGGACCGCGACGAGCGGCCGGTGCTGCTCTTCGAGTCGCCGTGGCACCTCACCTACATGCAGCAGCAGAATCCGAATCTCGAACTGGCGACGCTCGGATAACACACGGATTCACAGTTCGGAGCGAAATCCTCGGGAAATCGAGCCGTTTCGAGCAGGACCCGGCATGTGCCGGGGGTACACTTCGGAGGCTTGCGCCCCCACGCATCGCCCCTCGGCTCGCGCTCGACGCTCATCGCCGCGCTGCTCGCCGCCGCCTGTGCCCTGCGCCTGCTGCTCGGCGTGACCACGGCCTGGAACTGGGACGAGGAGCGCGAGTGGGTCTATACCGCTGACGCGATCTCGTTCGTGCCCGGACGCATCAGCACGCCGTACCGTATCGCCAATCACCCGACGGGCGGCGCCTACGGCATGAGCGCCGGCATGGCGGCTTTGCCAGGCACGCGCGTCGGCCCGCGGCTGGGGGGCATCCTCGTGGGTTCGGCGACGGTCCTTCTCGCCGCGACGATGGCCGGTGCGCTCGGCGGCCCGGCCGCCGCGGTGTGGACGGCGGCGCTTGTCGCCTTCAACGAGTACCACATGGCGGTGTCGGCCATGGCGCTCGAACTCGTCTACTACGTGGCCTTCGGGATGTTCGCCGTGTTCGCGTTCTGGCGTTTCCTCGAGACCGATCGCGACCGCTGGCTCTACGCGGCCGCCGTCTCGCTCGGCTACGCGTACTTCTGCAAGGAGATCGCCGCCCTCATCGGCCCGGTGCTGCTCGCGGCGCTCATCCGCCGCGACGGCCTGCGCTGGCTGTGGCGGGGACGCTCGTGGCTGGCGGCCGGCATCGTCGTGCTGTTCGTGGTTCCCGACTACCTGAGCTTCGGCGCCACGCCCGAGTCGGCGTTGCTGCCGGCCGACCACGTGTCGCGCATCAAGGGGCTCGGGCTGCGGTATCACCCGACGATGTTCTATCTCTACGACGCCGTGCGGTGGGCGTTCGAGCGGCTCGGCCGCGACTTCTACGATGCCGGCCTCGGCGGCTACCCGCACACCAACCTCGTCGCCGGCGCGCTCATGCTGGGCGGGACGGCGTGGGCCCTCCTCGTCGGCCAGGTCTGGCGGCATCAGCTCGGCGCCCTGCTCCTGGCTGTGTTCGCCACGATCTTCAGCTGGTTCACTTTCATCGAAACCGACGGCGGCACCCGTGGGCTCGACCCGATCGGCTGGCAGTGGGTGGACCTCACGCTCGTCCCCGCGACGGTGTTCACCGGTACCTGGCTGTCGCGTCAGGCGGGCCGCTGGCGCGCGCTCACCTGGGGCGCGGCCGCGCTGGCGCTCGCGGTGGCCGCGGTCGAGACCGTCACCACGCGGTTGAACACGTCGGCGCTGTCGGCCGCGGCCTGCCCCGAGCACGTGCTCGCGACCGGCGCGCTGCAGGAGGTCCGCTTCGAGCTCGGCTCGTGTGATGTATGCGCGACGCCCGAGGCGCGTGTGGCCAGTGTGGCGATCGTCGGGCCGCTCGGGCAGCTGCGCCCGGCCGCCGCGGACGAATTCGAAGTGGTGGCCAACGGACCGGCGCCGCGCGTGCGCCTGCAGGCCGCTTCGCTGCCCGGCGAGAACTGGGGCCGCTGGCCGGGCCCATGGTCGGCGGGGGAACCGGCGCGCCGCTACACCGTGACCCTGGAGCCGACGACGCCCGGCGCCGCCGCCTGGCAGCGGGCCGCGGAGCCGGACGCGATCGAGGTCGAGGTGTTCATCATGCCGCGCCCGTTCGAGCCGCACTACCGGCCGGTGTTCGCCTGCCGGCCCGCCGCGAACTGAGCCGCGGTTCCAACCCTCACCGGCGCGGCGCCGTCCAAGGCGCGAGGTCTCACCATGCGCCGACGTTCCTGGCTCACCGGACTCGTACTGCTGTGCACACTCGTGGGCGGGGCCTGGCCGGCAGCCCGGCAGTCTGCGGAGACGACGAACGGCACGTGGACCGCAGACGTCGAGACGTCCTGGCGCGGCGACGACGGCCGGCCCCGCGTGCAGCTCCAGCTGCGCACGGAGGGCCGCGACAGCCACTGGGGCTTCGGCGTGCGCCCCGAGGACCTGCAGGGCCTGCCGCCCGGCGCCCGGGACGGGGCGGTGGCGAACGCGCGGTTCCACCTCGTGCGCGAGGCCGGCACCTTCACGTTCAGCGGCACGTTCGACGACGGGCGCGGCAGCGGGCCGTTCACCTTCGCGCCCGCCGCGGCGTACGTCCGTACGATGGAGGGCTTCGGGTACCGCAACCTTCCGGGCGAACGCCTCATGCGCCTGGCCGTGCTGGATGTGACGGGCGCCTTCGTCCGCGAGCTGCGCGACGCCGGCCAGACGACGCTGCCGCTCGAGGACCTCGTGCGCTTCCGCATCCACGGCGTGTCTGGATCGCTCGTGCGCGCCTTCGCGCAGGCCGGACTGACGCCCCTCGCGCCCGGGGACCTCGTGCGGCTGCGCATCCACGGCGTGACGCCGGATTTCCTCACCGGACTACGCAGCCGCCGCTATACCGGCCTCGGTGCCGACGACCTGACGCGCATGCGCATTCACGGCGTGACGCTCGAGGAGATCGACGCGCTGGGCGCAGCCGGCCTGCGGGGCGTCGCGGCGGACGAGCTGGTGCGCTTCCGCATCCACGGCGTCAGCCCGGCGTTCGTGCGCGACATGCGCGCGCTCGGCTTCACGACCGCCGATGCGGACGACTTCGTGCGGATGCGCATCCACCGGGTCACGGCGTCACGCGTGCGCGACGCCCGCGCCGACGGGCTCGACATCGCCACCGCCGACGACGCCGTGGAGCTGGCCATCCACGGGCGGCGCTGGTCGCGCGGCCGGCGGCGCTGACGTCCCGGCGCTACGGGGCCGGCACGACGACGGCGGGAACGAAGCCTTCGGCACCCGGCTGCGCGCGCCAGCGCGCGGCACTCGCGGCCGTCACGCAGACGTCCACGCCGTCGAGCACGCCGCAGGCGAGCGGCACTGACGTGGCGGCACCGAGCGCGGCGCGCATCGCCGGACTCAGCACGTAGACGCTGTCATCGCTGACCGCGCCGGCGCGAAGGTCCGCTTCGAGCGCGGCGCAGTAGCGCAGCACGGCGCCGGTGTCGTAGCGGCCGGCGTTCCCCGAGTTGATCGTGACGCCGTGGGTGCCGGCCAGCAGCGAGAACGGCAGGTGCGGACCGGCCACCGGCGCCCACACGGCGGCGCACATATCGGGCGGCGCCATCACGAGATGCCGGTAGGCGGGCACGATCGCCGTCCACGCGGCGCTCGTCACCGGCGAGTCGTAGTCGGTCCACGCGGGATTGTGCTCGCGCGCGTGCAGAGCGCGATAGGCGCCGCTCATGTCCACCGCCTGCACCACGAAGGCGAGGGCGAAGGCGGCCAGCGCGGCCGGACGCGGCAGACGCGTCACGAGCGCCAGCGCCACGAACGTGAACACCGTGTACATCGTGACCCAGCCGAAGCGGCCGCTCGACCGGAAGGTGGCGAGACTCGCCGGCGCCCAGTCGCGCAGATCGACGAGTGTCGTCGCCCCGAAGGTGACCACCGGGCTGATGGCGATGGCCGTGCATGCGGCCACGGCCAGCCAGCCTAGCCCCAGCCGCGGCATCGGTGCGCCGGCGCGCGGGCGCAGACGTACAACGAGTGCCGCCACCGTGAGCAGCAGCCAGCCCATCCCGAAGTAGACATGCCCCTCGTATTGGCCGGGCACCGCGAGCGGAAGCTCGGGCAGGAGCGTCGTGTAACCCATGCCCATGATCGGTCCGAGCAGGTTCATCGACAGCAGCCCCAGGCCGTCCGACTGCAGACTCTCGGAGCTGATGAGGAAGTAGCCGCACAGCCAGAACACGCCGCCCATCACGAGTCCGGCTGCAGCACTGTCAGCGGCGAAGCCGGCCGCCGCGCGGCGCCACGTGGCGGCACGCCAGGCGCGGTTCGCGAAGGCGGCCAGCGCCAGCAGCAGCACCATGCCGGCCAGGTACGGCTGCACGGCGCCCACGATCGCCGCAAGCGCCAGCCACGCGCCGCGATGCCACGGGCGCTGGGCGCGCGTGCCGTCGAGGAGCAGCCAGATCGACGCCAGCAGCACCCAGTGGGCGCAGAGCGCAGGGTGACCGAGGCGGTTGAAGAGGGCCGGCGTCTGCACGAAGAGCGCCGCGCCGAGCAGTTGCAGGCGCCAGTCGGGTGTGGCGAGGCGCAGCAGCAGCACGCCGAACACTCCCTGCAGGACGAAGCAGAGCAGCAGCCAGGCGCCCAGGTATTGCGACCGCTCTGGCAGCAGCGCCTGCAGCGGCTTCAGCGCGAAGGCCACGACCGGAATCGCGTCCGTGTTCCCGATCGATGTGCCGACGGGATAACCGATGCCGTCGATGCGGCCGGGCGGCCAGCGCCACGGCTCGTGCCGGAAGTGCGTCCACGCCAGCACGTAGGTCTGGAGGTCGTGCCGCATCGTCCAGCCGAGATTCGACGGACGGACGATGGCCGTGCCGAGCACGGCCACGAACAGCGCGGCGCCGAGGAGGCCGCCGGCGAGCGCTGTTCTCACACACCGTACCTGTCGCGCAGGATGCCTGCGTGATGCGCGAAGTGCCCGGCCACGAGCCACACGAGCGCGCGCGCGGTCACGCGCTGGCCGTTGGCCAGCGCCTCGCGGTCGAGGGCCGCCTCGTCGAGCGAGCGGATGAGCGCCAGCGATCCGAACCGCACCGCTTTCAGTTCGGCCACCACACTGGCGAGCGTGCGCGATTCGAAGCCGGCGGCAAGCTGCCAGGCGTTCTCGTCGAAGCCCGAGAGCGGCGTGGTGTCGGCGCGGGCGATGCGCAGCAGCCGGTAGGCGAAGACACGTTCGGTGTCGGCCATGTGGCCGACGACCTGCGTCACGCTCCACTTGCCGTCGGCGTAACGATGCGCGGCCTTCTCTTCCGGCCACGTGGTCATGTAGGCGAGCACGTCGCTCTGCCGCGCCAGCAGTTCGTGCGCGTCCTCGATGGGCACGGTGGCGTCGAGGTAGGGCTGGTAGAAGGGGGCGTAGTCGCCTGGTTGCGGACGGCCGATGGTCATGGGGTCACTCCTGTGGCGGCGGCGAGCGCGTCGGCCACCGGGCCGAGGCTCGCAAGGCCGTAGACGTCGCGGCGGAACTGCGGCAGATACACGCGCGGGCGGCTGGCAAAGCGCTTCGCGATCTCGTCGAGGTAGATCTGCTCCTGCTCGCGGCGGGCGGCGAGGAAGGCATCGGTGGTCTCGCGCGGCAGCACGCGGTTCACCACGAGCCCGCCCACCTTCACGCCGGTCTCGTCGAGCTGCGTGAGCGCGCGCGCCGTTTCTTCGATCGGCAGGCGTTCGGGGATGAGCACCAGCACGAATGCGCTCGTGCGGCCGCTCATGAGCCGGGCCCGCAGCCCCTGCAGCCGCTCGAAGCGATCCTTCAGCGAGACGAGGATCGGATCCTCCTTGTCGTCGCCTTCCACGCCGAGCATGGCGCGGCGGGAGCGCGTGAGCGCGCGGATCCACGCGTCCATCAGCTCCGGCATCTTCACGAGACGCAGCGTGTGGCCGGTGGGCGCGGTGTCGAAGATGACCAGGTTGAAGCGCGTGTCTTCGCCGCGGATCAGGCCGCCCATGCGGTCGAAGAGCGCCACTTCCTCGGCGCCCGGCATGCTGGCGGCGAGATCGATCTGCTTGTAGGCCTCTTTGAGGATCGAGTGCCCGAAGAGATCGCGCACGCGGTCCTTCACCTCGCGCACGTAGCGGGCCGACTCGGTGGCGGCGTCGATCTCGAGGCCCCAGAGGTTCGGCAGGAGCTCGGTGGGATCGGCGCCGATCGGCCGCTCGAAGATGTCGGAGGTCGAATGGGCCGGGTCGGTCGAGACGAGCAGCACCTTGCGGCCGGCGCGGCTGGCCGCCAGCGCCATCGCCGCGGCGCAGGTGGTCTTGCCCACCCCGCCCTTGCCGCCGAAGAAGAGCACCTCGCGGTCGAGCAGCCCCTGCATCGTCAGCAGCACGGCAGACTGCCGACGGGCGACCGGTCCATCCCCATGCGCCGGTGCCAGAGATGGAACTGATCGAGCAGATGCGGGTAGACCTCGAGCAGGTAGAACGCCGCCGGATTCGGCAGCCCCACCACTTCCATGTAGCAGAGCAGCAGGAAGTAGTCGTTCAGCTCGGCGGCCTGCTGTTTGAGCTCACGCTCGTAGCGGCCGTAGGCCACGCCGTAGAGGATGTCGCGGAGATTCTGGGCGATGGACATGGCTAGCCCTCGCGAAGCACACGTTCGATGCGGCGGTCGGGCACCAGCCAGACCAGGGCGACCACGGTGTAGAGCAGACCCGCGGCGAGCGGCACCCACGGCGCCACGGCGATGCCCACGACATAGACCATGGGCGACACGTTGCCCTTCCAGTCGCCGCCCATCGCCTTCTGCAGCAGCGAATCGGGCCCCTGCGCGCGCACGATGACCCGCTGCAGGATCCAGTAGGCGATCGCCGCCATCAGCAGCACCACGCCGTAGATCGCGGTGGGGATCGGGGCGAAGTGGTTCTCGCCCATCCAGCCGGTCACGAAGGGTACGAGCGACAGCCAGAAGAGCAGATGCAGGTTGGCCCACAGGATGCCACCGGTGACGTGCCGCACGGTGTGCAGCATGTGGTGGTGGTTGTTCCAGTAGATGCCCAGGTACACGAAGCTCAGCACGTAGCTCAGGAACACGCCCCAGAGCGGCCCGAGCGCCGCGAGGGTCGTGTCGTGCGGCACCTTCAGCTCGAGCACCATGATCGTGATGAGAATCGCGATCACGCCGTCGCTGAACGCCTCGAGCCGGCCTTTGCCCATGAAGGGCCGAGTGTACCACCGCGAAACGGCGGGCGCGCCGCCGGGCGCGCCGTATCCGTCGGTGCTCGCCGTGCCCGGGACGAACCGCTGTCGCGGCGGATGCTACTGCGTGCGCAGGAACGCGATGACGTCGGCGGCGTCTTCCGCGGTCATGCGGAAGCGCGGCATCGGCGCCCGCGCCTGGCCGCCGATGCGCTTGATGGCGCCTTCGGTGAGCAGCCGCAGCGCTTCGGCATCGGAGTATCCGGGGAGGCCCGCAATCCGGGGCACCTGCAGCGGCCAGTCGGCCGGCCACGGCACCCTGATGGGCAGCGGGCCGCCATGCAGGCGCGTTTCCGGAATGATCACGCCAGCCTGATCGCGGGTGGAATGACACTCCCCGCACATCGCCACGCGCTCCACCAGATACCGGCCGCGCGCGGCGTTGCCGCGCAGTTCCGCCGGGGCCGCCGGGGCCGCCGCAACGTCCTTCTGCTGGGCCGAGACACGCTCTGCCGCGAGCCATGCGCCGCTGGCCATCGCCACCGCGCACACCATGCCCGACACCCACCCACGCACACCTGTCATGTCGCCTCCAGCAGGCAGCCGGCGTCAACTGCCGACCACATGTTACGCCCGGGCTGGAGACGTACTGCGAAAAAAGTCGAAGTGCCGGCAGAGCCGGCCGGCACACGGCGAAGCGCGGCCGTGATCACGGCGCCTCAGGAATTGATCCAGTAGCTGAACTTCACGAGGAAGACGTTCCTCGACGGCGACCCGAAGAGACCGCCGAAGTCGCGGCCGAACCGGAAGTCGCCGCGATCGCCGTCGTCCTGACGGCCCTGCTGCCAGACCACGAACAGCGCCGACCCGGGCTTGTATTCCCAGCGCAGCACGTTGGTCGTGCGGAACGAGCGGTAGTTGAAGTCGGCGTCGTCGGTGTAGGCGTAAGGCTGGAAGCGGCCCGCGTAAGTCGCGGCGCGGCCGTTCGTGAGTTCGCGGAACCGTCCGTAGCGTCCGGCCGACACGAAGGGCTCGGCGTAGGCCTGGAACGACAGCGTGGGCGACACGGTGTAGTTGGCGCGCAGCGTCATCGCCACGGTGCGCTGCTCGAGGCGCCCGAAGACGTAGTGCGTGACGCCGGCGGCGTCGTCGACGTTCTCGACCCACTGCGCGTCGTCGTCGTTGCGGTTGAAGCGCACGCCGCCTTCGAGGCGCACGGCGCGGCTCGGCCGCCACGTCACCACCGGGTTGGCGTTCATGCGGAACGTGCCCTGTCCGTCGCGCTCGTAGTAGCCGTTGTAGCCGGGCGCGAACAGCCGCCGGTTGTCACCTTCGAGATAGTGCCAGAGGCTGACGTTGCGGTTGGCCGTCACGACCGGGCCGCCGCGCGTCGACCGGTCGCGCACGCCGGCGCCGTTGCCGTTCAATCCGAAGCCGGTGCGCCAGTTGTTCTGGAACGTCCAGTGCATGTTGATGTTGCCGCCGCCGAAGAGGCGGTCGCCGCCGAAGTTCCAGCCGGCCCACTGGTTGAAGTTCACCATGTACTGGCGCACGTACTTGCCGGGCGTCTGGTCGCGCCACTGGAACCAGTGGTTCATCGTGCGCTCGTCGGTGCGGCGCAGGAAGCCGAGGTCGTTCGAGTCGAAGCCGGGGCTCTTGTAGCCGTAGTTGGCGCTGAAGCGCACGCGTTCGCCGCCGATCTTCGACAGGCCGATGGCGCCGGCGTGCCCGCGAAGTGTCGTGGCCGTCTCGTCGAGCGTCAGGTAGTCGCTGTCGGGCCGCTGGAAGTTGTGCACGGCGTTGGTCTGCAGGCGTTCGATCGCCTCGGCGCTGCCGGCCACGCGGCTGCCGACCAGATAGCCGGTGATGCTGAAGCGGCGGCCGAGCCGCCAGTCGTAGTCGACGCCGCCGACGACGCTGTTGTCGGCCAGGAACGTCGTGTCTTGCGTGCCCTGCCGGCCGGTGGTCGTCAGCATCACGCCGAGGTTCGAGTTGTTGGCGAACTCGCGGCGCGCCCGCAGCACGTTGAAGCTCGTGAGCGGCTCCACCGTCTGCAGGCGGCGCGTCAGGCCGTTCGCGATGGTCGCCCGCTCCTGCTGCGTGACGGCGCTGAGCGCGCCCACCGAAAACTGGCCGACGCGGCCGGTGAGCTTCGCGGCGCCGAGGATGGTGGCGGCCGTGGGCGCCTGGCTGTACTCGCCGTCGGCGTCATCCACCGACCCCTGCGGCGCGCGGCCGATGCGGCGGGAATACAGCAGGCCCGTGCAGTCGCCGTCGTTGCAGTCCATGTTGAAGCGGAAGATGCCCGACCCCTCGACGAAGAAGGGCCGGCGTTCCGCGAAGAAGAGCTCGAAGGCGTCGAGGTTCACCGCCGCCGGATCCGCTTCCACCTGCCCGAAGTCGGGGTTGAGCGTGGCGGTCAGCGTGAGCGCGGGCGTGACGGCGTACTTGAGATCGACGCCGATGTTGGCGCCGGGGTCGGTGGCACGCGCGAGCGGATTCCCGGCCTCGGGCGAGGACCGCACCACTTCGCCCACGGTGTACGGCATGAACTCGAGGCGCTTCGGCGCGGTGGCGGCGGCCAGGCCGTTCACGGTGCCGAACTGCGACACGAAGCCGTTGACGCTGCGGGCGATGAGCGGCCAGGTGGCGGTTTCGTTGGCGCGCGGCAGATCGCGGATGACGGCCACACCCACCGGCCCGCCGCCCCGGGCGAAGCGCAGTTGCGAGAACGGAATGCGGAACTCGGCGCGCCAGCCTTCGGGATCGCGCGTGACCTGCACGTCCCATACGGCGTCCCAGCTGTCGTCGCTCGCGCCGTCGTTGAAGTAGTAGCGGTCGGTCTTGACGCCGGCGGGATTGACGCCGAACTCGTAGGCCGTGCGGCGATCGTAGTAAGAGTCGATCGCCACCTTGAGCCAGTCGGACGGCGAGCGTTCGTCGCGGCGCGTGAGCATGCCGGTGATGCGGGCGGGCTCGCGGTCGTAGGCGCGGACGGCGATGTAGATCGCCTCGTCGTCGTAGGCAAACCGCGCCTCGGTGCGTTCGGTGGGCGCGGCGCCTTCGGCGGGCTCGCGCTGCACGAATTCGCCGATGACGGGCGCCTGCGTCCACACGGGCTCGTCGAAGCGCCCGTCGATGAGGATCGGCGTGGCGGCGGACACGGCCTGCGCGTCCATCACGGCGCGCCGTTCACGGCCGGCCTCGCCCGGCGGCGCCGCCAGCGCCGTCGTGGGGCCGCCGCCCAGGCAGGCAGCCGCCACGAGCGTGACCACGATCCGGCGCCGGTTGCTACTCATGAGCGTAGGAGTAGACGAGCGTACGCCGGAGAAGGTTGGCCGTCCGGCTGGATATTCGATCCAGCCGGACCGTGCGCCGGGGGGAGCCCGGAACTCAGTGCACGCGAGTGCCCGCGGCCGCGGGGGCCGACAGACGCTCACGCCAGTCGTCGCGCCAGAGGGTCCAGAGCGCCTGATCGTGCCAGGCGCCATGGCGTTCGAACGACCGCCGCAGCACGGCTTCACGCACCGCGCCGAGCTTGGCCAGCGCGCCATTGCCGCGCCCGTTGGCGACCGAAGCGCGCGCTTCGAGGCGGTGCAGGCCCATCTCGGTGAACGCGAAGTCCACGACGCGCTCGGCGCCGGCGAGGAAGATCCCGGTGCCCCAGTAGGCGGCGCCCAGGATGAAGCCCCACTCGGCCACACCCTCGCGGCCCTCGAGGCGGCGCACCTGGAAGATCCCGACCGCTGTCTGCTCCCCGTCGGGCACGACGGCGAAACAGGCGTAGCGTCCGGCGGCGCGTTCGCGCTGCGCCCAGACGATGAAGCGCTCGAAGCCGGTGACACTGGCCGGCGGCGGCGAGATGAAGCGGCTGACCTCGGCCGGCGTCAGGTGCTGCATGAGCGTCGGCGCATCGGCGGCGACGAGCTCGCGCAGGGTGAAGCCGAGACCGCGGACGACGGGCAATCCGTCGCGCCAGGTGGAGGGCGGCACGAGGCCGGACGCGGGACGCGTCGCGACCGCGGGGCCCCGGTGGGTGTTGGCGTGATGCGGCATCACTTCCATGACATGGCTCCTGTCGATGTCACGCGGACGCTACTGCTGCACGCCGGCGAGTTCGCCCCAGACGATGTTCTCGCCCCAGACGATGTTTTCGCCCCACACGATGTTCTCGCCCCAGACGATGTTTTCACCCCAGACGATGTTGTTGCCCCAGCAGAGGTTCTCACCCCAGACGATGTTCTCGCCCCAGACGATGTTCTCCCCCCACACGATGTTCTCGCCCCAGACGATGTTCTCGCCCCAGACGATGTTGTTGGCGTAGGCACCGCGGTTGATGACGAGCGCTTCGCCGCCGAGCACCTTGTCGCCCCAGATGATGTACTGGCCCCAGGCGAGGCGTTCGCCGTCGATCGACGTGACGGGATCGACCGGGCCCATGAGCAGGTAGCTGCCGACCGGCACGTTCAGGTTCACGAGACCGGCGACCTGCACCGCGCCCGCGACGTTGAGCGCCCCGGCGCCCTGCGCCAGCACGTGCTCGGGTGTGCCGCTGGCGCCGCGCACCGGCACCGACGTGGCCTGCAGAATCGCCTTCACCGCCGCCGGCGTCAGCGCGCCGTACGACGCCCGCGACTTCTGGATCACGAGGGCCGCCGCGCCGCTCACGACACTCGCCGCCATGCTCGTGCCGCTCAGCCGCAGGTAGGGGCGGCCGGCCAGGGTGGACGCCTGCGCCGGGAACACCGTGCGCAGGGTCTGCCCGTTGGCCGACGGGCCGACGATCTTCGTGCCGGGCGCCAGGATGTCGGGCTTCGCGAAGCCATCGAACCACGTGGGCCCGCGCGAGCTGAAGTCGGCGACGCGGTCGTCGGAGCGGCGATCCGTGTCGAAGGTATTGAGTGCGCCGACCGTGATGGCCGAGGGCGCGTTGCCCGGCGAGCTGATGCCCGCATACCCAATCTCGCCGGTGATGGGGTTCTTGCCGACGTTGCCGGCCGAGCTCACCACGACGATGCCGGCACGCACGGCGGCCTCCACGGCCTGCACGAGCGGGTCGGTGGCCGCCGGTTCGAAGATGGGATGGCCGAGCGAGAGGTTGATGATGTCGATGCCGTAGGCGGCCTTGTTGGTGATGGCCCACTGGATGGCGTTGATGACGTTGCTCGTCATGCCGACGCCGAGGTTGTTGAGCACGCGCAGGCTGACGTAGGAGACGCCGGGCGCCACGCCCTTCATCTCGGCCTTGTCGCCGCCCATCACCCCGGCGACGTGCGTGCCGTGACCGAAGCCGTCCACGGCGGCGATGGCCGCGGGATTCGCGTTGCCGGTCGTGAAGTCGCGCGTGGTCTTGATGCGTGTCGTGCCGCCGCCATCCTGTGTGAGCCCGGAGTCGATGACCGCCACGGTCACGCCGGCGCCCGTCTGGGTCAACGTGGACGCCGTGTTGGTCTCGCGGTCGATGCCGAGCGTGGCGCGCAGCGTGTAGGGCGCGAGTGTGGCCACGACGTTGGCCGCCAGTTCCGAGGTGTCGTTCGACGAGGTCCGCGTGGCCGTGGCCGACACCCGATAGCCGGCGGCCACGGGCGCCGTGAACACCTGAGTGAAGGCGCCGCCGCCGAGCAGGTCGGTCGTGACCGTGAGCGCGCCGATGAAGGTGCGGGCCTCGCCGTAGCCCGAGGCGTCGCCCGCCGCGTTGGCGAAGAACTCGACGCGGTAGGAACCGGCGACGGCGCTGTTCAGTGTGCCGGCCAGCTCGATGAGCGCGCCGGTCGTGACGGCGCGGGTGATGACCGGGAAGTTCTGGCCGCCGTTGGCACCGCCGTCGAGGTCGAGCAGGTCGTTGCCCTGTACGCCATTCGTGCCGAGGTCGATCGCCTGACCGCCGTTGTCGCCGATGGCGTTACCGAGCACCGCGTTCGCCCACGTGGTCGCACCCGCGTTCACGCCGTCGCCGGTGTTGAAGCGGATGAGATTGCCGCCGCTCGCGCCGGTGCCGCCCGTGGTGTTGTTGTTGGCGATGCCCGAGAAGGCGACGCCGTTGCCGCCGTTGGCTTTCGCGGCCGCACCGGCCGCGTCGGTGCCGATGTAGTTGCCGGCAATCGTGTTCCAGGCGCCGTTGCTGACGCCCACGCCGTGCAGCAGGTTGCCGGCGATGACGTTGCGGGCCGCCGCCGTCGTGCCGCCGATCGTGTTCGAACCCGCACCTTCGAAGTGCACTCCATCGTGGCTATTGGCGAGGACCGTCACGCCGTCGGTGGCGAGCCCGATGTAGTTGCCGCGCACGAGGTTGAAGCCCGTGTTCGCGTGGTCGAGGGCGATGCCGGCGTTGAGATTGCCGGCAATGACGTTGCGGGCGCCGGCCGCGAGGCCGCCGATCTCGTTGTTGTTGGCGCCGGCCTGGAGCTGCACGCCGTCTTCGGTGTTGCCGAGCGCCGTCTGTCCGCTCGCCAGGGTGCCGATGTAGTTGCCGGCGACGACGTTACCGAACGCGTTGGCGCCGTCGAGGATGAGGCCGTTCCTGCCGTTGCCAGACAGCACGTTGCGGTCGGCCGCGGCGAGGCCGCCGATGACATTGCGCGCGCCGCCCACGTAGAGGCCGAAGCCGCTGTTCTTCTCGACCGCACCGGCATCGATGCCGGTGGGCGTGAGGCGGCCGATGTAGTTGCCGGCGATGACGTGGTCGTTCGAGCCCGACTGGATGTTGATGCCGTCCCAGGCGAACTGCCGGATGACCAGGCCGCGAATCGTGCTGCCGGAGGCGCCCGACTGCAGCTGGAGCCCGTGGGCGGCAAGGCCGTTGCCATCGAGCACCACGGCCGGCCGGTTCAGATTGGCGGCGAAGCTGTCGTCGGTCGTGGCGTTCAGGCTGACCGGCGAGCTGAGGGCCGGCAGCGCCGTCGTGGGCGTGATCGTGTGCACGCCGGTGCCGGCGATGCTGAACACGATGGCGTCGAAGCCGGCGCGCGCGTTGGCGTCGAGGATCGCCTGGCGCAGCGTGCCGGCGCCGGAATTGGCCGTGGAGGTCACAGTGAAGGTGGCCCCCGGCGCGGTCGTGATGGCCATCGAGCCCACCGGCGCGTCCACCGACAGGGCGACCACGTCGTCCTGTTCGGCCAGTTCCATGAGCAGACCGCGGGGGATGTTGGCCGCCACGGCTTCGATGGCGCCGAAGTCCTTGTCCACCTTCACGCCGAGCGCGCGCAGCTGCTGCAGCTTGCGGCCCTTCGTGCCCTTCCTGAACGTGACGATGACGCGCTCCTGGCGCGTGAAGTCGGTGGTGGCGAGCCGCGGCGTCAGCTCGCGGTCGACGTGGGCGCGGCGGCGGCCGCGGCCCTGGCCGGGCGCGGCCTCGAGGGCGACGCTGCCGGCAGCGGCGCACATGGCCACGAGCGCCAGCGCGAACCAGCCCTTCGACCAATGACTCGAACGAGTTCCCGCCGGGCGCGTCGAGGGCGCGTCACCGATGGAGGAGGGGGCAGACCTGAAGTTCATGCCCTGCTGGAGAGCAAGGGCTGGTCCACAGTCGACGAGCGGCCCTAAGCCACTCAGTGGCAGTCACTTACAGGGGATCTGACGGATCCGTTCGCGGCGGCGTCTGTGCCGTCCTGACGCAGCGCTTCGGGCGCGGAGGGGCTCTTCCGGCGGCCCCGCCTTCACATAAGGGCAGAACGCCCGTTATTTCCGACACTTCGCGGCCAAATCCGACACCTGCGCCGTTTCAGCACGCCGTGTGCTGGTTCAGCGCAGCCTGCACACCATCTGGAGTGGGCTCAGCGGCCGATCCAGGCCTCGAGACGTGCCTTCTGCTCGGTGGTCTGGTCGGGGGCCGGCTGCAGGCGCCAGGGGCGGCCGGGCTCGGCGGTGAGCGTGACGTCGAGGGTGACGAGGCGATCGCGCCGCGCCACGAGCAGGCGAATCCGGTCGCCCACTTTGTACTGGTCCATGCGGGCGACCAGTCCATCCGCGCGCACGCGCAGGTCGTCGATGGCGAGGATCTCGTCGTCCACGTTCACCCCGGCCTCGTGCGCCGGCGTGCCCCGCCGCACGACCGACACGACCAGCCGGCCGTTGTCGTTGCGGGTCGTGGCGCCCATCGTGGGGCGGGCGCTCGTCAGGTCCACCGGGGTGAAGCGCAGGCCGTAGTAGCCGAGGGCCTCGGTGAAGTCGAGGTCCTTCGGGCTGCTCACGACATCGGCGAACCAGGCGGCAAGATCCACGCCCGCGGCTTCCGCCATCGTCTGCTGGAACTGTTCCGGCGTGTAGCCCTTCGCGCCCGAGTAGCGGTCGTAGGCGAGGCGCATGGCGGTGTCGAGCGTCTTTGCGCCGTTCGTCGCCTTGCGGATCTTCGCATCGAGCATGAAGGCAATCGCCGCGCCCTTCGTGTAGTAGTCGATGCTCGTGTTGCCGCTGTTCTCGTCGGGCCGGTACTGCTTGATCCAGGTGTCGAACGACGCCATGTCCACCGGCTGCACGCTGCGTCCGGGCCGCATCTGCACCTGCTCGATGGCGTTCGAGAGTTCGTCGAAGTATTCGGCCGTCGTCTGCAGGCCGGCGCGGCGCACGAGCAGCGCGCCGTAATAATCGGTGAACCCTTCGGCCACCCAGAGGCTCTTCGTGTAGTTCTCGGTCTCGTAGTTGAACGGGCCGAGTTCGATCGGCCGCAGGCGCTTCACGTTCCAGTTGTGGAAGTACTCGTGGCCGACGAGGTTCAGCCAGTTCACGTAGGCGCGGCGGGTGCGCGTCGTGAAGCGGCTCGACATCGTGAGGAAGGCGTTCTTGTGCTCGAGGCCGCCGCCCGACTCGGTCACCATGTTCAGGAAAAAGTAGTGGGGATAGTCGAACTTCCCCATCGCCGCCCGGCCGGCAAGGACGATCTTCTGCACGTCGGCGGCCGCGCGGTCGGCGTCGAAGAGCGACGGGTCGCCTTCGAGCACGAGGTGGTGCCGCTTGCCGTCCACCTCGAAGGTCTTCACCACCGGGTTGCCGATGATGATCGGGCTGTCGACGAGCGTGTCGAAGTCGTCGGCGCGGTAGCTGTGGGCGCGGCCGGCCACCGGCATGAGCGGCGTGGCCGACGATTTCCACGCCGCCGGCGGATCGATCGTGACCTCATGCGGCCGGGGCGTCGTGTCGGCCAGCGTCAGGAACGTGGGTGCGCCGTTCAGCATCGCGAACCCGCTCTCGATCCAGTTGTTGCGCACGGTCATCTCGCGGCCGTAGACGCGGTAGCGCACGGTCACCTGCGCGGCGCCGCCGGTGTCGATGCGCCAGCGGTTCTTGGCGGGTTTCACCGCCGAGAGCGCGCGGCCGCCCTCGCCCGTGGCCGTGAGCTGCTCGATGTGCCGCTGATACTCGCGCACCAGGTACGAGCCGGGCGTCCAGACCGCCATCATCAGCTCGACCTGCGGGCGGCGGCCGGTGGGATACACGGCCTCGACCTCGACGTAGTGCGTGTGCGGCGCCGGGAAGCGCAGCGTGTAGCGGATCGGCTCGGGCGCGGACTGTGCGGAAGGCTCGGACATCGTGAGGGCGGCGAGAAGAAGGGCGAGGGAGACGTACAGAACGCGTCGCATGGCGGTATTGTAAGGCGGGGCTCGGGGCCCGGGGCTCGGGACCCGGGTGACGTCCCCAGGACCCGCGACCGAGACCCGCCGTGACGCGACTGACCGACCACAAGACCCTGGGCATCGCCTACGCGACCACCGCGGGCGTGTTCATGGTGGTCGGGTTCCTGCTGATGCTGCTCTTCCGCTGGCAGCTCGCCTGGCCGGGACAGCCGATTGCGGTCGCCACCGCCATCTTCGGCGAAACCAATGCGCCCGGCGGCATCCTGCTGCCGGAGTTCTACTACCAGCTCGTGGCCATGCACGGCTCGGTCATGATCTTCCTGGCCGTCGTGCCGATGGCGGTCGGCGCGCTCGGCTCGTATTTCGTGCCGCTGCAGATCGGCGCATCCGGCCTGGCCTTTCCGCGCCTCGGGGCGGCCGGCTACCTGCTGTATCTCGCGGCCGGCGTGCTGATGGCGGCCAGTTTCGTGCTGCCGGGCGGTGCCGCCAACTCGGGCTGGACATCGTACCCGCCGCTCGCCATCATCGCCTCGTCGGGCCAGACGGTGTGGCTCGTGGGCATCCTGATGCTCGGCGTCTCGTCGATGCTCGGCGCCATCAGCGTGCTGGCGACCATCGTGGCCTACCGGGCGCCGGGCCTGACGCTGATGCGCCTGCCGTTCTTCGTCTGGTCGCAGGCGATGACGGCGCTGCTCCTGCTGCTGGCATTCCCGGCCCTTCAGGGCGCGGCGGTCTTCCAGCTCATGGACCGCGTGGCCGGCACGAGCTTCTTCCTGCCGTCGGGCCTGGCCGTCAGCAACACGCCGCTCGCCGTCTCGGGCGGCGGCAATCCGCTGCTCTGGCAGCACCTCTTCTGGTTCCTCGCGCACCCCGAGGTCTACGTGCTCATCCTGCCGGCGATGGGCGTGGTGGCGGAAGTCATCACCGCGCACGCGCGGCGCGCGCTCTGGCGTTACGGGCTGATGGTGGGCGCCGTCGTGGCCCTCGGCGCCTGGTCGATGGTGGTCTGGGCGCACCACATGCTGCTCACCGGCATGAGCACCACGCTCAGCAGCTTCTTCCAGATCACGACGATGGCCGTCTCGGTGCCGTCGGTCATCCTCATCACCTCGCTCGTCGTCACGCTCTGGGGCGGCGCCATCCGCTACACGACGGCGATGTGCTTCGCGCTCGCCTTCCTGCCGATGTTCGGCCTGGGCGGCGTGACCGGACTGCCGCTCGGGCTCGGGCCGAGCAACCTCATCCTGCACGACACCTACTACGTCATCGGCCACTTCCACTACCTGGTGGCGCCGGGCACGATGTTCGCGCTCTTCGCGGCGACGTATCACTGGTTCCCGAAGGTGACGGGCCGGCGGCTCGACGAACGGCTCGGCCTCGTGCACTTCATCGGCTCGTTCGTGACGATGAACGCCGTGTTCCTGCCGATGTTCCTCATGGGCATCATGGGCGTGAACCGGCGGATGTACGACGCCGGCCTGCAGTACCAGCTGGCCGAGCCGACGCTCGCCTGGAATCCGCACATGACATGGAACGCCGTGGCCCTCGGCGTCTTCCAGCTCGTGTTCCTCGTCAACATCGTGTGGAGCGCGAAGCGCGGGACCCCGGCGGAGAACCCGTGGCAGGCGACCACGCTCGAGTGGGCCACGACCTCGCCGCCGCCGGCCGGCAACTTCGCCGAGCCCCCGATCGTGACCGGCGCCCCGTACCGCTACGAGGAGGAAGGGGCATGAGTACGATCGCCCTGTCCGACCGTCAGGGCCGCGCCGCGAGCGCCGGCATGTGGCTGTTCATCGCGTCGATCGTGATGTTCTACGGCGCGCTCTTCTCGGGCTACGTGCTGCTGCGCGCCGGCAGCCCCGTGTGGGAGACGCCCTGGCGCACGGGTCCGGCGGCCGAGTGGCCGATCGCCGTGGACCACTGGTTCCGCACGATGTGGCTCGGCTTCGCCGTGATGCAGTCACGGCGGCTTGCCGGCGAAGGGGTGGCGATTGCCGGCCTGCCGCGCTTTTCGTGGCTCGTGGGCCTGGCGGGCACGGCCTTCGTCTGGCGCTGCGTCTACATTGCCGGCTGGCTCGCCTCGCAGGGGCTCGTGCCGGCGATGAGCGTGCCGCTCGCCTGCTGGTACGTGCTCACGGGTACGGTGGCGCTGCTCGTGGCCGGCGGCACGATTGCCGCGGTGTGGGTGGCGCTCGAGCGGGTGCCGGCGGCACAACGCGCCAGACGCGGCGCCATGCTGCAACGCTACTGGCTCCTGATGCTCGTGTTGTGGCTCACGACCGTGGGAGGGTTGTACCTGGTATGAGCCCGATCCTCGCCTGTGTCGTGTGCGCGCGGCCGTTCGACTCGCTCCTCACGAGCGGCCTGCATGCCGGGGTGGCCGTGATGGCGGTCGTGGCGGTCGTGGTCATCGGCGCGCTCGTGCGCGGCGCGCTGGCCATCGTGCGGCAGGATGCCGCGTTCGCGCGGGAAGCGGATGCCGGCGCCCGCCCGGAGGTGGCGCCGTGATCGGCGAGTGGATCAACCGCTGGCTGCCCACGCCGGCCTCGGCGCACGCGGCGAAGTTCGACAGCGTGCTCGCCGCCACGCACACCGAAGGGGCGCTCATCTTCCTGAGCTGGCTCGTGCTCTTCGCGATCATGCTCGTGAAATTCCGCGCCCGTCCGGGCGTGGCCCCGGGCAAGCCTGCCGGCCAGCGCTGGCCGCTCGTGGCCGTGGCCGCGGTGGTGCTCGGCGACGTCTGGCTGCTCGCCGGGTCGGCGCTGCCCGCCTGGTTCGAACGCGCGCGGCCGGTGCCGGCCGGCGCCGCCGAAGTGCGCGTCATCGGCGAGCAGTTCGCCTGGAACTTCCACTATCCCGGCCCGGACCTGCACTTCGGACGCACGACGCCGTCGCTCATCACCGCCGCGGATCCCATCGGCATCGATCGCAGCGATCCGGCGGCGGCCGACGACTACGTGCTCATCGGCATTCTCGTCGTGCCGGTGAACCGGCCCACCGTGGTGCACCTCTCGAGCAAGGACGTCATCCACAGCTTCACCCTCGCGACGATGCGGGTGAAACAGGACGTGACCCCCGGCCTGCCGGTGAGCACGTGGTTCACGCCCATCACCACCGGCTCGTGGGAAGTGGGCTGCTCGCAGCTCTGCGGCCTGGGTCACTACCGGATGCGCGCGCTCTTCGACGTGCGGACCGAAGAGGAATTCCAGGCGTTCGTGGCCGACGAGGTCTCGCGCCTCACTGCACCCTGACGACGGCGATCGGCGGCTCAGGCACGGTCTTGAGCGCCCGGGCCATGGCCCGGGTGCGCGCGGCCGTCGCCCTTAGTTCGCGCCACACACGCATGCCCGCGGTGATGGCGCCCGCCGTCTCGTACGTATCTACCGCGCCCTGCACCGGCCGCCCGATCCGCTCGAAGAGCTGCCGCACCTGATTCTGGGTGACGGCGGCCGCGTCGGCGATCTCGCGCGCGTGCTGGAGCTCGTGCGCGATGACGGCCGTGCGTTCATCGAGCGGCAGATCCGGATCCACCGTGATGCGCACGTAGCGCCAGTGCCCCGCGGTACCGACGAGCCGTGTCGCGCCGGCCGTGCCGAAGATCCGCACCACCCCGGTTTCGACGTGCACCACCACGTGTTCCGGATCGAACGACTCGACGAGCGCGCGGAACGACGTCGAGGACACGCGGCCGTGGTTGCAGGCTTCGACGGCGCCGGCGTCCATCGCCCGCACGGCCGGGGGCGCCTCCTGCCCCCGCAGTTCCGCGATTCCGAGAGACACGACCAGCACGAGCGCACACGTCGCCTTCATTGACGGCTCCTGAAGAGACACCGATCGCGACACGACGCGCCTGCTGGCGCTCCGCCGGTCACGAACTTACGAATGGAAAGGGAGAGGGAGCGGAGCTACTGCTGCTGTCGGGTCTGCTGCTGACAGGCGGGGCACTGCGGGGTGGTACGCTGGCGGAGGCGGGAGGCGGGAAGGCTGGCGGGCACGGGCGCAAGTGGTGCGGCGAATGGACGCGAGTGCATGATGGCGCCCAGTCTACGCAGCGGAGTGCCCCTGATTCAACGTATGCGCGGATCGGATGAGGGACTTGGTACACTGCGCCGCATGCCGACGCGTCGCTCCTTCGTCACATCCGCTGCCGCGGGCCTGGCCGGCCTGGGCGCCCTGCAGACCGCGCGCGCCGCCGCGCAGACGCCGGCGACACCGGCGCTCGTGCGGCCGCCGCGCCTCAGGCCCGGCGATACCGTGGGCCTCGTGAATCCCGCCGGCGCCACCTGGAGCACCATCGACATCGACATCGTGCGCGAGAGCTTCGAGGCGATGGGGCTGAAGGTGAAGGTCGGCGCGCACGTGCTCGATCGCCACGGCTACTTCGCCGGGCGCGATGAAGACCGCGCGGCCGACGTGAACGCGATGTTCGTGGACGCGGCGGTGAAGGGCATCATCTGCATCCGCGGCGGCTGGGGTTGCGCGCGCATCCTGCCGCGCCTCGACTTCGACGCCATCCGCCGCAACCCCAAGGTGCTGCTCGGCTACAGCGACATCACCGCCCTGCACCACGCCGTGCACAGCCGCACCGGCCTCGTGACCTTCCACGGCCCGGTGGGCATCTCGGAGTGGAACAGCTTCAACGTGGGCTGGCTGAAACGTGTGCTCTTCGGCGCCGAGGCCGTGACCTTCGAGAACGACCGCACGTTCGACGTCGATGACACGCTCGTGCAGCGCGAACATCGCACCGCCACGATCACGCCGGGCGTGGCGCGGGGACGGCTCCTCGGCGGCAACCTCACGGTGCTCACGACGATCATCGGCTCGCGCTACCTGCCAGACTTCCGCGATGCCGTGTTGTTCCTCGAAGACGTGGGCGAAGCGCCGTACCGCGTGGACCGCATGTTCCAGCAGCTCACGCTCGCCGGCGTGCTGGATCAGGTGAAGGCCGTCGTGTGGGGCACGTGCAGCGACTGCGACCCGGGTGAGGGCTTCGGTTCCTTCACGCTCGAGGACGTGCTGATGCAGCACGTGAAGCCGCTCGGCGTGCCGGCGTGGCACGGCGCGATGATCGGCCACGTCACGAAGCAGTTCACGCTGCCGTTCGGCGTCGAGGTCGAAGTGGACGCCACGAAGGGCACCGTGCGGATGCTGGCGCCGGCCGTCGCCTAACGCGGCGGCGCGAGGGTGGCGAGCAGCGTCTGCATCCAGGCGATCTCGTCGTCGTTCACGAGGTGGCCCATGCCGGGGTACACGCGCCGCGTGACCTCGGCGCCGAGGCGCGCACAGAGGACCGCGCTCTCGCCGACGCGCGCGTCGGGCACGTGGCTGTCGACGTCGCTGCAGCCGAAGAACATCGGCGTGCCGGCCAGATCGCCGGTGTCGGGCCACGATGTGCCCGGCGGCCCGATGACGCCACCGCTGTAGACGGCGATGCCGCCGTAGCGGGCGGGATGCCGCACGGCAAATTCGGCCGCGAGGCAGGCGCCCTGCGAGAAGCCGGCAATCACGACCTGATGGCGCGGCACACCGGCGGCGTCGGCCTCGTCCACCAGGCGCGCCATCACGCCGAGCGCCGATGACAGGCCCGGCTCGTTGCTTTCGCGAGCGGTGAGGAAGCTGTGCGGATACCACGTGCGGCCGGCGGCGGCTGGCGCGAGGTATGTGAGGTCCGGGCGGAGGAACCGGGCGGCGAGGTCGAGGATGTTGGCCGGGCCGGCGTTGCGGCCATGCATCAGGATCACGGCCACCGGCGCGGCGCCGAGCGGCGTGCCGTGAGCGGCGACCGGCTCGCGATCGTGCGGCGCCATCAGCGGTAGACGATCGGCTCGAGCCCGGCTTCGATGGCCGGCCGCAGGTGTTCCTCCCACGACGGCAGCTTGAGTGCCTGGCCGAGCGTGGCGAGGTCTTCGTCCACCGTGAAGCCCGGCTGGATCGTGGCCACTTCGAACAACACGCCGCCGGGCACGCGGAAGTAGATCGACTGGAAGTACGACCGGTCGCGCACCTCGGTGACCGACACGCCGCGGGCCAGCAGATCCTCGCGCAGCGCCAGCTGCTCCCCGGGCGTGGCGATGGCCATCGCCACATGGTGCACGGTGCCGAGGCCGTTCACGGCCGGCGCGGCCGCCGGTTCCTCGAGGATGTCGATGATGTGCCCGGGCGCGGCGCCGCCCGCGGTGAGGCGCATGCGGTTCCCGGCCTCCGCCGTCACGGCGTAGCCGAGCAGGTCCGTCATCAGCTCGCGCGTGGGGCCGAGGGCGCGCACGGTCATGGTGACGGAATGCAGGCCGCGGATCGCGTGGGCGGCATCGATGTCCTTGCCCGTCCACGGCGCGCGCGGATCGTCGGCGCCGGCGATGAGCTCGAACCACAGCCCGGACGGATCGTCGAACCGCAGCACGTCGTCGCCGAACCGCGACGCGTCCCGTTGCGTGGCCACGCCGGTGGCAGCGAGCCGGGCCTGCCAGAAATCGAGCGACCCGGCCGGCACCGAAAAGGCCGTGGCCACGACCTGGCCGGCGCCCTTCTGCCCCACCCGCACACCGCGCCCCTTGTAGGGGAACGTCGTCCAGATGGTGCCGGGGGCGCCGTGCTCGGTGCCGTAGTAGAAGTGGTAGACGCCGTGGTTGTCGAAGTTGACGGTCTTCTTCACCAGGCGCAGCCCGAGCGTCTCCAGGCAGAAGTCCAGATCCGCCTGCGCGTCACCCGCCGTGGCGGTGACGTGGTGCAGCCCGAGGATGTGATGGGGCACGGCCCGCGCGCCGTCCTTTACTTCTTGGCGTCGAGCGTGATCGCCTTGATCGACGCTTCCGAGCCGTCAAGTTCGGTCTGCCCGGCCGGGTAGCCGTTGATGCTCAGGAAGTAGGCGATGATCTCGGCGTATTCGGCCGGCTTCATGCTGCCCGGCGCGTCCATCGGCATCGAGACGACAGCGGTGTGCAGGTCGATGAGCGGCTTGTCCGTCCAGGCGTTGGCGAACTCGGTGCCCTTGAACTTGCCGAGCTCATGGCACGACGCGCACGACGTGTCGTACAGCGTCAGTCCACGTTCGGCCTGCGCCTTGGTGTAGATGCCTTCGCTGGCATTCTTCGCCTGCGCCGCGCGGAGGTCGACGGTGGCGCTGGCGACGGTGAGAGCAAGGGCGGTCAGGGTGCTGGCGGCAACGAACAGTCGGGTGGTGGTCATGAGTGCAACTCTGTCTCCGGGCGGCCGTGGTGGCCTGTTGTCAGTGTAGCAGGGCGCCGGGGCGACCGCGGACCCGTCAGGGCCGCCACGACTTCACGAGCCGCGACGAGGTGATGAGCCGGTCCTTCGAGACCAGTGGCGCGCCGAGCACACGACAGCTGGCCACGATGAGCCGGTCGGCGGGATCGCGGTGGAAGGTCGCGGGCAGCCGGGCCACCTCGGCCGCAATTCCGGCGGTGATCGGCTGCAGCCGCACCGTCCTCGGATGGGCCGCGGCCTCGAGCCACGCGTCGAAGGGAATGGCCAGCGCCAGCCGCCGGCGCTCGACGAGCATGGCCACTTCCCACAGGCTGATGTCGCAGAGAATCGGGCGACTGGTGGCGGGAAGGGCGTCCAGGGCGTCGGCCGTGGCGCGCGGCAGCCTCGGGTCGCCATCGAGCCACCAAATCCACGCATGGGTGTCGAGCACCGGCGCGGCTGTCACTTCAGGGCCTCGATCTCGTTCTCGTCCACGACCGGCTGCAGGGGGTCCCCCCTCCAGCGGACGGTGCCACGCAAGCGTGACCAGGGCCGGTCGTCGTCATCGCCCGCGGGCACGAGGCGAGCCACCACGCGCCCGCGCTTCGTGATGGTGATGGGTTCGGCCGTTTCGCGCACCCGGTCGATCAACTTGAGGCAGTGCGCCTTGAAGTCGGAGGCGGGGTATTTCATGTGACCAGTCTAGATGACCAGTCATCGTCATGCAATCGGCCGCGGCTCAGCGGGGCTCGGGGGTCACTTCCACCTTGCCGCCGGCCGCCTTCCAGCCGTTCCAGCCGCCGTTCAGCACCTTGATGTCCTTCACGCCCACGCGCATGAGCTTGGCCGCCACGACGAGCGCCGAGTGTTCGTCGGGGCAGGCGCAGTAGGCCACGACGGGCCGCTTTTCCTTGAGCACGCGGTTGGCCATGATCTCGACGTCCACGACCGAGACGTTGAGCGCGCCGGGCACGTGGCCGGCGTCGAAGCCGTGCGGATCGCGCACGTCGATCGTGAGCACGGCGTTCTTCGCGTGCAGCGGCTTGAACTGCGCGAGCGTGATGCGCGGCACCTTGGTGAGGTCGTCGGGCTGGGCCGCGACCGGCACCACGGCCAACGCCAGCGCCGCGAGGGCGGCCACAAATGAACGGCGGGCGGTCATGATCACTCCTTAGCGGGCTTTTGCGGCCAGCCACGCGCGGCGCAGCTGCATCTGTTCGGGCGACACGGCGGCGCCGGTGGATTCGGCCGGCACGATGACGATGCGGGGATCTTCCTCGAGGGTGAGCGTGGCGGTCACCGGCTCCCCGCCGCTGCGCCGTACGAAGCGCACCGGCACCTGCGCGCCGGGCGCCTGCTTCGCGATGAGGTCGTTCACGGCCTGCGGCGTCGTGACTTCGACGCCATCCACGGCGACGATCTGGTCGTCCTGCGAAACTCCGGCCTTGTAGAGCGGCGAGTCGAAGGCCACCGGCCCGACCCGCAGCCCGCCGCCGTTCTGCAGCAGCGGCGCACTGCCGATCCACGCCTTGCCTGCGGCGCGCTTGCGCACGACGAAGCCGAGCCGCGCGAAGAGGCGCGTGTAGTCCGGCACCTCGTGCCCCTGCACGTACTTCGCGAAGAACTCACGCGCGAAGGTGGCATCACCCGAGAGCTGCGCGAGCCGGCCCTGCAGGTCTTCCATCGTGTAGGGTTTCGCCACGACACCCGGCGCCGCTTTCATGCCCGGCACGCCGTACTCCGTCCACATCAGCTTCATGTAGTCGTCGAGCGTGACCTTGCCGTTCGTCATGTCGCGCAGCGAGAGGTCCATCGCGAGGCCGATCGCCGCACCCCACGTGTAATACGAGATGAACGTGTTCGACCAGGCCGTCTTGTCGATCGACACGGCGGCGTCCACGAAGGGCGCGAGCTGCGACATCTGCTCGGCGGTGCGGAACTGGCGGCCCGGCGACTGCATCACCGTGTTGACGACGCCGCTGTAGTCTTCGAGCATCGAGTCGAGGGCCGAGAGGCCGGCGCGGTGCACGATGAGCGCGTCGTAGTAACTCGTGAAGCCTTCGCCGAACCACAACTCGCCCGACATGTTGGCGTCGTCGAAGTTGAACGGCTCGATGCCCTTCGAGCGGATGCGCTCCATGTTCCAGGCGTGGAAGAACTCGTGCGCCACGGTGCCGATGATGCCGGCGCGCTGCCCGGGGCTGCGCAGCGAACCCGGCGACGACAGCACCGTGCTGTTGCGGTGCTCCATGCCGTCGCCGTTGGCCCACGGCAGGTAGTCGGAGAGGAACGTGTAGGTGCCGCCGTCGAAGCGCGGGAACTCGCCGAAGATCGGCATCGTCTCGCGCACGATCTTCTCGACGTCCCTGGCGAAGGCATCGGCGTCGCCGTCGCTGCCGTCGTGGTGCAGCGCGATGCGGAAGGTCTGCGCCGGGCCCTTGCCGTCGTCCACGGTGAAGACGCGCGAGGTGAAGGCGCCCACTTCGGTGGGGCTGTCCATCAGGTACTGCAGGTTCGGCGCGGTGAAGACGTGCGGGCTGCCGGTGGGAAAGAGCTGCGTCGCCACGTTCCAGGTCTTCCCGGCCGGCGGCACGAACTCCACGCGGGCGGCGCGCTGTTCGAGCCCGCGCGCCCACATGAGCGCGGCCGGCATGTTCAGGTGGCCGTGCGTGGCGTCCACGCTCAAATACGTGCCGTCGGTGCGGTCGCCGAACACGCGGTAGCTCACGACGACCGTGCCGTCGTGTCCCACGACCGTCCACTGGTGCAGGTTGGGGCGCTGCGCCACGAGCGGACGCCCCTTGCCGTCTTTCACCTGCACGTCGAAGACGTTCTTCGCGAACTCGTGCAGCGCGTAGCGGCCGGGCGAACTTCGGCTCATGCGCACCTGGAGGGGGCCGGCGGGAACGTCCGCGAAGGTGACCTCCACCTGCAGCCAGCGGTGCTCCGGGGCGGGAAACGACACGCGATAGGCCACCGGGGCCTGCGCGGCGGCCGGGGCCACGAGGCCGGCCACGAGCGCGGCGCCGGCGAGCATCTGGGAGAACATTCGCATGCGGCCATTATCAGCCGGATTCCGCGCCCCCGGCCGTCACCGGTTGCACGTGCCGGGACGAACGGGTACAAGTGCGCTCCATGTCCGTGCCCTGGCGCTCGCGCCTGCTCCCGCTCCTGCTGCTCGTGGTCGCCGCGGCGCCCGTCCGGGCCCAGGACCATACCTATAGTTCCGCCGACATCACGACCGGCGTCCGGCTCTACGGCGCGCAGTGCCAGCTCTGTCACGGCGCCGGCGGCGACACCGTGGCCGGCGTCAACCTGCGCCTCGGGCGCTTCCGCCGGGCGGTGACGGACGACGACCTGGCGACGGTGATCGCCAAGGGCGTGCCGCCGGCCATGCCGGGCTTCACGCTCTCGGCCGACGACACCCGCGGCCTCATCGCGTTCATCCGCGCCGGCTTCGACCCCTCGGGCACGGCCGTGAAGGTCGGCAACGTGGACCGCGGCCGCGCGCTCTTCAGCGGCAAGGGCGGCTGCGCCACCTGCCATCGCGTGCACGGCACCGGACCGCTCGCCGCGCCGGATCTCAGCGACATCGGCGCCCTGCGCACGCCGGCGGCGCTGCAGCGTTCGCTGCTCGACCCCACGCGCGCGATGCTGCCCATCAACCGCCCGGTCACCATCGTGACCACGGCCGGCACCACCGTGCGCGGGCGGCGCACGAACGAAGACACGTTCTCGGTGCAGCTCGTGAGCGATGCCGGGGAGCTCGTGACGGTCGTGAAGGCCGACATCAGGTCGATGGAGGCCGGCACGACCTCGCCGATGCCGTCGGTCGCGAAGGTGCTGTCTACCGACGAGGTCGCCGACCTCGTCGCCTATCTGCTGTCGCTGCGAGGTGTGCAATGAGCCGCGTCATCCGTCGTCCCCGCGCGGGCTTCGCGCTGCTGCTCGCGGCCCTCGTCGCCGGTTCTTACGCGCTCGACGCGCAGGTCACAGGCGATCGCCTGCTGCGCGCGGCCGGTGAGCCGCACAACTGGCTCACCTACGGCGGCACCTACACCAGCCAGCGGCACAGCACGCTCGACCAGATCACGCCGGCGAACGTCGCCCGGCTCGAATCGAAGTGGGTCGTGCAGAACCAGGTGTTCGGCGCCTGGCAGTCGAACCCGATCGTGGTGGACGGCGTGATGTACCTCACGCAGCGCCCCAACGACGTGATGGCCGTGGACGCGAAGACCGGCGCGCTCTACTGGCTCTATCGCCACACGCCCTCGGCCGACGCGAAGGTCTGCTGCGGCGCCAACAACCGCGGCGTCGCCATCCTCGGCGATCTCGTGTTCATGGGCACGCTCGACGCGCGGCTCATCGCCATCGACCGCGTGACCGGCAAGGCCCGCTGGAACATCGAGGTGGGCGACGTGAAGACCGGCTATTCGATCACGATGGCGCCGCTCGTCATCAAGGACAAGGTGCTCGTGGGCGTCGGCGGCGGCGAGTACGGCATCCGCGGCTTCGTCGCCGCCTACGACACGAAGACCGGCAAGGAAGTGTGGAAGTTCCACACGATTCCCGGCCCCGGCGAGCCCGGCCACGACACCTGGGACGGCGACGACTGGAAAACCGGCGGCGCGCCCGCGTGGGTGACCGGCTCCTACGACCCGGCGCTGAACCTCGTCTACTGGGGCATCGGCAATCCCGGGCCCGACTGGAACCCGAAGCAGCGCCCCGGCGACAACCTCTACGCCGATTGCGCCATCGCGCTCGACGCCGACACCGGGAAACTGAAGTGGTACTTCCAGTTCACGCCGAACGATCCCTACGACTACGACGCCGTGCAGGTGCCGGTGCTCGTCGATCGCGTGTGGAAGGGCCAGCCGCGCAAGCTGATGCTCTGGGCCAACAGGAACGGCTACTTCTACGTGCTCGACCGCGTGACCGGCGAGTACCTCTCCGGCACGCCGTTCGTGAAGGTGAACTGGGCCAGCGGGCTCGACGCGAAGGGCCGGCCGCAGCAGACGCCGCAGCCGCTCGGCTCCCCCACCTACCCGGGCAATCAGGGCGGCACCAACTGGTATCTGCCGTCGTACAGCCCCCGCACGGGCCTCTTCTACTTCTCCGCGTGGGAGAACTACGGCACGATCTACCGGCCCGAAGAGCAGGAATACAAGCCCGGGCAGCTCTTCACGGGCGGCGGCTTCAGCGTGGTCACGCCGGCGCCCGGCGCCCCCACGATCGGCATCGGCCGGCGCGGCCCGATCAACAACTGGACCGACGAAGTGGGCAACGGCGCCGTGATGGCGATGGATCCCGACACCGGTCAGGTGAAGTGGAAGCTGCGGCAGTTCGACGTGAGCGACGCCGGCATGCTCACGACGGCGAGCGACCTGCTCTTCACGGGCGGCCGCGAAGGCCACTTCATGGCGCTCGACGCCCGCACCGGCGCGCTGCTCTTCAAGGCGAGCCTCGGCGGACAGATCGTGATGGGGCCGGTCACCTACATGGTGGACGGCAAGCAGTACGTGTCGGTGATTGCCGGCAACGCCCTCTTCACGTTCGGCCTGCGCGAGTAGCGCGCACCAGCACGCCGGCGGCGGACGCGCTACGTGCCGAGCCGCGCGAGCGCGGCGGTGGCCTCCGCCACGACCGGCAGGTCGCGGTCGGCCGTCTTCCAGAACTCGAGGAAGGCGGCATACGCGGCCCGCGCCTCGGCCGGTCGGCCCGCGCGCTCGTGGGCCCGCGCGAGCAGCACGCGCACGAACGCGGCATTGGGCGTGAGTTCCTTGCGGGAGTTGTCGCGCAGCCACGTCAGATCGGCGATGGCGTCGTCGTAGCGCCCGAGTTCCAGCGCGATGAGGCCGCGCGTCAGCACGTGGTCGGTATCCGCGGGACGGTAGCGCACCGGCCCCAGGGCTTCGAGGGCGCGGGCCGGCGCCTGTTCAGCCAGGTACGCGAAGGCCCGGAACAACGGCGCGGCCGCGATCTCGGGCCGGTCGGGCTCGGCAGGGCCGAGCGCCAGCGGCAAGGTGCGCCGGGCGAACGCGGCATCTTCAAGGAGCGCCGCCAGCACCTGGCGTTCTTCCACGCTGCTCGACTCCGGGTGATCGTGTTCGAGCGGCTCGACGTAAGCGCGGGCGCGCGCCGTGGCGCCGGCCGTGGCCAGCGAGATCGCTACCGCGCCTCTCAGCTCACCCACCACCGACCACAGGTTCGCCGCGCCGAACACACGCTCCACCTCGCCCAGCAGGCGTTCGGCTTCGTCGAGCTGTCCGCGATAGAGCGCCACGCGCAGCAGCATGGGCACCGACTGGCGCGGATCGCTGTTGGCGCGCGCCCAGGCCATCTGCCGTTCCTCGAGAGCCGTGTCGCTCGCGAGCACACCCACGGTGAGCAGCAACGTGCGGGCGGCGCCGTCGTCGCGCAGTGTGATGGCCTGCTCGGCATCCGTGCGGGCTTCTTCCAGGCGTCCGGCCTCGATGAGCGTGCTCGCGAGATTCACGCGCGCCGTCGGCTCTTCGGGCGACAGCCGCGCGGCCTCGCGCAGCAGCGAGATGGCTTCGTCGAGCTCGCCCTGCGAGCGCAGCAGGATGGCGAGGTTGACGCGCGACGTGTAGTCGTTCGGGTAGGTGGCGAGCGTGACGCGGTAGGCTTCGATCGCCTTGTGCTCGTCGGGCTCGACGGTGGTGAAGTACCGCGCCTCGATGTAGAGGCGTTCGAGTTCGCTGACCTTGTCGCGCAGCGCGTAGGCCCGCGCGGTCTGGATGCGGGCGTTGGCGGTGTCGTTGACGTTCGAATAGGCGGTGCCGAGCCGCGCATGCGCCAGCGCGAACTCGGGATCGAGTTCGATGGCGCGGCGGAAGAGCGGCAGTGCCGCGCGGTCACCTTCCGCGCGCCGGCGCGCGATCGCCTGGCTGTAGGCCTTGAGCGCTTCGAGCGACGCGGTCGTCGCCTGTTCGACATTGGCGTCGTAGCGGGTCAGCGACGCCAGCGACTCGCCGAGCTGCTCGCGCAGTTCGCGCGCCGCGCCGCCGAGCTGCCGCAGCACATCTTCCTTGTGCGCCACCTGGGCCTGACGTTCGGCCAGCGTGTCGCCGGTCACGCAGTCGAGCGCGCCGAGCGTGATCACGTAGCTGCTGCCGAGGCTGGCGATGGCGCTCGTGAGCAGCGCCTTGGCGCCGACGCGCTGGCACACCTCGCGGCCCACCACCGCGTCGATCGGGGTGTCGGCGGGCCGCTCCATCATGCGCAGCGTGGCGCGCACGCGCTGATCGGGCACGAGGTTCAGGAACGGCGACTGCCGGAGCTGCACGGCCAGGGCCTCGCCGAGGGTGTCGTCGAACATCACGTCGCCGGTGCGGTTCGTGAGGTCGGCGAGCACGACCAGATCGCGCGACTGCAGCGCCGGCGTGCGGGCCGACTGCCAGGCAACGAACGCAGCGACGAGGGCCGCGGTGGCCAGCGGCGCCGCCAGCCACCAGGCGCGCGAGCGGCGTGGTGCGGCGGCCGTACCTGCCGGCGCCGGTTCGGCCGCAACGGCCGTGGCGGCGGCGATCCGCGGCTCCGACGCGCGGCGCAGGGCCACGAGATCGGCGCGCAGGTCGGCCGCCGACTGGTAGCGCCGTGCCGGGTCCTTCTCGAGCGCCTTGAGCACCACCCGGTCGAAGGCCGCCGGCAGGTCGCGCCGGAGAGTGGACGGCGCCGGCGGCGTGCGGGTGAGGATGCCCTCGAAGATCACGGCGGCGGTGGCGCCGCCGAAGGGCTGGCGGCCCGTGGCCATCTCGTAGAGCACGACGCCGAGCGAGAACAGGTCGCTGCGGCCGTCGATGGCCTCGCCGCGGGCCTGCTCCGGCGACATGTAGGCCACCGTGCCGACGGACGTGCCCGACACGGTCAGCTGGTCGGTGCCGGCCGTGGTGGTGTCGAGGGCGCTCGGCGCGTCGGTGAGTTTGGCCACGCCGAAGTCGAGCACCTTCACCACCGCGTGGCCGGTCACGAAGAGGTTCGCCGGCTTGATGTCGCGGTGTACCACGGCCTTGCGGTGGGCGGCGTCGAGCGCCGCCGCCACGTCGGCGCCGCAGGCCAGTACTTCGTCGAGCGGCAGCGGCCCGCCGGCGAGACGGGCGGCGAGGGTGGCGCCCTCGAGCAGTTCCATGACCATGAACTGCCGGCCGTCGTGCACGCCGATGTCGAAGAGCGTGCAGATGTTCGGGTGGTTGAGCGACGAGATGATGCGCGCTTCGCGTTCGAAACGTTCGACGGCGTCGGGCACGCTGCTGACGTCGGCCGGCAGCAGCTTCACGGCCACGCGCCGTCCGAGGCGCACGTCTTCGGCGGCATACACCTCGCCCATGGCACCTTTGCCAAGCGGGTCGAGCAATCGGTAATGAGCGAGCGTCTGGCCGGTCACGGGGGTGTCGAGCGCCATCATACCGGCGCCCGGGCCCTGGAGCCGGCGCCGCCACCGGATGTGACGACAACGCGGCTCCATTTGTTTGGCCGCCGGCCGGCCGGACGGGTTTCGCGACGGTGACGCGGTATCATCCTGCCGCCGTGCCGCGGATGGCGGTCGCGGCGCCCGGGAGACCATCATGCGCCGCCGTGCCGTCCAGTTCGCCGCCCTCGTTGCCGCCGCCCTGCTCGGCGCCTGTTCGTCCACCGCCCCGGCCCCGGCCGCGCCGCCAGACTCGCTCGACGCCCTGGCCGCGCGATCGCTCGCCCGGCTCGACGGCGAGCTGAAGGTGGCGGGCCTCAAGGCGCCGGTCGAGATCATCCGCGACCACGCGGGGATCCCGCACATCTACGCGCAGAACGACGACGACCTGTTCTTCGCGCAGGGCTACGTGATGGCGCAGGACCGGCTGTGGCAGCTCGAGCTGTGGCGGCGCTGGCGTGAAGGCCGGCTGGCCGAGATCTTCGGGCCGAAAGCCTTCGACTACGACGCGCGCACGCGGCTGATGATGTATCGCGGCCCCTACGACGACACCGAATGGAAGAGTTACCACCCCGATGCCGAGCGCCTCTTCACGGCGTACGCCAACGGCCTCAATGCCTACATCGCCGCGAACAAGGATCAGCTGCCGGTCGAGTTCGCGTTGACGGGCCTCGTGCCGGAACCGTGGACGGCGAAGACCGTCACGCTGCGGTGGGCGCGCCTGGGCCTCGACAGCGCCGGCGGCACGCCCGAGGAAGAGCTGCGCCTGGCGCTCGACGTGGCGAAGATGGGCGTGAAGGCCGCGAACCTCAAGGCCGCGCCGGATCCGTGGGACGACCTCGTGGTGCCCGACGGGCTCGACGTGAAGGCCATCCCCGAGGACATCCTCGATGTGGTGCGTCGTGGCGACGGCAGTCCCTTCGAAGCCGGCATCCTGCCCGACCTCGAGATCGTGCCGCAGTACCGCGGCCTCGTGAGCCCGCTCAAGGTCGCGCGCCGGGCGCCGGAGCTGCAGGACATGGACGGCAGCAACAACTGGGTGGTGAGCGGGAAGCGCACGACGACGGGCGTGCCGATCCTCGCAAACGATCCGCATCGCACGATCGAGATGCCGTCGCTGCGCGCCTTCGTGCACCTGTCAGCGCCCGGCTGGAACGTCATCGGCGGCTCGGAGCCGCCGTTCATGGGCGTCGATGCCGGCAGCAACGACACGATGGGCTGGGCGTTCACCTTCGCCGGCATCGACATGGTGGACACCGTCATCGAAGAGACCAATCCGGCCGATGCCGGCCAGACGAAGTTCAACGGCGCCTGGGAGCCGATGTCGGTGATTCGCGAAGAGATCAAGGTGAAGGGTGAAGCGCCCCGCACCGTGGAGCTGAAGTTCACCCGGCACGGTCCCGTGTTCCACGAAGACCGCGCGCGCAATCGCGCCTACGTGGCGCGGTCGGTGAACCAGCAGCCCGGCACGGCCCCGTACAAAGGCAGCCTGCGCCTGTCGCAGGCCACGAGCTGCGAGGACTTCTTCGACCGGGCGATGTCGTGGAAGGTGCCCACGCACAACCTGCTTTGTGCCGACAAAGCCGGCAACATCGCGCTCCAGGTGAGCGGGCTCACGCCCGATCGCGCCGGATGGAACGGCCGCCTGCCGGTGCCGGGCACCGGCAAATACGAATGGAAGGGCTTCCGCACCGACCTGCCGCGGGAATACAACCCCGAACGTGGCTACATCGCGACCGCCAACGACAACAGCCATCCGCCGGGATACACGGGCCGCCCCGTGCTCTACAAGACGTCGAAGGGCGTGAAGGAATCACGCATCACCCGCATTCACCAGATGCTCGGCACCGGCCAGAAGTTTTCAGTCGCCGATCTCCAGGCGATGCAGCACGACGCGTATTCCCTGCGCGCCGAACGCGACCTGCCGCTCTTCCAGGGCTGGACGAGCCCCGACGCCGACATCGAAAAGGCGCGCGCCGCCATCGCCGGCTGGAACAAGGTGCTGACGGCCGACACGCTGGCTGGCGCCATCTACGTGCGATGGGCCGGCACCGACGGCGGCCGTGCCTTCGACGCCGGCCCCGTGCCGGCGGCCAGACGTCGTGCGCTCGTGGAGACAGGGCTGCGCCAGGCGATCGACCGGCTCACGGACGACTGGGGCGGCGACTGGACGACCTGGCGCTACGGCCGCATCAACACCAGCAAGCTGCAGCACACCTTCCTTCCGGAGTTCAGCCTGCCACCGGTGGAACGTCCGGGCGGCTTCAACACGGTGAACGCCACGGGCGCCAACTTCCGCCGCATCGTCGACTTCGCCGACGTCGACAGGTCGGTGGCGACCAACGCCCCCGGCCAGTCGGCACAACCCGGCAGCCCCTACTACGGCAACCACCGCGAGCGGCTGGCCAACGGGCAGTACTTCCCGCTGCCGCACACGCGGGCGGGAGTCGACAAACAGGCGGCACACACGCTGAAGCTCACGCCGTAGGCGACGATGCGCCTGGTGCGACGACTGCTGAAGTGGCTGCTGATCCTCGCCGCCGTGCTGGCGGTGGCGGTCGTCGCGATCCTTCAGACGCCGCCCTTCGGCGGACGGGCCACCGGCGCGCGCCTGGATCGGATGCAGGCGTCTTCCGCCTTCATCAACGGCCGCTTCGAAAATACGCCGCCGCAACAGACCGACCAGTCGATCCTGAGGAACCTCCGGCTCTATCGCCAGGGATTCGTCCGTTCGCCGACGTTCGAGGTCCCGGTCGTGCCGCTCGCGCGCGCGTCGCTCGCTGCCGCCCCCGCCCCGGGGCTCCGGGCGATCTGGTTCGGCCACGCCTCGAGCCTCGTCGAGATCGACGGCGTGCGTGTGATGACCGATCCGGTGCTGTCGAACCGCGTGTCGCCCGTGCCGATCGGGCCGACACGTTTCCACCCGCCGCCACTTCCGCTCGGTGACCTCACGAACATCGACGCGGTGGTCATCTCGCACGATCACTACGACCACCTCGACATGCCGACCGTGCAGCACCTGGCGGCAGGCGGCACCCACTTCTACGTGGGCCTCGGCATCGGCGCTCATCTCGAGCGGTGGGAGGTGCCGGCGGCCCAGATCCACGAAATGGACTGGTGGGACGAGCTCACGATCAAGGGCGTGCGCATCACCTGCACGCCGGCGCGGCACTACTCGGGACGGCGCGCGATGGACAACACCACCCTCTGGAGTTCGTGGGTGATCCGCGGAGAGCGACGATCGGTGTACTTCAGCGGCGATACCGGCTACGGGCCGCACTTCGCCGAGATCGGGCGCCGGCTCGGACCGATCGATCTGACGCTCATGAAGGTCGGGGCCTACGGCGAGACGTGGCTCGACATCCACATGGATCCCGAGTCGGCGGTGCGCGCCCACCTGGACCTCGGCGCGTCAGTGATGCTGCCGGTGCACTGGGCCACGTTCGACCTGTCGTACCACGCCTGGGAGGAGCCGATCGTCCGCACGCTCGCCGCGGCCTCCGCCCGAGGCGCGCGGGTCGTCACACCTCGGGTGGGTGAGGTGGTGGACCTGGACGTCCCGTTCGAGAACACCGCCTGGTACGCGCGTCAGGGCACGCGCTAGGAGACGGGGCGACCGGCGCCGCTTACTTCGCGGCGAGCGACTTGCGGATGGCCGCCACGGTCTGTGTAGCGCGGAGTTCCACGATCCGGCGGCCCATCGCGAGCGTCTTCTCGACCGGCAGCAGGCTGGCGCCGTTGATGGTGGCGCGATTCGCCTTGATGCGCTCCTCGAGGCGCACCGTGCGCGGGTCGTGCAGCATCATGATGGCGTCGATGCCGTATTCCTCGTGGATGCCGTCGGAGCCCTGGCTGGCTTCGAACTCCATCGTCTCGGTGATGCCTTCGGCCTGCACGAACTTCCGCACCGTCGGGTAATCGTAGTACTCGGGGATGAAGTGGAAGCGCGCCGGCGTGCCGCCGAACCGCGTGTTCAGCTTGGTGGCGGCGTTCTTCATGCCGGTCTGGTTGCCGCCGCTGTCGCCCATCAGCACCACGTCCTTGAAGCCCATGCTCTTGAGGCTGAGCGCCATGTCGGTGAGCACGGCCTCGTAGGTTTCGGGCGACAGGAACACGCTGCCCGGCGCCACGCGGTCGCTGTCGGGGCGCCCGGGTTCGAGTGTCACGATCGGCGCCACGAGCGTGTTTCCGAGCTTGCGCGCGATCGCCTCCCCCATCACGGCGAGTGCGTAGTTGTGTTTGCCGGTGGCCAGGTGCGGTCCGTTCGACTCGACGCCGCCGGTCAGGATGAGCGCCGTGGTCTTGCCCTCCTTGATGGCGTCGCGAATCTCCATCCACGTGAGCTGCTCCATCCACACGCTGTCGTAGGCGGCAATGGGCCGCGGGGCGGCCATCTCGGCCTGCCGGCGCGCGGCGGCTGCAGCTTGTTGTTCGGGCGTCATCTGCGGACGCTGGGCGGAAAGGGTGGCGCCGATCGAGCACACGCCGACGAGAACGAAGAGCACGCGGTATCGCATGACCGGGCACTTTACACCCGATCGGGCACTCACGCCTGCATGAACGTCCAGGCGAGGATGCGGCTCTGTTTCTGCCCTTGCGCCATGTCGATCGTGAGCACATGGCTGGCGTCCACACGTGCGAGGGCCCGGCGCAGGCGCGGCAGATTGGCGCTCTTCGAGACCAGCGTCGTGAACCAGAAGCAGAGTGACGGACGCGTGGCGCTCTCGGCGATCATCCGCTCGATGAACCCGACCTCGCCGCCCTCGCACCAGAGTTCGCCCGCCCCGCCGCCGAAGTTCAGCGCCGCGGCATCGGGCCCGAGCTGCAGGTTGCGGCGTTTGCGTGCGTTCCCCGTGGCTGCTTCCTCCGCGGACGCGTGGAACGGCGGGTTGCACATGCTCGCGGCGAAACGTTCGCCGGGCGTCGTGACATGGGCGAAGCACGACCGCGGATCGGGCTGGTGCCGGTGTTCGATGAGCTTCGCCACTGGCAGGTTGATGCGCACGACCTGCCGCGCCCAGCGATGGGCGGCCTGGTCGATCTCGGTGGCCACGAAACGCCAGCCGTATTCGCTCGCACCCACGAGCGGATAGATGCAGTTGGCGCCGGAGCCGATGTCGAGGATGGCCACCTCGGGTCCGCGCGGGATCGCCGTGTCGTCGCCGCCCGACAGCAGATCCGCGAGATGGTGCAGGTAGTCGCTGCGCCCGGGAACCGGCGGACAGAGCGCGCCCGCGGGCAGGCTCCACTGCAGGCCGTAGGCGTCTTTCAGCAGCGCCTGGTTCAGCGCCAGCACGGCCGCCGGATCGGCGAAGTCGATCGTGGACTCGTTCCGCGGGCTTTTCAGTACGAACGGCGCCAGCGGCGGATGCGCGGCGGTCAGACGCGCGAAGTCATACCCGTCGCGGAAGCGGTTGCGCGCATGCATCGCGCGCTACGACTCGGGCACGCTGTCGGGCGACGCCCAGCCGAGCGCGACGAACTCGGTGTGTTTCGCCGCGGCGTCGTCGTCGAACCGCGTGGTCTCGTCGATCGCGTAGTTGCGCGACCACAGCAGCTCGCCGTTGACGTAGACGCGGAACTCGCGCCGGCCGAACTTGGCGCACATGCGCGCTTCGGCCTTGTCGGTGCCGCGATGCAGCAGCCACAGGCGGCGTTCGATGCGGGAGTTGAGGTCTGGTTGCGGGACGGAGGTGTCCATGGTGTCGTCGGGGGAGGTGCGCACAGGCTGGCTGACCCGGCCGATGCTATCGCATTCCCCGACGACCCATGACACGCCCGCCGCGACTTACTGCGTGATACGCACGACCTGGCCGGTGCCGGCCGACTTGCTGTTGGTGGTGACGTAGACGGCGTTGTCGCTGCCGATGAGCAGGCTGCCGGGATCGGTGAGCAGGCCGGCGGCCAGCTCCGTCTGGAAGCCGAAGGGCCCGATCTTCACGAGCCGCCCGATGTTGCCGGCGGTGAGCAGGCTGTTGGTGTCGTGTTCCAGGACGTAGGCCGAGCCGTCGGGCCCGAGCGCGATGTCGATGATGTTGGTGAAGCCCGTCGCCACCACCGTGGGCGCGCCGCCGCCGGCCGGAATGCGGTAGACGTTGGCGCCGCCGACGGGGAACGGGAAGCCCGTGAGTTCGCCCACGTAGAGACTGCCGTCGGCCGCCTCGACCACACCCGTGGGCACACTCTGCATCTGCACGTTGCCGCCGGGGCCGGCCACGGTGCGTTCGGGGAAGACGGCGAGCGTCGTGATGCTGAGGTCCGGCGCGATCTGGAGGAGCGCGTTGGCGCCGGCGTCGGTCACGATGCCGCGCGTGTTGGTGATGTCGAGGCTGTAGAGATTCGAGTCGAGCAGACCGCCATCAGGATTCCTGGCCGTCTCGCTGGCCGCCACATCCACGATCGGCGTGATCTGGCCGGTGTAGGTGACGAGCAGCAGGTTGCCGAAGGGAATGCCGGCCGTACGGAAGGGCTGGAGCGTGGCGGGGTCACCGCCCGATCCCACGGTGATGAAAGCGGCGTTGAAGCCGAAGTCGATGTCGTGCGGGCCGGTGGCTTCGGCGCCCGACGGCACGGCGATCGAGGGCAGGCCGCCGAGCACACGGCCCTGCTGGAGCGGCGTGCCCGTGAGCACGCGCGTCACCGCGCCGGTGGCGCCATAACAGCGCTGGCCCGGGCCGGTGGGCACGGCGAGGCACAACGAGCTCGTGCCGCCGCGCCCGGCTTCCACGACGTAGATCGCTCCGTCGGGCCCGAAGGCCATCCCGCGCGGGTTGTCGAGCCCCTGCGCCATCACCACCGGCGTCTGCGCGCTCACGGCCGAGATCGATCCCGCCACCACGAGCACACCCGCCATCACCCACCGCGACATTGACACCACCATCGTTGTTCCTCCCGCCAGGTCGTCCTGGCCCATGTGATGAGCCACGCGGTGCAATTGAACGGCCAGCGATGGGGGCCGTCGGAGGCGATTCCGGGCGGTGGCGCACGCTCACGCGCGATGGTGCGGGCAGGCGCTTACCGCTTCTCAGACATCGGGCGACTCAATGAGGGTAGACGGACGCTCAGCCGCTGATGCGACGCTGCGGCGCGGGCGGCCGGGCAGCAGCATCGGCACCCGGCGTCGATAGTGCTCGTAGGTGGCGCCGTGCTGATGGACGAGATCGTGCTCTTCGAACTGGATGGCCAGCACGATGTAGGCGGTGGTCGCCACGGCAAAGACGAGGTGGGCGAGCGTCATCGTGGGTGTCATCCAGAACGCCAGCAGGAAGCCGAAGTAGAGCGGATGCCGCACGTAGCGATACGGCAGCGGCGTGCGGAACGTGATGGGCACGTAGGGCTTGCCGACGAGCGACAGCCACACCTGCCGCAGACCGAAGAGGTCGAAGTGATTGATGAGGAACGTCACCACCAGCACCGTGCCCCAGCCGGCGGCGAAGAGCGTCCACAACACGGCGCGCAGGAGCGGCTCATCCACGGACCAGACCACGAGGCCGATCGGCCGCCACTGCCAGAAGAGCAGCAGCAACGCGAGGCTGGCGCAGAGCACATAAGTGGAGCGTTCGATCGTCTCGGACACGATCCCGGTCCACCAGGCCTTGAACCAGCGGCGCGCCATCACGCTGTGCTGCACGGCGAACACCGTGAGCAGCCCGGCATCGATGGCAAGTGCCGCCGGCAGCGACGTCTCGAGCGCGCCGTCGAGGCGGCGCGGCACGAGGAACCCGCCCACGAACGCAATCGCGTAGAGGAACGTGGCCAGGAAGACGAGGTACGACACCACGCCGTAGACGAAGAACAGCAGTCGCTTGAACACGGCAGACCCTCCAGGAAGATGGCAGCATCCGCCGGGGGGCGCCGGCGCGCCATCGGCGCAATGTCCCGATTGGCCCGCCGGGCGAGGCCCGAGTGTGAGACAAATGTCCCGGCCCTCGCGGGGCCCTGCCGATGAGCCTGCGCCAACACGTCCGCTACGTCACCGCCCGCGATGGCACGCGCCTGGCCTGGGCCGAGGCCGGCACCGGCCCGGTCGTGGTGAAGGCCGCCAACTGGATGACGCACCTCGAGTACGAGTGGTCGAGCCCGGTCTGGAAACACTGGCTGCAGTTCTTCTCCACCAACTTCCGCTTCGTGCGCTTCGACGAACGCGGCTGCGGCATGAGCGACTGGACGCCCGGCGCCCCGCTCACGCTGGATCAATGGGCATCGGATCTGGAGCTGGTCGTGGACGCGGCGCGGCCGGCCGAGCCGGTGACGCTGCTCGGCATCTCGCAGGGGGCGGCCACGTGCATCCAGTACGCACTGCAGCATCCGGAGCGTGTGGCCCGCCTCATCCTCTACGGCGGCTACGCGCACGGGGCGTTCAAGCGCGACGTGCCCGACGCGGCGGTGGCGCACCGCGCCATGGTCGACCTCGTGCGGGTGGCGTGGGCGCGCGACAACCCCACGTTCCGCCAGGTCTTCACCTCACGCTTCATTCCCGGCGGCACCCACGAACAACTCGAGTGGTACAACGACCTCTGCCTGAAGACGACCACGGGCGAGATCGCCGCGAGCCTGCTCGAAGCGCGCGGCCACATGGACATCGCCGCCTCACTCGCCGACGTGCGCGTGCCCACGCTCGTGCTGCATGCGAGGAACGATCAGGTGGTGCCGGTGTCTGAAGGCCGCTTCCTTGCCAGCCACATTCCCGGCGCCGAGTTCGTGGAGCTCGACTCGCGCAACCACGTGCTGCTCGAACCGGAGCCGGCATGGGCCCGGTTCCAGGAGGCGGTACTGAACTTCGCGCGGCCCGGCACCGGCAGCGGCGCCGGCGTGTTCGCCACGCTGTCACCCCGCGAGCGCGACGTGCTGCAGCTCATGACGGCGGGTCTCAGCAACACCGAGATCGCCGAGCGGCTGCAGATCAGCGACAAGACGGTGCGGAATCACGCCTCGAACGTCTTCGACAAGCTGGGCGTGTGGTCGCGGGCGCAGGCGATCGTCTTCGCGAGGGATCGCGGGTTCGGCGGCTGAGCGGCCCTCGCGCCCCTTCACCGACGACACGCCGTCTAGCAGGCCAATGCGTCTATCTACCGCGGACCTCCGAAAAGCGAGTTGGTGTTCACGAAGAACCCCACGCTCGTGACCAGTTCGCTTGGGATCCGCGCGGCCTTCGCACCGGTCCCATTGAACGCCGTGGCTCCGAATCCTCGCGGCACCACTAGCAGAGCGCCCCGAATTCCGACGGCCGACAACCATCGCCGCGGGTCCTTTAGAGACTTATTGTGCCAGGCTGTCGGGCCGTGCAGGCTTAGACGCAAGGGCTCAACGACGGCACCGTCGAAGGCGTCAAAACCCTTCGAACTGAACCAGTAGGCGCCCGCGCCAGCGCCGATGTCGAGTACGTCGTGATCAGTATCGACGAACATCCGATATGTCACGGAGGGCATGGCGGTAGTGAGGCGCACCCGTTGGTTGTCAGCGAAGTTCTCCTGCGGCCGCAGTGACCACCAAGCGTCGACATTAAGTTCAACCGATAGCCGTCGACGTCGCTCGGGGTTACACGTCGACCAGAATGCTCCAGAGCCGTTCTGGCTTCGGCTGGCGTTGGTCGCTTCGCGCTCGGCGGCAAGAATGGCCGGCCTCGCTTTCTTAAGAAATTCCGAGATTGCGGCCTCGGTGGACCTCTGCACAGTCTCTGCGTCTGCCTTTGCCTCGTCCGTCTGAACCGGCGAGGAAGCATCGCCGCCAGACCCCATTGACTGCCCCTGTCGCCCGACGGGCAAGTAGGTCGCAACTTCTATGGCGGCATCGAACGTGGCCTTCTGAATGACCGGAAAGCGCCTCTGCACCTCACTCACCGCAGTGACAACGTCTAGCCACGCCAAACGCACCTCCCGCAACTGCGGACCTACGTCGCTAGTCTCGATCGCTTTCGGGTGTCCCAGCTGGAGACGTTGCGTCAGCATTTCTGCCTTACTGAGCTGGATCCGAAGGTCTGAAGCGTACCGGGTTCTCGCGAGACCTCATTTCTTGGGAGGATGGGGTCTATG
>CADEFD010000002.1:0-14102 GCA_902826515.1 uncultured Acidobacteriota bacterium
CGCTCTACCCGGGTGATGTCGTGAACAACGGCACGTCGGGCGGCACCGGCATGGGGCAGGCCTACCGCGGCGCGGAGCGGTTCCTCAAGCCGGGCGAGAAGTTCACGGCGGCCATCGACGGCATCGGGTCGATCACGATGAACGTCGTGGCCGAGCCGGCGCCGCCGCCGGGCACCGGGTCGCGCCTGCCGGCCGTCAGCTCGTACCGCAAGCAGTAACCCTGACGGAGGCGAGGCGGTGCATCCCGCCTCGTCTCCTGTCTGTCGCGACCTAGCTCGCGACGAAGATCGCAGAGATCTGCGCGGTCTGCAGCGTGGGCTCGAACCCGATTCCTGCGGTCGTGCTGGCGGTGCACGCCAGGTTCACCGTGAACACCCCCGGGGAGACGTTGAAGACCCTCGCCCCCGCGAACGGCGCATTCGTCAATGCCGTGCCGTAGATCGTCGCGTCCGTCCGTGCGTACAGATAGTGCGCGGTCTCGACCACGGCGCTGGTCGAGATGCTGCACCAGGCGAGCTGCGTGAATCCCAAACCCGTGACGAAGCCGAAAAGACCGGACGCATTCACCATCACCTGACCAGCGGCGGGAATCGTCATCGTCAGCGTACGCACCACCAGACTGCTGCCGAGCGGAAGGTCGATGACGCCGGTCGTGAGTCCGCTCGACGCCATCTTCGGCAGCGCCATCGACAGCTTCTGCGGCGTCACGCTGCCGTTGGCGAGATTCGCGGACGTCACCGCCGCCGGCGCGAGTTGCACCGACGTGATGCTGCCCGGGGTGATAGCGCCTCCCGGAGCCGACGGCAGCGGCCGCGGCAATCCGCCGGTGCGGGCATTGAAGGCGAAATTGCCGCTGTTGCCGGCGCTGTCGGTCCACGGGCCGCTCACGGTCGCAAGCGCGATGCGGGCGTCCACGTCCACGGGCCGTCCGCCGGGCACGGTGATGATGTGGAGGCCGAAGCCGATCGTGCCGTCGGGGTTCTGCGTGGCCACGCCGACGAGCGGCGCGCGCTGCGCGGCACCGCACTGATCGTCGAAGCCGTCCACGGTGAAGAGCGCGCCCTGTTGCGTGACGTTGAGCGAGAGGTTGTTGCAGTAAGGCTGGAGCTGCCAGCTCAGCGTGCCGAGCGACTGAGCGACAGCGAGCGTGGCGGACAGGCCGAAGGCCGCCGCGATGAGTATAACGAGCGCGGCCGACCTGGGGGGCATGTCTTACCTCGGCCGTGAGGGTATCACGGCGCGCGCGGGCGTCGTCCGTCCCAGCCGATTCACCTCGGATTCAACGAATCGCCAGCGAGTTCCGTCTAACGCGGACGTGAGCACCCTGCTGCGCGACGTCGCCTACGCCCTCCGCAAATTCCGCTCGGCCCGGGTCTTCACGGCGACCGCCGTGCTGACGCTGGCCCTCGGCATCGGCGGCACGACCGCCATCTTCACGCTCATCCACGCGGTGATGCTGAAGTCGCTGCCGGTGGGCGATCCCGACCGGCTCTACCGCATCGGCGACGGCGACAACTGCTGCGTGCAGGGCGGCCCGCAGGACCGCTGGGGGATGTTCTCCTTCCCGCTCTTCGAACGCCTCAAGGCCGAGGTGCCCGAGTTCGACGCGCTCACCGCCTTCCAGGCCGGCAGCGGCCGGATGAGCGTGCGGCGCGAGGGCACGAACGACGCGCCGCGGCCGCATCGCACGAGCTACGTCACCGGCTCCTACTTCGAGACCCTCGGCATCAACGCGTTCGCCGGGCGCGCGTTCGCGCCGGCCGACGACACGCCGGCCGCCTCGCCGGTGGTGATGCTCGCCTACCACTCATGGCAGGGGCTCTACGGCGGCGACCCCTCGATCGTCGGCGCCACGCTGCTCATCGAAGGCCGCGCCTTCACCGTTGCCGGCATCGGCCCGCCCGGCTTCTACGGCGAGACGCTGAAGGCGAACCCTCCCGATCTGTGGCTGCCGCTGCAGCAGGAGCCGCTCATCGCCGGCAGCGAGACCTCGCTGCTGCGCCAGCCGATCTCCGCGTGGCTGCGGGTCATCGGCCGGCTGCGGCCGGGGGCGAGCGTCGAGGGCATGGACGCGCGGCTCACCGGCCTGCTGCGCCAATGGATGCAGCACGAAGCCGGCTATCCGCCCAACTGGATGGCCACGGTCGAGCGTGTGTTGCCGCAGCAGGTCATCGCGGTGGTGCCGGCCGGCGCCGGCGTGGGCGTGATGAAGGAGCAGTATGGGCGCAGCCTCCAGATCCTGCTCGCCGTGTGCGGCCTCGTGCTGCTCATCGCCTGCGCCAATGTGGCTAACCTGCTGCTGGCGCGCGCGGTGGCCCGTCGCGGCCAGACCGCCGTGCGGCTGGCCATGGGCGCCTCGCGGCGCGAGATCGTGACCGAGGCGCTCGTCGAGAGTGTGCTGCTCGCCGTCGGCGGCGCGCTCGCCGGCCTGCTCGTGGCGATGGGGGCCGCGCGCCTGCTCGTGTCGCTGGCCTTCGCGGGCGCCACGCTGATTCCGATCGACACCATGCCGTCGCCGCTCGTGCTGGCCTTCGCCAGCGGCCTCGCGCTCGTGACCGGGCTGCTCTTCGGGGCGGCGCCGGCGTGGCTGGCCACACGCACCGATCCGATCGAGGCACTGCGTGGGGCCGGACGCACCGCCGGCGATCGCTCGTCGTTCGCGCGCACGGCGCTGCTCGTCGTGCAGGCCACCCTCTCGGTCGTCCTGGTCGCGGGCTCGACGATGCTCGGGCGCAGCCTCGGCAACCTCGAAGGCCAGGACTTCGCCTTCGAGCAGGAGGGGCGCGTGATCGTCTCGGTGGGACGCCCGTCGCCGTCGATGACCGGCGAGCGGCTGAGCGCACTCTACCGGAACATCGAAGAACGCCTCGATGCGCTGCCCGGGGTGTCAGGCGCGAGCCTCGCCCTTTACAACCCGCTCACAGACAACTGGGGCGAGGGGATCATCATCGCCGGCAAGCCGCTGGCCGAGCCGGGCGAGCAGACCGGCGCGTCGTGGGACCGTGTGAGCGCCAACTACCTGCAGGACCTCGGCGTGCAGCTCGTGAAGGGCCGGCACCTGAGCGAGGCCGACACGGCCACGTCGGAACTCGTCGCCGTGGTGAACGAAGCGTTCGTGAAGCGGTTCTTCAAGGACGGCGAGGACCCGCTCGACCAGCACTTCGGCCTGAACCTGCCCGAAGTGGCCAACACGTTCCGCATCGTCGGCGTCGTGCGCGACGCGCGCTTTGCCGGCTTCCAGCTCGATCGACCGATGCGGCCGATGTTCTTCGTGCCGCTGGCGCAGACGGTGCCCTACGAGAACCCGCTGATGCGCCGCGTCGAGACGGCATCCCACTACGTGGGCGGCATCCTGCTCGTCACGAACACGCCCCCCGGGGTGCTCGAGCCGCAGGTGGCGCGTGTGCTCGCCGATGCGGACCCGAACATGGTCGTCACGAGCGTCCGCACGCTGCGCGAGCAGGTCGAGCGCACGTTCGACCAGCCGCGCGCGGTGGCGAGCCTGGCCGGCCTCTTCGGCGGAGTCGCGCTGATTCTCGCGGCCATCGGCCTCTACGGCGTGACGGCCTACTCGGTGGCGCGCCGCACGAGCGAGATCGGCGTGCGCATGGCGCTCGGCGCCGATCGCGGCAAGGTGATGGGCCTCGTGCTCGGCAGCGCGTTCAAGCGCGTGGGCGCCGGTCTGCTCCTGGGCCTGCCGCTCGCGGTGGGCGCCGGGTATCTGCTGTCTTCGCAGCTCTACGGCGTGGCGTTCTGGGATCCGGTGGCGCTCGTCGTGGCCACGGGGTCGCTGGCACTGGCCGCGTTCGCCGCGTCAGTCGTGCCGGCCTCGCGCGCCGCGGCTATCGCGCCGATGAGGGCATTGCGCACCGAGTAGCCGGCGGCGAAGCCGGTAGAATCGGCCGCATGCCTCGACCGGTCGTCCTCGCCGTCCTGCTCGTCGTCACGTTCGCCGCCGGCACGGCGTGGGCCCAGCGGCCGCTGCCGCAGGCGCTCGCCGACCCGCAGGTGGCCGCGGCGCTCACCGCCGTCGATGCCAGGCGCGATGAGACGGCGCGCTGGCTGGCCACGATCGGCGGCATCGTGTCGCCGTCCGGCCAGGAACGCGAACGTGCGGAGGCCGTGGCGGCCGAGATGCGCCGCATCGGCCTCGCGGAGGTGACCGTGGACGCGGCGCCGAACGTCACCGGCCGCATCCGCGGACGCTCGGGCAAGGCGCTCGTGTTCGTCTCGACACTCGACGACCTGGCGACCGTGGCCGCGCATCAGCGCGCCACGACGGCGAAGCCGCGGATCGACGGCGACCGCGTGGTGGGCCCCGGCACGAACACCTCCACCACCACAGCCGCCCTCGTGGCCGCCGCCGACGCCCTCCTCAAGAGTGGCCTCACGCCGGAACACGACCTGGTGTTCGCCGCCGTCGCGCAGGAGGAAACCGGCCTCGTCGGCATGGGGGCGCTCTACGCACAGTGGAAGGACCGGGCGCTCGCGTTCGTGGACGTGCTCGGCGACGGCCACAGCATCACCTACGGCGCCATCACCATCCACTGGTGGAAGGTAGCGGCCACGGGCCCCGGCGGACATTCGCTGAACGGCGGCGTACCGAACGTGAACCAGGGCATCGGCCGCGCCGTCGACCGCATCCTGCAGCTGCCGCATCCCACGCGCTACGTCGGCGACCGGGTGGTCATCAACGTGGCGATGCTGCAGAGCGGCGCCGTCTACAACCACAAGCCGGAGAGCGGCTGGTTCTCGCTGGATGTGCGGTCGCTCGATGGCGCCCGCGTGCGCGAGGTCGAAGACGAGGTGCGGAAGGTGCTGGCGGGCGTGACGGCGGAGACGACGATCCGTTTCGAGATGCAGCCGTTCCAGACGACGCCTGGCGGGCAGATCCCGGGCCTGCGGGAGTCGGCCCTCGTCACAACGGCCGAAGCCATCGCCCGTCACCTCGGCTACGAGCCGCAACTCGGCAACGCCGGCTCGGCGAACCTGAACGTGCCGCTCGGCCAGGGGTCGGTCGCCATCGGCATCGGCGGCAATCGCGGCGGCCAGCGCGGTTTCGCGGACGAATGGGGCGACATCCCGCAGATGATGCGCACGGCGAAGTTCGTCGTGCTGCTGGCGGCGACAATCGGCCGTTAGCTGTGCCGCCCGTGCAGCAGCACCAACGCGACTACGGCACGACGACCGTCCGCGGCGCGCTGAATGCACTCGTGCCGCAGAGCCCTGTCGCCGCCACGCGCACGGTGTAGCTACCCGGTGGCACCGGCGCTACGAGCGTGCGCGCGCTGACGGGAAAGGTGCCAGTGAACGATCCCGTCACCGTCACCAGGTAGCTCGTAACAGCCTCGCCGGAGGACGGCGGTATCCAGTCGAGGAACACGGACCCGCCCTGCGTCGAGGCACTGAAGGCCGAGGGTGGATTGAGCGCGCCGCCGCATGACCCTGGAAAGGTCAACGTGACGACGTTCGACGCCGCGCTCGCATTCGGTCCGCTCAAGGCGCTCACGGCGAAGCCGTAGGTACCCGGCGGCACGGCCGGGAATGTGAACGACTCCGTGGGTGGCAGGTCGAGCGACGTCGTCAAAGCGCCGGTCACGGCCAGCCGGATGCCCGTGGGAGCGGGGCCTTCGAGCGGGAGACGCCACGAGAGCGCCAGGGCCGGGCCGTTCGACGAACCGAGCAGCGTCTCGGGCGCGAGAGGGACACCGGCGACACCGACCGCGATCGTGCGCGACGTCGAGGTGCCAAGCGCCGTGGTGCCGACCATACCCGTCACGCGAACGAAGAACGTGCCGTCGGGCACGCTCAGTGCGAACTGCGTCGCGGCGCCGCCTGTGGGCACGGTCGCCAGCACTTGCGCCTGCCCCGCCAGTCCGCCCTCGACGCGGTAGCTCGTGGGCTCGAGGCCCGCGGGCGGCGGGGTCCAGGCGAGCGTGAGCACACGGCCCGCGCGCGAGACGACCCGCAGCGATCCCGGCGCGGTGTCGGTCCCGCTTCTCGCGACCAGCCGCATCGACGCCCGGCCCGGGCCGGCGGCATTCACCGTGCGCAGGCGCAGATGGTAGGCGACGGTGTCAGTCAGGCCCTGGAGCGCAAGCGGTGCCGAGGCACTCGCCGGTGCGCGTGCGATCCACGAGGCGCCGTCGTCGAGGGAGTATTCGATGTTTGTGGCGGCCCAGGCGGGATCCGTCGAGGGCGGGGGCTGCAGGGTCAGCGACAGCGTGCCGCTGCCAGCAGACTGGGCGATGACGGCCGGTGGGTCCAGTGAGCCTGTCCACCGGGCGAAGAGCGTGCCCCCGCCGGCTGACGCCGTGATGTTCCACACGGCCAGAGCCGAGCCGCCGGCGTCGACGCCAACGGACGGCTCGCCCGCGCCGTCCACCGTGGGAAGGCTGACGAATTCCCAGCTGTTGGCCCCCGCGAGGTAGCGCGCGGCCACCACCGTGGAGTTCAGCGCCGGCGTCGTGTGCCGCCAGGCCAGGAACACGTGCCCGGCCTCGTTGATCGAGAGCGCCGCCGCACCGCCAGCAGGCGGCGTGAGCGTTGCCGCCTGACTCCACGACGCCTGCGCCGCCGAGTACCGCGCGAACAGAATTCGCGGCACCGCCGCCGACCGGCTCCAGGAGGCCATGACGTTGCCGGCCGCGTCGATGCCCGCCTGCACGGCGACGTGCGATGCACCGTCCGGCGGCGACACCGCAACGGCCGCCTCCCAGGGCCCGGCCGCGCTCCGTCGTGCGACGGAGACGGTGCCGTTGCTCCACGCGACGGCGGCATCGCCGGCTGCGTTGGCGACGAACGTCAACGACACGACGTTCGCGACGTTCGTCGCGATGTCCACCGGAAAGCCGCACATGGTGCCGACGCCTGCGGGGCACACCGACTCGCGGATCCGGCTGCCGTCGAAACCCACCAGCCGCACGTCGCCCGTCGGGCTCACGAGCACCTGGCTGGCGACGCTCGACAGCACCAGCGTTCGCGGGGCCTCCCAGGCTCCGGCCGCGCGCACGAATCGGCTCAGGTAGGTCTGCGAATCGATCCGGAACACGAGGGTGGCGTCACCCGTGTCGAAGATGCGGATCGCGGACGCGGCCGCCAGCTGCCCACCCGTCGTCGACCGCCGCTCCGGGGCGCCCCAGTGACGCGCGACGGCGTCGTACCAGACGCTGTAGACGCTGCGCCCGGCGACCGGATCGTCGACGACATACGCCAGCAGCACGTTGCCCGCGCCATCGATGGCGGCGGCGCCGTACGCCACACCTGGCCCGGAGGCGATCGGCACGGCGGCCGTCCAGGTTGCCGTGATGGGATTGAAGCGGGCGACGAACAACGTGTTCACCCCGGCGGCGAACACCGACGAGGCCGCGATCGCATCGCCGGCCGGGCCGACGACGAGGGGGGCCAGCGAGCTGCCGCCAGACGGCAGCGGTACCGCCGCGATGCCGGTACTCCATCCCGTCTGCGCGAACGCCGGCGCATTCACGCCCATCGAGAACAGCACACACAGCGTCGCCGCCGCGCGTCTCGTCACCTTGGTCGTCATGCCATACCCTCCGCTCTTCCGGCAGGTGAACCGCGCCCGCCGAGCGCTTCGCCAGAGGGGGCGAGACGCGAGCAGTCTACGCCTTCCGGCCGGGTGTCTGCCGGTATACTTCGCGCCACCGTGGGTGCCCCTTCAGTCCGGCCCGGCTCGCTGCCCGTCATCGTGATCGTGGCACTCCTCGCGGCGCTGGCGACCACGGCGGCGCATGCGCAACCGGCCCCTGCCGGCCCGCCGGCGGCAATGCGCAGTGATGGTCCGCCCATACCGGCGCTGCCCGACACGATCTCGCGCGACGATCAGGGGCGGGCCACCGTCATCGCCGTGCGCGTGCCGACGCCCATGCGCATCGACGGCGTGCTCGATGAAGCGCTGTACACCCTGGCGCGGCCGGCCTCCGGATTCATCCAGATGGAGCCGCGCGCCGGCGAGGAGGCCACCGAAAAGACCGAGGTCTGGGTGTCGTTCGACGACACCAACCTGTATGTGAGCTTCAAGGCGTGGGAGACCCAGCCTGAGCGCCGGGTGGCCAACGAACTGCGGCGCGACAGCGGCAACATCCGCCAGGGCGACTCGGTGGGCTTCGGCTTCGACACCTTCCGCGATCGGCGGAACGCGCTGCAGTTCGAGACGAATGCGCTCGGCGCGCGCAGTGAGGGCCAGAGCACCAACGAGCGCCAGTTCAATCCCGACTGGAATCCCGTGTGGCGCGTGGCGGCCGGCACGTTCGAGGGCGGCTGGACGATTGAAGCGATCATTCCGTTCAAGTCGCTGCGCTACGCCCCCGGCACGACGCAGATCTGGGGCTTCCAGGCACGGCGCACCAACAAGTGGAAGAACGAGATCGCGTATCTCACGAAGATCCCGAACGCCTTCGGGATCGGTCGCGCCGACTTCTCCGCGTCGCTGTTTTCGACGCTGCACGGCCTCGAGGTGCCGAATCTGGCGCGTACGCTGGAACTGAAGCCCTTCGTCATCGCGGATGTGACGACCGACAACGTCGGCCGCCCCACCCGTGCCAACGACTTCACGGCTGATGCCGGACTGGATGCCAAGTACGCCGTGACCCAGAACGTCACGGCCGACTTCACGCTGAACACCGACTTCGCGCAGGTCGAAGCCGACGAGCAGCAGGTCAACCTGACACGTTTCACGCTGTTCTTCCCGGAGAAGCGCGACTTCTTTCTGGAGAATCAAGGTGTCTTCACCTTTGGCAACAATGTGTTCGGCGGAGCCAGCGCGGTCACGTCGGACGTGCCGCTGCCTTTCTACAGTCGCCGGATCGGTCTCGTGCAGGGCGCGGCAGGGCCCGCCAGTGTGCCGATCCTCGGCGGCGGACGCCTGACCGGCCGCATCGGCAGGTACCAGGTGGGCCTCGTGAACATGCAGACCCGCGACGACGAGGCCAGCGGCACCGAGGCGACGAACTTCTCGGTCGTGCGCGTGCGCCGCGACGTGCTGCGCCGGAGCGGCATCGGCGTGATGGCGACCTCCCGTTCCCAGGCCCAGACACGGCCGGGATCGAACCAGTTCTACGGCGTGGACGGCACGTTCGCGTTCTTCAACAACCTGCTCCTCAACACCTACTGGGCGGCGACGGAGTCCGAAGGCACGAACACCCGCAACTCGAGCTACCGCGCGCAGATGGACTACGCGGGCGACCGCTACGGCGTGCAGCTCGAGCACCTGACCATCGATCCCGACTTCAATCCCGAAGCCGGCTTCCTGCGCCGCACCGACATGCGCAAGAACTACGGCCAGGTGCGCTTCAGCCCGCGACCACGACGAAACAAGGTCGTCCGGAAGTTCTTCGCCGTGGGCCAGTACACCTATATCCAGGACAATGCCGGACGGCTCTCGACGCGACTGGCCGATGGCGCCTTCGACATCGAGTTCCAGAGCAGCGACCGCTTCACCATCGGCGTGCTCGACGACTACGAGCTGCTGCTGCGCCCGTTCACGGTGGCCGGCCTGCGTGTGCCCACTGGCGGCTACCGCTTCACGACCAGCCGTGTCGGCTATACCCTCGGACAGCAGCGGCCGGTCTCGGGCGCCGTGTTGTTCGAGCGCGGCGACTTCTACGGCGGCACGCGGTCGGCACTCACGATCAATCGCTCCCGCGTCAACGTCACGTCGGCCTTCTCCGTCGAGCCGAGTCTCACGCTCAACTGGCTCGAGCTGCCGGCCGGGCGCGTGACCTCGACGCTCGTCGGTTCGCGCCTGACCTACACGATGACCCCGCTCATGTTCGCGAGCGCGCTCGTCCAGTACAACTCCGTCACGCGCATCGTCAGCGTGAACGCGCGGCTGCGGTGGGAGTACCGCCTGGGCAGCGAGCTCTTCCTCGTCTACAACGACGAGCGCGACCAGGGCGCCACGATGGGCCGCCCGGAGTTGCAGAACCGCGCGCTCATCCTCAAGGTGAACCGCTTCCTGCGCTTCTAGGGCGTCGGCGGCTCGGCCGGCGCGGCGAGCACGGCGCGCCCGGTCCGTTCAGGCGTCACCGCAGGCGCAGCGGCTGGTGCAACGGGCCGCGCGCCGTCTGCCAGCCGAGCGGCGCCGATCGAGAGCAGCCGGTCGGTCTGGGCGCGGTTCAGAATGACGTCCACGAGCGTCGTCGTGTTCGGCGCGAGCAGCACCGGCGCGCCGTTCACCGGATCCACGGCAGGGTCGTAGGCCACGAACGTGCTCACGTAGTACCGCACGTCGGGCAGCGCGCTCTTGCCCGAGACCTCGATCATCAGCCGGGCGCCGGCGGCGCGCAGCTCCTGGTCGAACGTGCGCAACTGGCTGCAGTTCATCCAGAACACGCGGTGCGACTTGGCCTTCGAGTGCACGTGCACCTTGGTCTCGAAGAGCTCGTCGAACTGTTCGGTGAGCGCGGCGTGCGGCTGACCATCGGGGCCGACGACGTGGAAATCCACGAAGTAGTCCTCCACCGGCGCATCGACGTCGTCGCGCACGCGGAAGAAGAACTGCTGGAACTGCACCTGGCGCTCTTCCGGCAGGCGCGGATGGTGGGCGGCACTGCAGGCATCGAAGGCCGCGCTCCATGTCGCGTAGCCCGCCGCGGTCGTCGCGTCGCGCAGCACCTGCACGGCCATGCCGCCCGGCCCGTCCGCGTCGGTGAACCCGGGACATCCCGGGTCGATGATGCTGCCGTGGTTCACGCCCGAAAACACCGCGAACGGCATGCGCGCGAAGCGCTGGTTCCGCCACCACTGCAGGTGGGCGCCGCCCTGACGGAAGTCGAGCGTGCAGGCGCGGCTGTTGAGTGACGTGCCGGCAATCCGCACCGTGCCGTCGGTGCCGGCCATGGCGCGCTGCTTGATCACTTTGGCCTGCAGGCCGTCGTAGGCTTCGCCGGCGGCGAACACGAACGGGTAGCAGCGCTGGTCTTCGGGACGCGCGTCGCTGAAGTACGTGTGGTCGCCGTGCAGGTCACATTCGAACGACAGCTCCCACTGGAACGGGCTCGCCGGTTCGAGCCCCTGCAGCACGGCCGCGCCGGATTCCATGAAGTCTTCGCGATGTGACCGCGAGTTGAAGAACGTCGAGCGGAACTTGCCGAGGAACGACTGGCCGAGGCGCGCCAGGTCGGAGCCGAAGTTGGCGGGCGCAAAACAGAGCAGCCGCGCGACCGGACACGGTTCGTTCAGGCCGCGGCGCCGGCTGCGCGCTTCGTGCATGGCGAGCCAGGCGCGCACCACGAGCGAGCCGGTGCTGTGGCACGCGACGTCGATCCGCCGGCCGGCGAAGCGGGTGCGGTAGTCGGCGTCGAGCTTGTCGGCGAAGTCACGGAAGGTGGCCTCGTCGTCCATGCTGCTGTAGTCGAGGTAGAAGACCTGGTCGTGCGCGTAGAGGCCCTGAGACACGAAGAAGTCGCCGAGCGCGGTGAAGCTGGTGGAGCCGTCGGAATATCCGTGGACGATGAGCAGGGACGTGGCCATCGAGTCGCTCCGTGTGGGTGTGACGCAGGGAGACGATTCTGCCGGATCTCAGGCAATCATGGGGACAGTCGTTTCGAAGGAGGCGACGCCTATGAGCACACGTCTCGATGCCAACGACGCCGCCCGGCGCAAGGCGGCCCTGCATACCGACTGGTCGATGGACACGCCGGCGACCTCGATCTCGCGACGATTCACGTTCGACACCTTCGCCGCCGCCGTGCAGCTGGCCAATCTCGCGGCGTGGCTCGCCGAGAAGCAGAACCACCACCCCGACGTCACGTTCGGCTGGGGCTACTGCACGATTACCTACACCTCGCACGACGCTGGCGGGTTGTCGGAGCGCGACTTCGTGGCGGCCGAGACGCTTGACGGGCTCGTCGCGTAAGGGCGAATCAGCGCCTACGTCCACGCCGGGTCTACGGGCAGCCGGCCAGCGAGGCCGGCGCGGGCTTCGATGGCTTCGCCGGCGGCCAGACACAGGTCCTCGCGGAAACGCGCGGCCGTCACCGTGACGCCGATCGGCACGCCGTCCACGATGCCGGTGGGCACGGCGAGGGCCGGCATCCCGAGCACCGGAATCGCGGTGAGTGTGAGGCACTCGCGCCAGAACCGCCGCGTGCGCTCCACACTGTCGACGTCGAAGCCGCGCGTGTAGACGGGCTGCGTGCACACGGGCGCGAGCACGAGCGGCACCTGCTCGACGCTCCGCTGCCAGTCGCGCACCACCCGCGCGCGCTCAGCCAGGGCCCGCATGTACGGCACACCCGCGTCGGCCGGAAACGCATCGAGCATCAGGCCCATCGCGCGGCGGATGCCGTCGTCGCCGTGTTCAGCGATGGCCGGCCACAGGAACTCGCGGATCTCGGGCATCTGCATCGCATACCAGAGCTCCGCGGCGCGCGTGAAGCCAGGCGTGGTGTCGTCCACGATCTCGTAGCCGGCATCGGTCAGCCACGCGGCCGCCTGCGCGAGCGCCCGTGCGACGGCCGGATGCAGCCGCTCCCCGCCGAGCTGCTCCGGCGCCGTCACGACGGCCACGCGCAACGGTCCGGCAGGCGGCGGGCCCTCGAGCGGCGCCGGCACCCACCACGGATCGCGCGCGTCACGCGCCGCCAGCGCGCGCAGGCCCAGGCGCAGATCGCGGACGGTGCGCGCAAGCGGTCCCTGCACCGAGAGCATCTGCGACGACATCGAGCGCTCCGCGGTGGCGGTGCCATTGAAGGCCGGCACCCGGCCGAATGACGGACGCAGGCCGGCAAGGCCGCATGCATAGGCCGGATACCTGATCGATCCGGCGATGTCGTTGCCGTGCGCGAGCGCCGTGATGCCGGCAGCCACCGACGACGACGCGCCGCCGCTGGATCCGCCGGGCGTGTGCGCCTCGGACCACGGATTCTGTGTGCGGCCACGCAGCGCGTTGTCGGTATCGAGACGGAAGCTGAAGCTCGGCGTGTTGGTGCGTCCGACGATGACCGCGCCGGCTGCCTTCCAGTTCGCCACGACGGGACTGTCGGTCGTGGCCACGAGGTCGCGATAGGCCACGGTGCCGTTCGTGGTGGCGCATCCCGCCTGATCGACGTTCTCCTTGATCGTCACCGGCACGCCGTGCAGCGGTCCGAGGGTGTCGCCACGAGCCACCGCGGCATCGGCGCGGTCCGCCGCCTGTCGCGCCTCGTCGCCGAGATCGACGGTGACGGCGTTGAGGCGCGGATTCACCGCCGCCATGCGCGCGAGACACGCGTCCACCACCTCGCGCGACGAGACGAGCTTCCTCGCGATCGCGTCCGCCGTGCGCGTGGCGTCCCAGCGCCAGATCTCATCCGCCATGCGTCGGACCGGTCGGCCCTACTCCGACGGCGCCACGAGCGCGCACTGCCCCACGTGATACGCCATGTGGGCCGTGCGGTTGAGCAGCACGGCGAGGCGGTTGCGCAGCGGGTTGGCGGCGAATTCGTCGTCGGTCATCGCCGTATGGCGCGCCGTCCAGTCGGCCGGCGAGAAGCTGTCGAAGCCGGCCTTCAGTTCGCCATGTACATCGCGCCAGAGCGCCGTGAGTTCAGTGGCGGATGGCAAGGCGGTCGTGTTCCGGTCGGCTTCCGTCAGGAACAGCGCGTCGAGTTCGGGGTGCTGTCGCGGGCCGATGCCGAGCAGCGGCAGCATGCCGTCGTGCACGGCGATGAGGTGCCCGAACAGATACACGAGGCGATTTTTTCCGGGCGCGATCGGCTCGCGGAGCGCCTCGTCGCTGCGTCCGAGGAAGACCTTCTCGGCGCGGGCGAGATTGAGTGTCCACGCATGCACGGCGGTGGCGGCGAGTGACTGGTCGGGCAACATGGCACGAACGCTATCACGCCTGAGGCATCATGGTGCGGCATGGCCAGCCCGGTGCTCGATCGTTTCCTCCGCTACGTCACCATCGACACACAGTCGAGCGAGACGTCCTCGACCTCTCCCAGCACACCCGGGCAGCTCGTGCTGCTCAGCGCGCTCGTCGAAGAACTGCGGGCGCTCGGCGTCGCCGACGCGACGATGGACGCCCACGGTTACGTGATGGCGACCATCCCGGCCACGACCACGAAAACCACGGTGCCGGTGATTGGCTTCGTGGC
>CADEFD010000002.1:14202-60975 GCA_902826515.1 uncultured Acidobacteriota bacterium
TCATGGCGCATCCGGAGATTCCGCACGGCACGATCCGCCTCGGCTTCACGCCCGACGAGGAAATCGGCCGCGGCGCCGACCACTTCGACGTGGCGCGTTTCGCCGCCCGCTACGCCTATACGATGGACGGCGGCCAGCGCGGCGAACTCGAATACGAGAGTTTCTCGGCCGATGCGATGACGGTGACGTTCCGGGGCTTCAACACGCATCCGGGCTACGCGCGCGGCCACATGGTGAACGCCATCAAGCTGGCGGCGCGTTTCATCGACCGCCTGCCGCCCGATCGCCTGTCGCCGGAGACCACCGCGAACCGCGACGGCTTCGTGCATCCGTACGTGATGCAGGCGTCGGTGGATCGCACCTCGGTGAAGCTCCTGCTGCGCGATTTCGACACCGCCGAGCTCGCGCGCAGGGCCGCGTGGCTGCGGGCGCTCGCGCAGGAGGTGGTGGACGGCGTGCCCGGCGCGGCAGTGGACGTGCAGGTCGAGGCGCAGTACCGCAACATGCGCGAGGTGCTCGATGAGCATCCGCTCGTCGTGGAGCGCGCGCGTCAGGCGTTCGCTCGCCTGGGCATCCCCCCGCGCGAGCGGCCGATTCGCGGCGGCACCGACGGCTCGCGGTTGTCGTTCATGGGGCTGCCCACGCCGAATCTCTTCGCCGGCGAACAGAACTTCCACTCACGGCTCGAATGGGTCTCGGTGCAGGACATGGAGAAGGCCGTCGAGGTGATCGTCGAGCTGGCCAGGGTGTGGGAGGAGGGCGCGTGATGCGCGCCGTGTTTGCCGGGCTCGTGCTCTGCCTGGCCACCGCCGCGCAGGCGCAGGAGTACCCGGCACACACCGGGAAGGTCAACGACTTCGCGCCGGTGCTCGCACCGGCCGAACGCGACGACCTCGAGCGGCGGCTCGCGGACCTCGAGCGGACGACCTCGGCGGAGGTGGCGGTGGTCACGCTGCCCACGCTGAACGGCCGCCCGCTGGAGGAGTACGCCACCGGCCTCTTCAACGCCTGGGGCATCGGCAAGCAGGACCGCGACAACGGTGTGCTCGTGCTCGTCGCCGTCGAAGACCGGGCGATGCGCATCGAGGTCGGCTACGGTCTCGAGGGTGTCCTGCCGGACGGCCTTGCCGGCGCCATCATCCGCGAGACGTTTCTGCCGAAGTTCCGCGACGGCGACTTTCGTGGCGGCCTGCTCGACGGCACGGCGCGTGTCATCGAGATCGTGCGGCGGAACGAGACGCTGACCGCGGCGCAGCTCGCCGCGCTCGACGCGGCGGCGCGCGACGCCGGGAAATCGTGGGGTTTCGCCGCTTTTTTCGCGCTCTTCGTCGGCATCGGCGCGTTTTCGGGCGGCACCGCCGCCGGATCGCGCGTCATCGTGCAGCTGCTCTTCGGCCTCTGCTTCACCGCTGGCGCACTCTTCATGGCGAGGGAGGTCGCACCACGAGCCGCCGTGGTGCTGCTGGTCGTCCTGGCCATCGCGGTGGCAGTCGCGGGCTACGTGCTCGGGCGCCGGCCCTCCTGGAAACGCAGCCTGCGCGGCCCCGGTCGCGGCGCGGGCTGGATCGCCAATGGCAGCGGCGGCGGGTCCGGCTCGTCGTCCGGCGGGTCGAGCAGTTCCGGCAGCAGCTTCGGCGGCGGCAGTTCCGGAGGCGGCGGCGCGAGCGGACGCTGGTAGCAGGTCGCGGCTACGGCTGCGGCGGCGCGGCCTTCTCGGCGCCGCTGTAGCTGAACTCGGCAGTGGCCGACCCGCCAGGCGCGACGTCCACGGTGGCCGTGAGCGGGCCGTAACGTTCGTGCCACACCTGCACCACGCGGCGGCCGGCGGGCACGTCGCGAATCTCGAACGTGCCGGCCGTGCCCGTGACGGCGAAGTACGGATGGTCCACCACGGCCACGTAGACGTTCATCCAGCCGTGCACGTCGCAGGTCACGCGCAGCATCTTCTCTTCGTGCGCCATCACGACGGTGAAAGGCGGGCGGCCCACGACCTGACTCACGTTGAACGTGTTGCCCTTCGCCGAGAGGGCGTGCACGTTGTGGAGGGTGGGATCGGCGTTGCGCACCTCGAGCGTCTGCCCGCGCTGCATGGCAAGCACGCGCGGACGGAACATGCAGCCCTGCTGATCGAGCACCACACGCGAGGCGGGCGCCGGCGCACCCGGCAAGGGCCCCCGGACTTCGACGAACACGTTCGCCAGGGCGCCGTCGGCGGCCTGCACCACGAAGTCGTGCGTGGGCCGGATGTCGCCGTAGGCGCGGCCGCACGCCGGGTCCACACCCATCCGCACCACGGGGTTGACCGGGGCGGGGCCGGTGAGCCGCACGCGGCCGGTGATGGTGCCGGTGCCACCGGGCTGGGGGCCGACCGTCGCGGCCGGCGACGCCCCGGCAGCCGCCATCGTCGCGCCGAACATCGCGGCGGCGACCGCGGCCACCGCCGCCCGCCGCGCCGGTGTCACTGCGGCTTCCGGCGCATCGACGGCAAAACCGCCGGTGCGCCTCCTTTCGGATACCAGTACTCGCTGTGGCACGCCTCGCAGGCGCGGTCCAGCAGGTCCCCGGCTTCCGAGAGCTGGTCCACGTTCTTCGCGTCGGCGGCGCGAATGGCCAGCACGGCGGCGTCGATGAGTCCTTGAGAGAGGCGCGCGAACTTCGTCCGGTCGCGGTCGATCAGGATCTGAATCTGTTCGGGCGGCAGGTCCTCCGGGGCGGGCGGCTCGTCGACCAGACTCGGAATGGGCGTGGCCGGCGCGACCTTGCGGCCGGGCACGCGCAGCAGGTTGGCCGATTCCGCGAGGATGAGGGCATGGCGCCGCACGGCGTACCAGTCTTCGTTGGTGCGCGGCACGGTCTCGACCACGCCGGCCGCCGTGATGTCGAACGACACCGAGTCCCAGATCGTGTCGGCCGACGGATCGATCACGCCGTGCATCAGTTCCTTGATCGTGCCGGTGATGACGTAACGCGAGGTCGGCGTCGAGCGCGGCTGCGCGACCGGGGCGGCGCCGACGGCCGCGGGCTTCGCCGTGGAGCCCGGCGTCTGCGCCGCCGCGAGATCCGGCACGGCGATGAGCGCCGCCAGCACGGGAACGATCCAGGAAGACGTTCGCATCACACACTCCATGCAACGGGACAGGCGCCTGTCCGGCGTTGATGGTAGACCATACGCGCATGCGGCACGCACGGTAGAATCACCGCGCTGTGCACGAATGGCTCGTGTGGCTGGAATCGACGGCCGTCTCCACCTGGGTGCGTGAGTCGGGATCGCTCTGGGCGTACCCGATGGTGCTCACCGCGCACACGGTGGGCATGAGCCTCCTCGTGGGCGCAAACGCCGTGGTGAACCTTCGCCTGCTCGGCGTGGCCCCGCGCGTGCCGCTCGGACCGCTGGCGGTCGTGTTCCGCGCGTTGTGGGCCGGCGCCGCCATCAGTCTCGTATCGGGGCTGCTGCTCTTCGGCGCCGACGCCTCGACGAAAGGCGCCACCACGGTGTTTTTCGTGAAGCTGGCATGTATCGCCGCGGCGATCGTGGTGGCCTGGCGGCTGCGGCGCGCCTTCGCCGGCGCCGACGCCGCCGACAACGCCGTGCCGTCCGGACCCTCGCGGCTGCTGGCCGTGGTGTCGCTGCTGCTGTGGGCCGGGGCCATCACGGCCGGCCGCTTCATGGCGTACCTCACGCCGGGGCCGTCGTAGCGATGGGCACCGCCGAACTGGAACAGTTCGCCGCCTGGCTGCGCGAGACGGCGCCGTCGCAGTGGGTGCGCGCGTGGCCGTGGACGTGGGCCATCTGCGAGACCCTGCACTTCATCGGGCTCTCACTCGTCATCGGCATCATCGGACTGCTCGACCTGCGGCTGATGGGCTTTCTGCGCCGCATCCCGCTGGCGGCGCTGCGGCCGCTGCTGCCGTACGGCATCGCCGGCTTCGTCCTGAACGCCGTGACCGGCGTCGTCTTCTTCGTGGGCACGCCGGAGCAGTACGTGACCAACATCGCCTTCGCGATGAAGATGTTGTTCCTGGTGCTGTCGGGCCTGAACGTGCTGTTCTTCGAGACACGGCACGGCCACCGCGTGCTCACGCTCGCCCCCGACGCGCCGATGCCGGCGGCGTTCAGGCGGGCGGGTGCGATCTCGCTCGTCTGCTGGCTGATGGTGCTGTACTGGGGCCGGATGTTGCCCTACATCGGCAACGCGTTCTGACCGCCCCCTGGGGGGACTAGCCGCGGCGCCCCACCGGCGTGCCGTCGAGCAGCGTGAAGCGGGCGCCGGTCATGCCGTGCGAGCCGGGCGCGCGCGAGGGGCTGCCGACCACCTTCACCACGGTGCCCACCGGCAGCGTCGCCGGCGTCCAGCCGAGCGAGGCCGCGGCGGCCATCTCGATCTGCCACTCGACCTTCTGGCCCTTCTCGTCGGTGCCTTCGAGGAACACCCACGAGTGCGGGTTCTTGAGCAGCACGCGTGTCACCGTGCCCTGCGTCTCGACCTTCTTCGTTTCGTCGTAAGCGGCAGCGGCCGAATGATGCGCGGCCAGCGGCCCGGTGCTCGCGAGCAGGGCCACGGCGACAGCCGCGGCCACGATGCCTCTGCAGAAAGGAACGGTCATTGGGAACCTCGCGTGTCTCGTCGCTTACTTGTACTTGGCCGGGATGAACTGCACCGACATGCGGGCGGTTTCCGGGTCACAGTCGAACGGCTTCAGCTTGTAGCCGGCCGCCGCCGGCAGCCAGCGCATCGTGTACGAGGCCGGCTGGCGCAGGAACATCGGATCCTCGACGGTCACGGTCGCCTTGAGCTGCTCGCCGTCGCGCCAGTAGCGCTCGGTCACCTTCTTCTGCGGCGACGACGGAATGCCGTTGTAGTCGTCGAAGCCGGTGATGTCGAACACGAAGTGGGTCGTGGTCACGATGAGGGCGTCGCCCTCGTAGCGGCCCACCGAGAGCCCCTGGATGCCGTAGTCGCTCACCTTCGGTTCGCGGCCGTCGAGCCACACCGTGCGCAGCTGGTCGTCCTTCTCGTAGCGCAGCAGCACGCGGTCGGGCCACTGCACGATCTCCATGTAGTACGGATCGAACTCGATGGCCGGCGGCGTGGCCGGCTGGCAGTCGTACTTCGGCGACAGCGGCTCGTCGAAAATCTTCTGGAAGGCGAGGCCGCGTTCGTTGAGCACCGGGAAGTTCGACACGTAGTTCGCGTCGGCCTTGGTGCCATCGGGCAGCGTGCGGCCCACGGCCATGGTGCGCGCCCACGGGATCGTCTCGGAGTTGATCGGGTGGGCGCGGCCGGTGCCGTCCCAGACGCCGGCCAGATTCGGCACGGGCGAAGCCGCCTGTGCGGCCTGCGCGCGCAGGCGCGGCGTGGGATCGTCGGTCGTGGCCACAAGCGCCCCGGCGCACAGCGCCACGGCTATGTAGCGTGCGCGAACCAGTCGGCCGGTCCTGCTCTTCATGCTCGCTCCTGACGGTCGTCACGGCGCGCGCGGCCGCGCGGCGAGCCGGGGCGGCGCCAGCCCGGTCGCCGGCCACAGGCACCGGGGCCGTAAGGATACGCGCACAGCCCGGCCCGACTCAATGTCTGCCGGCGCGTTGGCCGGCGGCGGCGATCACGGCCGGTAGGCTTCGAGCACGACCTCCATGCGGCGATCGAACTTGTAGCCGGGGCCCACGGCGGCCCACACGGCCCGGTAGCCCTCGGCGCCGCGTTCGTTCAGCGCCAGGCACGCCGCACATGTCTGCTCGGTCTCGGGCGGCGGGCCGAATCCCACGAACCCCACGCCGCCGAGTTGCCCGCGATCGTCGGTCGAACGCGGAAACACGCCGGTCACGCCGTCGTAGCGGTAGCCGGCGAGGCGGCGGTCCTGCACGAAGTGCCGCACGAGCGCGCCCTCGTCGCGGGCGTAGGCGCCGCCCACGAGGCGGCCGTCGCCAGTGACGTCGAGCGTCTCGTCGAGGTTCCAGGTCGTGGCCCGGTGCCCCTCGGGCGGCGCGGCCCGCCGGCCCACCGGCCGGATGAACAGCAGCTCGGCGCGGTCGAGCATCGTCCAGAGCGCCTCCACTTCGAAGCCGCGCCGCCGCTGCCGCTCGATGTGGTCGTTCAGGTTGGTGCGCGGCGAAGTCGCCGGCACCGCCGTTTCGTAGGCGGAGCCGGTGCCGTCGTCGTGCAGCAGGAACAGAATCCGCTCGCGTTCGCGCGTCACGGAAAGCGGCCCCAGCCACAGGGCCTGGGTCACGCGGAAGCTGGCGCGCGTGGCGGCGACGAAGCCGTCCCAGCCGCCCTTCTCCGTCGTGGCCTCGACGACGCGCGCCGGTCGCGGCACGGCGCCGGGCGCCTTCTCCAGGATGGCGACGTAGAGCGCCGGGTGTTCCCCGAGATCGTAGAAGCGGATCGCGTCGCCGCGGCGGGTCGTGGGCCGGAGGTAGTTCTGCGTGACGGTGAGCGCCGTCACGCCGAAGCCGTCGCCGGTGCGCCCGGCCACGCGCGTCTGGAGATCCGCGGCGGTTTCGGCAGTGAGAATCACGAACTGCGCCGGGTTCACCGGCTCACCGAGCGGCCTGGCGAGGATTACCGTGACCTCCTCGGCAAGCAGCGGGGGGCGCGGCTGCACCACGGTCGCCAGGCGGTAGCCCTGCGCGCCGAGTGCGTTCATGCGCTCTTCGAGGTCGAAGCCGTACCGGCGGACCTCGGGCACGAAGCCGCTGACGATGCGATGGTCCCAGCGCGGATCGGCCGCGGCGGCGCCCACCGGCACGGGGGTCGCGGACGGACAGGCGATCAATGCGGCGGCGGCGACGAGGCTCAGGCGACGAAGGACACGCGACATGTCAGCCCTCACGGCAGGTGAGCGGCCATTCTACGCGCGGTGCCGCGTCACGCGCCCGGAGCGGCGGCCTGCGGCAGGTCGATCGTGAAGGTGGTGCCCTGTCCGGGGGCGGTGGTCACCTGGATGGCCCCGCCGAGTTCGTCGACGATTGCGCGGACGACGGCCAGGCCGAGCCCCGAGCCCTTGCCTTCCGGCTTGGTCGTGAAGAACGCGTCGAACATGCGGTCCTGCACGGCCGGGTCGATGCCGCGGCCGTTGTCGGCCACGACGATCCGGGTGAGCTGGGCCGGCGGTCCGGCGGCGTCACCGCCGGAGCGGCGGTCCACGACGTCGCGTACCGAGATGCGCAGCGTGCCCCCCGACGGCATGGCGTCGCGGGCGTTGCCGGCGAGATTCACGAGCACCTGCTCGATCTGACTCGCCTCGGCCAGCACCCACTGCGCGGTCGGGCCCGGATCGATCCACACCTGGATTGCATCGCCCGTGACCCGCCGCAGCAGCGCGTCGGCCGAGGCCAGCACGGCGGCGACGTCGACGGCCGCGGCCGGCGCGCCGGCGGGCCGGCCGAGCGCCAGGAACTGCCGCGTGAGCGACGAGGCGCGTTCGCCCACACCGACGATCTCCTGCATGAGTTGCCGCGCACGCGGGCTCAGCGACTCGTCGTCGAGCGCCAGCTCGGCGCAGCCGATGACCAGCACCAGCAGGTTGTTGACGTCGTGCACCGTGCCGGCCGCCAGCCAGTGCAGTGACGGGTCACGCGCGCGGTCGAACTCGTGCTTGCTCACGGGGCCTTCACTTCGGGGGGAGTGCTCTGTCACGCGCGGGGCCTCCTCCGGACGAAGCGCCCCGCGCACTTGCCGCGCCGCGCGGCTATTCCTTGGGTTCCCACGTGCACCAGTAGCCGGCGATCCGGGCCGTGGCGCCTTCGGTCGTGTCGTGTTCGCGGCCGCGCGCGCGCCGCGCGGCATGCAGCTGGCAGTACCGCTCCACATCGGCCGAGGCCCGGCGGATGTCCTCGAGGCTGATCGTCGCCGCGCCGCCGGCGTAGCGCACCGCCCGCTCGCCGAGCATCATCGCCACCGCGGTCACCGTCTGCCGGTCCTCGAGCCAGCGGTTGCCGAACTGGCGCATCGCCGCGAGGAACTTCGGCCGGAAGTTCCGGCGGATGTGACACACCGCGTCGAAGTCGAGCGCCGCGCGCAGGCCCACGCCCTGGCCTACGGCGAGGCAGCAGTCGTCGACGATCGCGTCAACGGCCCGTTCGAAGGCCAGCGTCTGGTCGGATCCGCCGTCGATGGTGGTGTCGAAACCGGGAGCGATCGGGCGAATGTCTGAACGCGTCATGTCGGTGTTCATCGAATCCTCCGTGTCCTTTGGTAAACGAGCGCACAGGGTCAGGCGATGGCCGCGGGCATGTCGGGGCTGAGCCCCTCACGCACGGCATTCATGCGGCAGCCGGTCTCGACGTCGCGCGAGGCCAGCTCGGCGGCGCGCAGGTCGATGGAGGGGGAGGAGGCGGCGTGGAAGAGCGCGCGCTGGCCGAGGTACCGGCCGACGGCCGTCACGCGCGGCCGGTCGGCCTCGTAGGAATTGCCGAGCACGGTGATGGCGTGGAGGAAGAAGCGGCGGTAGCGGTCGCGCCACCAGGCGAGGGCCGCAAAATCCACCGCTTTCTCCGTGCCGATGCCCTGGCCTGCCGCAAGCAGGCAGTCGTTGACGATGAAATCGATCTGGTCGGCGGACATGGCGTCTCCTCGTGCGCGGTCGAGCCGCTACAGGGGAGAACGCCGGGGGGCGCGATCTCGTACAGGCGCCGCGGGAGGCGGGCGCCGGCGCTTACGGGAGGCGGGTGCGAAGGGCCCGCAGCGCCGTACGGACGTCGGCGGCGCTGGCCGGGCGGCGGCTGGCGACTCGCGACAGCGCGTCGTTCAGATACGCCGCCACCGCGGCCGGACACTCGGGGCGCACGTCGCGGAGGTCGGCGACGGTCGTGTGCTGGATGGCGTCCACGACCTCCGGCACCGGGCGTCCCGCGAAGGGATGGCGGCCGGCCATCGCCTCGTAGAGCACCATGTGCAGGCTCCAGAGGTCGAAGGCCTCGAGCGGCGGCGCGCCGGCCAGCGCTTCGGGCGACAGGTAAAGCGGCGTGCCCACCACCTGATGCGTGATCGTGAGGGTGGACGACGCGTTCAGGTCGCGCAGCCGCGCCGCGAGTTCGGCCGGATCGGCGGGCATCACGGCGGCCGCCGCATCGGGCCCCTTCGAACGGTCGAGCATCGCCGCGAGTCCGAAGTCGAGCAGCTTCGGCACGCCGTCGGCGGTGTAGCCGATGTTGCTCGGCTTGATGTCGCGATGCAGCACACCCGAGCCGTGCACGCGGTCGAGCACGTCGGCCAGCATGATTCCGAGGTCGAGCGTCTCGTCCACCGGCATCGGGCCGCGCGCCAGCCAGTCGAGCAGCGTGCCGCCTTCCAGGAACTCGACGATGAGGATCGGCGTGTCGCGCCATTCCTCGGCGCCGTAGATCGTCGCCAGGTTCGGATGCAGCACCGAGGCCATCGCCCGCGCCTCGCGCCGCAGGCGTTCGGCGTATTCACGGCGCATCGGCGGCAGCGTCTTGATGGCCACCTTGCGGTCGAGCGCCATGTCGGTGGCGAGGTAGACGACGCCCGTGCCGCCGGCGCCGAGGAAGCGCTGCAGGCGGAACTTCGCGTTGACGAAGAGCGGCAGCACGGCGGGCCGCGTGGCCGTGCCGCAGCGGCAGCGGCGTGTGTCGGGGCTCGACGTCTCGGAGCAGTTGGGGCACCACGTCGCCGGTTCGTCCTGCCACGCCACGCCGCCCGCGCGCGGCGCCGGCGCACCGGCAGCCGCGGCGGTGCGCGTTTCGCGCAGCCAGCGGTTTTCGAGCTGCATCGCCGCCTGGCCGCACATCGCGGTGGCCAGCGCGACGTGGCGCTCCGTGTACGGCAAGTCGCTCGTGCCCGGACCGATCGCCACGACGCCCAGCAGTTCACCCGACGCGCCGACGAGCGGCGAGAGGACCTGCGCGGCGGTGGCGGCAATCCAGTCCTGATCCGCCTCGGGCAGCAGGCGCGCGAGCGCCGAACGCGCGTCCAGCAGCACCTCGCTGCGCGTCGTGTGCAGCAGATCGCCCAGCACGGAGTGACGCGGCAGCGGCGGCGCCGAGCCGTCGAGCGCCACGAGGCTGTCGGCGTCTTCGGCCAGCAGCAGCACCGTCACGCGGACGGCGTGCAGGGCGGCGGCGAGTTCTTCGGCGAGCGCGACGCTGATGCCGCGCAGGCTCTCGCTGCCGCGGAAGCGCCGCTCGAGGCGCGCCAGCACTTCGGCGGGGTCGAGCGGCTCGCGCAGGAACCAGCGGTCCACCGCGCCGATGAGCTGCGGCCGGAAGGTCAGCGCCAGCAGGCCGGTGCACGAGAAGGCGACGAGGCCGGCCGGGTGCCGCGTGTTCACGTACTGCACGAACGTCAGGCCGCGGTTCACGATCACATCGAGCGCGAGGTAGGTGACGGGCCCGAGGATCGCGGCCCAGATCGCGTACCGCGCCAGCGCGTACTGCAGCGTGGCGCGAATCACGAACTGCAGATCCATCACGCGGTTCACGGCCACGGCGTAGGCCGTCATCGGCACGATCGAGCCGAGCGCGAGATAGACGACGAGGCCGACGCGGCCGCGCACCTGCTCATCGCGCAGCGCCGGCACGAAGGGCGTGGCGATGACGGCGACGATGAGCGGCGCGAAGCCGAGGGCGAGCGCGCCGAGGAACCAGGCCACCTTGCGGCGGCGCTCCGCGGTTTCGACGCGGTAGCGCGCCACGAGGAACGCCACGGCCGGCACGGTCAGCGCGAAGAGCAGCGGCCAGTACATCGACTGCGGCGCCTGACGGTCGAAGGCCGCGACGATCGCCGCGAGGCGCGGATGCAGGGTGGCCGACGCCTGCGCGCCGGCGAGCGTGATGAGGAACAGCCCCGCCCCCGTGGCCGCCGCCGCGGTGATGAACGCGCCGGCCACGAGGCGCGCCCGCCGGGTCAGCGGCTCGCTCGGGAAACTCCACGCGAAGAGCCACACGCCGAGCGCGAACATCGACTCGGGCCGCAGCACCGCGAGCGCCGCCACGATCATGCCGGCCGGGCCGGTGATGCCGGCAAAGAACGGGTCGACGAACGAGGCGGCGATCGTGAGATAGAGGCCGCCGAGCAATTGCAGCCGGCGATCGCGGCTGCCGCCGAAGACGAGCAGCAGCCCGCCCACGCCGAAGATGCCGAGATTGAGCGCGAAGAGGCCCGCCGGCGACGGCGCCCGCCCGATGGCGGCCGGCAGCACGGCGAAGGCCACAATCACCTTGATGGCGGCCAGTGTCACGCCGGCCACGAACGCCGCCACCACCGCCTGGCGCAGCCAGGGACGGCGAGCCGCGAGCCCGGCGCTCTGACGGCCACGCATCGCGGCGATGACGCGCAGTTGATGAATGAGATTGGCGTCGGCGGCCCCACCCGCCGCACCTTCCGCGGCGCGCCAGTCGATCGTGGCGCCGTCGGCGAGCGCGGCGGCCAGCGCGTCGGGGCGGGCTTCGCGCCTAGGCTCCACGCGCCATCTCCTCGCCGAGCCGCAGCAGCGCCCGCCGCACCGCCAGCCGCGCCGCTTCGGCCGAGGGCTTCTTGAGCACGAGCGCGATCTGGTCGTAGCTGTAACCGAGTTCGATGCTCGCGAGAATGGCCTGCCGGTCGGCGCGGCGCAGCCGCTTCAGCCCGGCCTCGTAGCGTTCGCGATCGGCGGTGCCGATGGCCAGCTCGAGCGGCGACCGGCCGCCGTCGACGAACCGATCGTCGAGTTCCCCCGGCGCGGGATGACGCGCCGCATGACGGAACTGATCCCGCACGCGGTTCACGAGCGAGCGCCGCAAATACCCGAGCAGCGCCCCTTCGCGCTGCGGCTGGAACGTGCCGAGGTGCTTCAGCGTGTGCAGCACCGTGTCCTGCACGTAGTCGGCGGTGTCGGCGGCGTTGCGTGCCCAGGTCGGCACGCGGCGGTGCGCCCAGCGGTGCAGGCGCGGCACGTAGCGCGCGAACAGCTGGTCGAGCGCGTGGTCGTCGCCGGCGCGGGCGCGGACCAGCAGCTCATCCGACGCAGGGTTCGACGGGGGGCCGCCAGGCGGCGTACGGCCGGAGTCCATGGATTGGGATCGACGGATTCTCCTCTCCCGATTCCGCCCGCGCAAGCCTTTCGACGGGGCGCGGCGTACGAATTCGCGGCTTCCGGCGTTCTTGTTCGCATGGACGTGACACTGAGCACGTGGATCTGGGTGGCCGGACTGGGCGGGGCGGGCGGCGTGGCGAGCGCCTGGCTGACCCGGCAACGCGGCGCCCTGCTCATCCGCCTCGGACACCTGGCGGTGGCGGCCGGGATTGCCGCCGGCACGGCCGCCGCCACGGCGTGGATGATCGCCAGCACCGACGCGCCCACCCTCTGGATCGGCACACGGGCCTTCCCCGCCGCGCTCGCCTTCTTCTGGATCGGCTTCGTCACCGCGGGGTGGATGGCCGCCGAACGCGACAAGCTGCTGCTGCGCCAGGCGGTGTGCCGGGCGGCGACCGCCCCGGCTGCACACCCCGACACGGTGCGGGCGCTGGCCGAGGCCTCGCCTGACGTGGTCTACGAAGCGGTGAAGGCGCTGGTGCCGCGCCGGGTGGTGCACTGAGCCTCCACGCCGGCGGCGGCGCGGGAGCCTACAGGAGCTGTTCCATCAGCTGACCGGTGTCGGTCACGCCCCAGTGCTCGACGATCTTCCCATGTTCGAAGCGCAGCACATCGGCCACCGGCACGAGCATCGGCTTGCCTTTCGACGGGATGCCGAGGAACTCGGCGCGCTGGATGCCCTGCATGGTGGCGCGCACGAACACCTTGTCGCCTTCCGCGCCCATGTCTTCGACGTTCATCGCGAAGTCGCTGAACGACGCGTGCGCCATCATGAAGAACTCGCGCAGGCCCTCGCGGCCATCGGCGTCGGTCGGCACCGCTTCGTGCTCGATGAAGTGTTCGGCCACGAGGTCGTCGATCGCCTCGAACCGGCCGTCGGTGAGCGCGGCGTAGAAGTTGCGGGCCAGCGTCTTGATGTCCATCGGATCTCCTGAGGGGGTATGCGGAAGCGGGCGGGCCGTCCCCTCAGCCCCACCCGGCGGAGAACGCGCCTAGGGCCGCGGCGGGGCGACGGGGGTGCGCCGCAGGCGCAGGATATCGGCAAACGACAACGATCCGGCGAAGCGCTGGTCGAGCGCGCCAGTGCGAGCGGTCAGGTCCGCGTCGGCGGCCATGGCGCCGCTCATGGCGATGACGACGTCGTTATCCGCCGGCGCGGCGCCGTAGATCGCCACCGGCCCGAACACCTCGGATACGGCGGCGATGTCGTCTGCCACCCCGGCATGCTGGTTGATGTTGAACGCCACGACACCGCCGGGCGCCAGTGCCGCCTTCACGCGGCCGAGGAACGCGACGGTCTTGAGACGGGTCGGCACGCCGGTGCCGTCGGTGTCGCCCGAGGGACGCAGGAAGGCGTCCATGAAGATCACGTCGTAAGGCTCGTCGATCGCCTCGATGAACGCCACGGCGTCGGCGGTGACTACGCGGACGTTGCCGCCGGAGCGCACGCCGAAGTACTGGTCCGCGAGGCGCACGACCACCGGGTCGATCTCGACGGCGTCCACGCGCACGCCCGGCGCGTGATGGGCCAGGAAGCGCACCATCGCGCCGCCCCCGAGACCCACGACGAGCACCCGCCGCGGCTGCGGCTGGTAGAGATAACTCGCGAACATGCTGCGGGCGTACGGCGACGCCAGGGTCTGCGGCGCCGTCAGGTCCACGCGGCTCTGCACGAGTTCCCGGCCGTCATCACGCACGAACGTCAGCAGCCGCACGTCGCCGTCGCGGCGCACGCGGATCGTGGAGTAGGCCGACGTCTCTTCGTGCTCGAGGACGCCGAGGGTCTGTCGCGCGGACCTGGACCACACGACCAGGGCAGCCGCCGCGGCAAAGAGCGCCACCGCCGCGAGCGCCGGGGCCAGCGCGCGTCTGGCGCGGGCCCGCGGGCGTGTGGAGTGCTGGCTGGCCGCGCTCATGTGCGCCTATTCTGACAAACTTGCCCCGGGCGGGCACATACCGCGGCTCCGCCGGGGCGCCGACGCACGCATGACCGCCGCTACTGACGCGCGCTGGTCGTGACCTTGCCTTTGGTGGCGATGGCGGTCCTGATGAGCGCGACGGTGCGTTCAGCCCGGGCGTCGACGATCTGCTTGGCCCACGCCAGCGCGCGTTCCTTGTTTGCGATCGAGACGCCGTTGATGGTCGCCGTGCCGGCCTTCACGCGTTCCGCCCAGCGCACCGAGGCAGGATCGGTCAGCATCATGTTCAGCGTGATGCCGGGGCTGTCGTGCAGACCGTCGTCGGCCTGCCCGTCCTTCACGACCCCCAGCTGGCGCAGCACGTTCGGCGTGCCGGGCGGCGCCGTGTAGTACTCGCCGATGTGGGCGACGACGGGCGAGCCGTTCCATTCGGAGTTCAGTTTTTCGGCCACGGCCTTCTGACCGGCCTGATTGCCGCCACTGTCACCGATGAGGATGACACTCTGGAAACCGTGCGCGCGAAGGCTGCGGACGACGTCCTCGAGCACGGCCTGGAAGGTCTCGTCGCGCAGACTGATCGTGCCGGGGCTGCGCATGTGCCCGGACGGCGGCTCGATGCGGCCCTCGGGCACGAGCGGCAGGATTGGCGCACACAGCGCATTGCCGAGCTTGCGGGCGATGACCTCGCAGTTGGTCCTGAGCACGTAGTTGTGTTTGCCGAGCACGAGCCACGGGCCGTTCGGTTCGATCCCGCCCGTCGGCACGATGGCCGTGGTCCGGCCCGCCGTGAGCGCGTCGCGCACGTCCATCCACGTCATCTCTTCGAGCCAGACGGTTGCGGCCGGCGGCAGCGGGTTCGGCGTGTCCTTGCAGTTGTAGGGATTGTCGCGGCAGTCGCCACCGCCCATCGAGCGCGGGTCGGGCTCGCGGCGCGGCTGCTGGGCAAGGGCGAAGGCGCTCGTCAGGACGAACGTGGTGGCCAGGGCGAGGAGGGCGGGCCTCATGGGCGGGATTGTAGAGGAAACACGCGGCGCCGGCCCGCATATGATCGGCCGATGATTCGCCCGGCTCGTCTCGCCCTGCCGTTCGTGCTGCTGATGCTCGTGACGTCCGGCCGCGCCGGCGCCGACACCTATCCGCGTCAGCCGGCCGTGGACGCCCGGCACTACGTGTTTCGTCTCACACTGCTGACGGGCGAGGCGAACGAGATCGAGGGCGAGGCCGCCGTCACGCTCCGGGTGCTGACGGCGGGCCTGCGGGAGGTGGCACTCGACCTCGCCACGCCGCGCGCCGACGGCAAGGGCATGACGGTGGCCGCCGTCACCTCGGCCGCCGGGCCGGTCGCGTTCACACATCGCGACAACCGGCTGCGGCTGACGTTGCCCGCCGGCCTCGCGGCGGGGCAGGACGTGACCGTCACCATCACATACCGCGGCATCCCGGCGGATGGCCTGCGCCTCATCACCAACATCCACGGCGAGCGCGTGGCGTTCAGCGAGAACTGGTACAACCGCGCGCGGCAGTGGCTGCCGATGATTGACCACGTGGCCGACAAGGCGACCGGCGAGTTCGTCATCACGACGCGGGCCGACTACCAGGTCATCGCCAACGGCGCGCTCGTGGAGCAGGTGGACCTCGACGGCGGCCGGCGCCGCACGCACTGGCGGCAGGACGTGCCGATCTCGTCGTGGCTCTACGCCGTGGGCATCGCCCGCTTCGCCGTGCGCCACGCCGGACTCGTGCGCGGCGTGCCGCTCGAGTACTGGGTGTTCCCCCAGGATGCGGAGAAAGGCTTCGCGCTCTTCGAGAAAGATGCGCGCCGCTCGTTCGAGTTCTACGCCGACTACGTGGGCCCGTTCGCGTATCAGAAGCTCGCGCACGTGGAAGCGGCCGGCATGGGCGGCGGCACCGAACACGCGAGCAGCATCTTCTACGGCGAGAAGGGCATCACCGCCGGCAACGGCCCGGTCGTGCACGAGGTCGCGCACCAGTGGTTCGGCAATGCCGTGACCGAACACGACTGGAACGACATCTGGCTGAGCGAAGGTTTTGCCACCTACTTCACGCTGCTCTACACCGAACACGCCGAAGGGCGCGACGCGTTCGTCGAGGGCCTGCGCCGCAGCCGTGCCACGGTGCTGAAACTGGAAGCGAGCTTGCCGAACACGCCGGTCGTGCACGTGAATCACGACGACGCGGCGCGCGAGCCCACCAACCAGCTCGTCTACCAGAAGGGCGCGTGGGTGCTGCACATGCTGCGCGCGCAGGTGGGCACGGAGACCTTCTGGCGCGGCATCCGCGACTACTACCGGCAATACGTGAACACCACGGCCTCCACGGACAACTTCCGGCAGGTGATGGAGCGCGCGTCGGGGCAGGACCTGACGTGGTTCTTCCGCCAGTGGCTGAACCGCGCCGGTGTGCCGGCGGTGTCGGGCACGTGGCGGTATGATGCCGCGGCCCGTGAAGTCGTGATCACGGTGCGGCAGACGCAGGCCGCCGACCCATACCGGCTGCAGCTCGGCGTGGGCGTCATCGCCTCCGAGGGCGCGCTGCCGAACGTGCGGCAGATGGCCGTGGACGGCCGCGAGACCACGATACGCGTGCCCGCCGCCAGCGAACCGGCCGCGGTCGTGCTCGACCCGGCCGTGACCACGCTCGCCGACGTCGGGACGTTCACGAAGGTGCGGCCCTAGGAGGCGATGATGGACAGCCTGACCAGACGCGGATTCGTGGAGTCACTGGGCGCGGCCGCCGGCCTGAGCCGGCTGCCGATGCCCGAGGCGCCCGACGCGCCGCTCGACGACAAGACCGTGCGTCTGTCGGGCGACGGCAACGGCCAGTCGCCGGCGGCGTTTGCGGCGCTACTGCAGCGACTCACGGCCGCGCGCGACGTCGGCGAAGACTCGTACCTCCTCGGCGGCGAGGTGGCCGCCTTCGAGCGGCACTGGGCCGCGCTGCTCGGTAAGGAAGCCGCGGTCTTCATGCCGTCTGGCACGCTCGCCAATCATCTGGCGCTGCGCGCGCTCGCCGGCACCCGGCGCCGGGTCATCGTGCCGGAGATGAGCCACATCTACAACGACACCGGCGACGCGTGCCAGACGCTGTCGGGCCTGACGCTGATGCCGCTGGCGCCGCGCGCCGCCACGTTCACGACCGCCGATGTGGAAGCGGTCGTGACCCGCACGGCCGGGGGACGCGTGGCCACCGTCGTCGGCGCCATCGCCATCGAAAGTCCGATTCGCCGTCTCTCGGGTCAGATGTTCGACTGGGCGGAGGCCCGCCGCATCACGGCGTACGCGCGCGAACGTGGCATCGGCACGCACCTGGACGGCGCGCGGCTGTTCATCGCCTCGGCCTACACCGGCATCACCCCCGCCGAGTACGCCGCGCCGTTCGACACCGTGTACGTGTCGCTCTGGAAGTACTTCAACGGCGGCCAGGGCGCGATTCTCGCCGGCCCGAAGCGCCTGCTCGACGACATGTTCCACACGCGCCGGATGTTCGGCGGCAATCTCGCCGTCGGCTGGCCGGCGGCGGTGGTCGCCGGGCACTACATGGACGGCTTCGTCGATCGCCTGAAGGGTGCCGTGCGCGTCTCCGAGGAGGTGTACGGCGGGCTGGCCTCACACCCCCGCCTCGCCATCTCGCGCGTGCCGCAGGGCACGAACGTGGCGCACGTCACGCTGCGCGGCGTGGAGCCGAAGACGGTGGCGTCCAGGCTGCTCGCGGCGGGCATCCGGATGCCGGCGGCGGCACCCGACGGCGTCGTGACCTTCAGCGTCAACGAGACGTGGGTGCGGCTGCCGGCGGCCGAGATCCTGCGCGCGTTCGAACGGGCGCTCGCGTAGCGATGGGCCCGGGCGCGGCGCCGCGGGACGGCTCGACGGCCGCCACGAGGGCCGCCAGTGACTGGTTCAGGAGCTTCGTGCCCACGGGCGCCCCGCGTTGATGCCCCATCCGCACGATCACGAGATCGTGTGACGGCACGATGAAGGTGTGCTGCCCGCCGGCGCCCGACATGAAGTACGCGTCGCGCGGCAGGTTCCACTGCCCTTCGCCGTTCACCCAGAACTGCCCGCCGTACTCGCGACGTTTCCACGCCGGTGCCGGCGTGCGGACGAACGTCGTCCAGCCCTCGGGCAGCAGGCGCTGCCCCTGCCACACGCCGTCCTGCAGATAGAGCATGCCGAGCCGGGCCCAGTTGCGGGCGGTGCCGTAGTCGTAGCCGCTCAGCAGGAAGTTGCCCCAGGGATCGGGCTCGAGCACCTGCCGCCGGATGCCGACGTGGTCGAAGAGCGCCCGCTGCGGATAGGTCAGGTACTCCTCGCCCTGCTGCTCGACGGCCTGGCGCACGAGGAAGCCGAGGGTCATCGGATCGACGTTGCGGTAGCGTCCCACGGTATTGGGGGCGAACTCGACCGGCGACGAAATCGCATACCGGAAGGCGTCGACGGCGCCGGCGTAGATGAAGAAGTGATCGTGGTACTGGGTGTGCGGGTCCATCCAGCGATCGTCCTGGCCGGTGAAACTGAGGCCGCTCGACATGCGCATGATGTCGCGCACGCGAATGGCCCCGCGCGGATCGCCGGGACGGCGCCAGTCGGGCACCGGCGCCGGGTCGTCGAGCCCGAAGGCGCCACGTTTCACGACCAGCCCGACGAGTGTGGCCGTGAGGCTCTTCCCCATCGACCAGCTCTCGAGCTGTGTGTCCTTCGTGATGCCGGGCATGTATCGCTCGCCGATGATGCGGCCCTTGTGGACGACGACCATCGCGGCCGTCAGTCCGCCGGGATCGGCAAACGCGAGATCGACGGCGGCCGCCACCCGCGCGCGATCGAGACCGGCCGGCCACGGCGCCGGGTCGGCGGCGTCGCCCATCGGCCACGGCTGCGCGGCGGCGTCCGGCAGTGTGGTGCGCACGGGGACGGGCGTGAAGAACACCCGGTCCTGTCCCTCGGGGTGAATCACACAGCCCTGATCGCCATAGAAGGCCGCCGTCCGCGTCACCCCCTTGAGCGTCACGCGCACCCGCCTGGCCGCGCGGTCGACGTCGGCGGTCACCGGCTCGGTCTGATAGGGCGCCGTCATCAGGAACGACGCGCTGTTGCGCCTGACCTCGTCTTCCTCGCGTCCGGAGACGAAGACGCCCGAGCACAGGATCTTCGCGTAGCTGGCGGCGCCGAGCGAGACCGGCGACTGGTACGGCACATCCGGATGATGGGACCGCGTGGGGGGCACGGCCGGCTGCGCCACGAGCGCCGTGCCGCTTGCCGCGAGCAGGAGGACGAGGGACAGGCGTCGCGTCATGGCGCGCATCCTACCTCAGGGCAGCCGCGGTACCCGCGTCAGCAGGCCCTCGGGCCGCATGGCCGCTTCGATTTCCTGCGGTGTGCTCGCAAGCGTGGGCGTGAAGTTCTCCATGCCGGTCTTCGTGATGACGATGGTGTCCTCCATGCGGACGTAGAGCTTCTCGTCGGGGATCCACATCATCGGGTCCACGGTGAACACCATGCCTTCGCGGAACGGCTGCCCCCAGATGACGCCCGGATCGTGCACCGTCATGCCCACGGGGTGCTGCAGGTGGCCGCGGAACGACAACATCTCCTCGGCCGCCTTGTGGTGCGCGGGCGAGGCGAAGGAGGTGCGGGCGAGCACCGGCTCCATGTCGCGCCGCGCCTTGACCAGCACGTCTTCCGGCGTCACGCCCGGCCCGATGTGGCGGAAGAATGCGGAGCGGTACTCGAGGATGAACGTGGCAAGCGTGCGCTGCGCGGCGGTGTAGGTGCCGTTCACGGGCCACATGCGCGTGACGTCACTCGTGTAGTAGCGCAGGTCGGGTGCGTAGTCCATCAGCACCATGTCGCCGGCCTTCAACGGATCGAGGTTGCGGGAGTAGTGCCCCATCCAGGCGTTGGTGCCGCCGCCGGCAATCGGGTTGTAGCCCTCGAATCTGGCGCCGTTGGCCAGGAACGTGAACCTCGCGGCCGCGGCGATCTGGTACTCGAGGACACCCGGGCGCGTGCTCTTCATCGCCTCGAGAATGCCGAGCGCCGCGAGCTCCGACGCCTGGCGGATGAGCGCGATCTCCCGGGGGCTCTTCGTCTGCCGCAGCGTGTCGAGGACGGGCGTCAGGTTGCGGCGCTCGAGTGACGGGTAACGCGCCTCGATGAGCGCGAGGAAGTGCGCCTCGCGCGACGGGCGCCCGTCCCACGGATCGGCCGCCACGCCGGCCTGGTGACCGAGGATCTCGTCGCGGCTCTGCGCCTCGCCTTCCGCCGGACCGAAGGGCACGTAGAGCACCGGCCGCGGCGCCCGCAGCATCGTGTTGAAGGTCTGCCGCGAGAGCAGCTCCACCGGCGCCACGTCGTCGGCGCCGGTCAGCCGCTTCACCTCCGCGTGATCTTCGGCCGACCATACGGTGCCGGTGCTGCGCTCGAGCGCCTCGTTGCGGTGCGAGAGATACAGCACCGTGCGGCGCGTCCGGCCGTCGAGCACGAGGTACGCATGCGGGCTCTCGATGCCGCTCAGGTAGTAGAACTCGTTCGACTGCCGGAACACCTTGAAGCCGTCGACCCCGGGGGCGCCCTGGATGATGGCGATGGCCTGCGGCCCGATGGCGTCGAACACCCGGTTGCGCCGGGCGACGAATTCCTCGACCGGAAAGTCGGTCTGGAACGGCGCGACGCCCTGGCCGTGCAGCAGCACGGCGGACGTGAGTCCGAGAATCAGCAACACCACCGTGCCCGCGCGCTTTGCTGCCATGTGTGATCTCACAGTGGACGCATGGTAGCGGCTTCGGCTGCGGGCGGCCACCTCGACGGGTGCGGATCCGGCCGCGTGGTTCCAACCAACGGGCAGCCGGCGCCATCCAATGGCTGCCTCACTTTTCAGGAGCGACATCGATGACTGCCCTGCTGCTTGCGGCCGTACTGGCCACGCAACCCACCGACCTGCGCGACGCCGACGCGGTCACCCGCCTTCTCGCGTCGTTGCGTGCTGCCGAGCCGGCGGTGTGCGAACTGGCCGGGCGGGCGCTCACGAACTTCGGCGGCTGGGGCAACTGGAGCGGCGACGAGCCGATGCCCACGCCGATGCCGATTCCGATGCCGATGCCCTTTGCCCATCGCGGGCCGTCGATTGCGGTGGGCGGTCCGCGGGCACGCACCAGTCTCGGCGCGCCGGCGCTGGCCGCGTTCCGCGCGGCGCTGCGCGATCCGAGTCATTGCGTGCGGCGGATCGCCGCCCGCGTCGTGGCGCGCGAGGAGCCGTCGTGGGCGGTCAGCGAGTTCACCGCGCTGGCAAAAGACGCGGCCGCGGGCTACCGCGAAGTGGGGCTGCTCGGCCTCGGCGAACTCGAAGACCGCGCCACGCTCGGCATCATCACGAACGGCCTCGGCGACAAGGACATCGCCGTGCGCGCGATGGCGGCGTGGGCGCTCGGCGAACTCGAGTTGCCCGAATCAGTGCCGGCGCTCGGACGCGCCCTTTCCGATCAGGCGCCGCTCGTGCGACGGCGCGCCGCGTGGGCGCTCGGCCAGGTTGAAAGTGTGTCGGCCGTGCCGCTGCTGCGCGGAGCACTGCGCGACAGCGACGGCGACACCCGCCGCACGGCGGTGTGGGCGCTCGGCGAGATCGAGGATCCGAGCGCCGTCGAGGCGCTGGCGACGCTCGTGACCGACGGCGACGCGCGGGTGCGCCGCATGGCGGCGTGGGCACTCGGCGAAATCGAAAGCAGCCGCGCGGTGCCGGTGCTGGCGCGACTTCTCGGCGACGCCGACCGCGACGTGAAGCTCACGGCGATCTGGGCCCTCGGCGAGATCGAGTCCTCCGACGCCGTGAGCGTGCTGGCGCCCGCGCTCAAGGACGCTGAGCCCGGCGTGCGCCGCATGACCGTGTGGGCGCTCGGTGAGATCGAGTCGTCTTCCGCGGTACGGTATCTCACGCCGCTCCTGAACGACGCCGACGCCGACGTGCGGGCGGTGACCGCCTGGGCGCTCGGCAGCATCGAAAGCCTGTCGGCGCTGCCCGCGCTCGAAGCGGCGAAAGCCGACCGCGCGCCGGCCGTGCGGCGCGCGGTGCAGTGGGCGATCGACCAGATCGACGATCGGCGCTAATCCCGCGCCTGGCGGCGTTTCCGCAGAAAGGTCCGCTCGGCGTCGTTCGCAGTCACGGCGATCGCCGCCTCGTAGGCGAGGGCGGCGTCGTCGCGGCGGCCCAGACGCCGCAGCAGATCGGCGCGCACCGCGTGGAACAGGTGGAAGCCGGCGAGCGGCAGCGGCTCGACCAGGGTCAGACCGGCGGCCGCGCCGTCCACTTCGGCCACCGCCACCGCCCGATTGAGCGCGACGATCGGCGTGGGCGTCAGGCGCAGCAGGTGGTCGTAGAGCTGCACGATCTGTCGCCAGTCGGTGTGCGCGGATGTGGCGGCAGCGCTGTGCACGGCGTTGATGGCCGCCTGAATCTGATACGGCCCGGGCTGATTGTCTGCCAGACATTGCCGCACCAGCGCCTGCCCCTCGGCGATGAGCGCCGGGTCCCAGCGCGCGCGATCCTGATCCGCGAGCAGCACCAGATCGCCGTCCGCCGTCACCCGCGCCGAACGGCGCGACTCGATGAGCAGCATCAGCGCGAGCAGGCCCCGCACTTCCGGATCCCGCGGCACGAGCGACTGCAGCAGGCGCGCCAGCCGGATCGCCTCGACGCAGAGGTCATCGCGGCCGAACCGCTCACCCGCGGCGGCCGCATAGCCTTCGTTGAAGACGAGATACAACACGGCTTCGACAGCGGCGAGCCGCGCCGGCAGGTCGCGATCCTCCGGCACGCGATAGGGAATGCGCGCATCCCGGACCTTCCGTTTGGCCCGGGCGAGGCGCTGGGCCAGGGTGGCTTCCGGCACGAGGAAGGCGCGCGCGATGGCGGCGGTCGAGAGTCCGCCGAGCAGGCGCAGGGTGAGCGCCACGCGGACGTTCAGCGCGAGGGCCGGATGACAACAGGTGAAGATGAGCCGCAGCCGGTCGTCGGGCCACGCGGCCGCTCCAGCGTCCGCATCGCCGGCGTCGGCGGCGGCGGCGAGGCGCAGCCACTCGGCCTCCTCGTGCCGCGCCTCGCGTGACGACTCGCGGCGCAGCCGGTCGATGAGCTTGTGCCGGGCCGTGGTGATGATCCAGCCGGCCGGCGCCGGCGGCACACCGGTTGCGGGCCAGCGTTCGAGCGCGGCGATGAAGGCGTCCTGCACCGCCTCCTGCGCGAGATCGATGTCGCCGCAGAGGCGCACCAGCACCGCCACGGCGCGGCCGTACTCCGCGGTGAAGACACGCTCCACCGCGGCGGCATCGGTCGCAGACGCCTCGGCCATCAGTGCCGGAACGGCCGCACTTCGATGGGAAGGGTCGTGGCGCGGGCGAGTTTGCGGCCCCACTCGAGTGCGGCGTCCAGATCCGGCGCCGTCACCACCGTGAAGCCGCCGAGGTGCTCCTTCCCCTCCACGAAGGGGCCATCGGTCACGAGCACGTCGTCCGCGCCGGGCCGCAGCACCGTGGCGCTGCCGGCGTCGTGCAGTCCGCCGGCGAACACCCAGGCGCCGGCGGCCTGCATTTCCTCAGTGAGAGCGCCCACGTCGCGCATGATGCGTTCGAGGTTCACGGTGGCCGGCGGTGGTCCGTCGGGCTGGTAGATGCTGAGCAAGTACTTGGTCATGTCTGCCTCCGCTCACTATACGAACGGCGGACCGCCAGATCGACGAAACAGCACGCCGGCAGCCGGCATCTGTAGGAAGTGGTTCGGCGCAGTCCGTCGATACCCTCCAGACACCATGCCGACACCTGCCGTGCGTCTCCGTCTCATCGACATCGTCGCCATTGCCGCCGCGCTCTACGCGTCCAGCGTGCTCTTCCCCTTCGCCATCGACAAGCTGACGGGCACCGGCAGTTCGATCGAGGGCTTCGCGCAGATCGGCGCGGGTCTCGGCGTTGACCCGACGTTCTTCCGGTACTTCGTCGGCGTGCAGGAGCTGCTGGTGGCGCTGGGTCTGGCCGCGTCGCTCGTCGCGTTTCTGGCCTGGCTGCCGGCCGCGCAGCGGCTGGCCCGGTTCGGCGTGCAGCTGGCGGCCCCCGGACTGGTGGCGACGATGATCGGCGCCCTTGCCACCGAATATCTCGTGCGCCCGGGCCAGCAGGACTGGCTGGTGGCGATCGCGCTGCGCCTCATCGCAGTTGGCGTGCCGCTCACCGTGTGGAGCGTCGTGCGTTTCGGCTGGAGGCCACGGATCTAGCGCCGCATCACCTGCGCGGCGAAACGCTCCATCTCTTCGGCCTGCGGGCTCATCTGCAGCAGCAGCAAGTCAAGGCCAGCCGCTTCGTAGGCGTCGATCCGCTCGCGCAGCTGTTCGGGCGTGCCTACGAGGTTCGGCCGCAGGCCGCGGTTCGACACCGCGTATTCCTGGATCTGCATCTCGCGTTCGAGCTGCGTGCCCGACAGCCAGTCGTTGAAGTTGGCGTAGCCGGCCGGCAGTTCTGACACGGCCGTGATGCGCGCCAGCTCGCGCGCCGCTTCGGCTTCACTGTCGCGCACGATCGCATAGGCGGCCATGCCATAACGCAGCGGCGCCTTGCCGGTGGCGGCGCGGCGGCGGGCCATGTCGGCGATCTTCGGCGCCACGACCTCGACCGCATCGCCGTGCATCACGTAGGCGTCACACCGCTCGGCGATGAGCGCCTTGGCGGCCTCGCTTTCACCGCCGGCGTAGATGACGGGGGGCCGCGCGGGCTTCGGGGCGCAGATGGCGTGCTCGGTCGTGTAGAACGCGCCACGGAAGTCGAACGTCTCCTCGCGCCACATCCCCTTGACGACCGTGAGCCATTCGCCGGTGCGCGCATAACGATCGTCGTGCCGATCGAACGGCAGTCCGAAGCGGCGGGCCTCATCCGCCCACCAGCTCGACACCACGTTGAGCGCCAGACGGCCGCCGGCGATGTGGTCCACATTTGCCGCCATCTTGGCGAACGCCGCCGGCTGATGAAAGTTGGGGCGCACGGCCACCATCAGCTCCAGCCTGCTGGTGACGGCGGCCAGTGCCGCCGCCGTGGACCACGCATCGAGCGCGGGCGCGCTGATGCCCTTGATGTCGTTCATGTGCAGTTCGGCGATGAGCGACAGGTCGTAGCCCCACTGCTCGGACTTGACGGCGAGGTCGCGGACGTAGGCCCAGGTCGCCTCCATGTGCTCGTCCGGGACATTACGCAGCCAACCGCCGAACACCGGCATCCAGTAGCCGTACTTCATGATGTCGTCACACTTCCGGTCCGCACCCACATCGTGCCTGCATCGATGCTCGCGGCGGCGGCAAGGTTTCAGCCGGCGGCACCGCGCACCGCGCAGACACGTCGCACCACGCGCCGACATCTGAGCGGGCATGACGATGATTCGCGCGTGGTTCGCCGCATTGACCTTCATCATCGGAGCCGCGATGCCAGCGCTGGCACAGGGGCCGCCGGCATCAGCGGTGAACGTGGATGCCGAGGGTGTCGCCCTGCATGGACACGACCCGGTGGCCTACTTCACCGAGGGCAAGGCCGTGCCCGGGGTGGCGCGATTCGAACACCAGTGGAACGGGGCGCGCTGGCGGTTTGCGAACGCGGCCAATCGCGATGCGTTCGCGAAGGCGCCCGACAAGTACGCGCCGCAGTTCGGCGGCTACTGCTCGTGGGCCGTCAGCCGCAACTACACGGCGGATGTCGACCCCAACGCGTTCGCGGTCGTGAACGGCAAGCTGTACCTCAACTACTCGACCGACGTGCAGACCCGCTGGCGGGTCGATCGCGACGGCAACATCACGAAGGCCGAAGGCAACTGGCCCGGCCTGCGGGCCAGGGCGCCGAAGTAGGCTCCGGCGTCAGCGAGGCCAGTGCGCGTCGATTCTCGATCGCACGCTCGCGGCGTCCTCCGGCAGCAGGTATCCGCCCTTCACCAGGGCGTCGGTGACGGCAGAGGCCTTCGCCAGATACGCGTCCTTCGTGGGGTAGCGTTCTTCCACGCTGAGGCGCGGATCGCCTGCCGTCTCGCGCCCGGCCTTCGTCGTCGCGAACGGCAGCGCCATGCCGAGCAGATTCACGAGCTGATTCGTGCCGCCAATCGAGGCGTTGCGGAAGTTCCAGCCGGTGTACGTGGCCATCGGCACCTGCTGCTCCGCCGTGCGGATGCCGGCCAGCTCGTTGCCATCGGCATCCACCTGCGGCACGAGAAACGGCAGGTTGCGGCCATCCACGCGCGGTCCCTGGATGAGGGCGGGGCTCTGCACGCCGGGCAGCGTCGGGAACCGGAGCTTCGTGACCGGCACGAGCGTGCCGCCGGCGATCGTCGGCACCTGCGAGGGCGGCGGCGGCGTGCCGTTCACCACCCAGTCGGTCATCCCTGCAAGCAGCGCGCGCATCGTCCACCAGTACTCGAGCGGATTGGCCGGCTGCTGCCCCTGTCCGCCGGCCGGCACGGGGAACGGCGCCGACGAATGCTGCGCGCCGGTCAAGAAATAGGCGCGCACGTTCGGCGGCAGCACGAGATCACGTTTGCCGTCGGGTGTCGTGTGAACGAGCGCCGCGGCACGTCCGCCGCCCCAGTACTCCACCGCGGTGTTCGTGAACATCACCTTCGGCTGCGTGGCCCGCGCGCGGGCGTTGTCGAGCAGGCCGTCGGTGCGCCGCGATGCCGGATCGCGCTCGGCGCTCGTGGCGAACGGGAACTGCGTGGTCGAGTACATCGAGAGCGCCGTGGGCTGGGCGCCACGCACGTTGATGCTGAGGCGCGCCGCGCCGGCGATGTGCACCATCACGCCGTCGAGCACCTGCCGTCCCTGTTCGTCGGTGTTGAAGCCGTCGTAGAGGAAGCTGCGCAGGAACCGGCCGCTCTGCGAGGAGCCGAAGCCGATGAGTTTCTCCGCCTTGGCCACGGCGTCGGGCGCGTGTTTGATCCACGTCGCGAAATCGCGGTACGCGGCGAGTCCCAGCCCCGACACCGGCCATTCTGTCGGGCGATAGATGAGTTCGTAGGTGCGGCCCTTCTCGAAGCCGCCGGTGAGCGTGATCTGGTTGCCGCGCATCGTGAAGCGCTCGCGCGCGATGACGGTCTTCGCGCCGAACTCGCCGTCGCGCACGCTGAGCGTGGTGTCGCGCGCGTTGTCGTCGGTGGGCCGGTAGCCGGCCAGGTCGCCCACGGTCTGCGGACCGTCGTCGTTCGGGGTGAAGCTGGCGCGGATGACGTCCGACACCCCGCGCGCCGACGGGATATGGATGGCCATGCCGGCGCCGCGTTCCGCCTCGCCCTGGCGGCCGCTGACCCGGCGGATGTCGAACTCCCAGCCCACCCACACCACGGTGTAGCCGCGCCGCATCAGGAAGCCGTCGCCGAGGTCGGCGTCGGTGACGGGGTCGTTCGTCGCGCCGCGATTGAAGCCGCCGAGCACGATCTTGCGGCCGCGGTTGAGCACGTCCACGAGCGCCACGCCGTTCGACGTTGCGGCGTCGAGCGGGCGCAGGATGTAGACGTCGCTCGAGAACTCGACCTTGCCGTCGAGGTTCACGGGGGCCTTGTCCACGTCGGCGATCACAGCGTTGCCGGGGGCGCGCGGGTTCACGGCGAAGTGTGCGATGCCGACGATCTTCTCGTAGCCGGAGTTGCCGATGGGCACGCGGCTCGTGATCTCGAACCGCGTCACATCCGCGCCGGCCGGGCCGGCGGCCACGACGAGCAGGCAGACGACGACCAGGGAGCGCGGGAGGGCGAGGAACCTCGACATGCGGCGCAGTATAGTGCGCCGCGTTCGAAGCGTGCCGGTGCGGGTGTTGCCTACTCGGGCTTCTTCTGGGCGACGAGACGCACGAGCCGGGTCGTCTGCGGGTCCCATTCGGACACCGCCTCGGTATCTTCGAAGCGCAGGATCCTGAAGGACGAGAACGCGCCGAGCAGGTCCGCGGGATCGATGTCCACGGGGCGGCGCTGCGGCGCGCTCCGGTCGGACGCGAAGCTCTCGACCACGACCACCCCTCCGGGTCGCAGCGCCCGAAGCAGGCGCGCCGAGTAGGCCGGCGAGGCAATGATGCCCGGGCCGTAAATCACCGCGACCAGGTCCCACTGATTCGTGCCGAGGTCGAACTGCTCGTCGCTGCTCTGCACCGCGGTGAGGCTGACGCCGGCGCGGGCGGCCTGGGCCCGGGCCACGGCCAGGCCTTCGGCGGAGACATCGAAACCCGTGACCGTCCAGCCCTTCGCGGCGAGCGCGACGGCGTTGCGTCCTTGCCCCATGCCGACGTCGAGGGCCCGGCCCGCAGGGCGGCCCGCGATGGCCGCCATCAGCAGCGCGCTCGGCGCGGTCGAGAAGTTGGGCGTGGCGCTGGCGTAGATGCGATCGAACATCAGCGGCCAGGCGTCGTTGCGGTCGCGCATGAGGCGCATCACGATGCCCATCTCGCGGCCGGCGTCCGCGGGGGATCGCCCGTCGGCGCCGAGGCTCTTCTGATAACCCTGCAGGATCTCGAGCGGTCCACTCGCCGCTGGTGCGGCCCGCAGCCAGGCAAGAAAGCGCGCCCACGCCGCATCGTCGGAGGTCTGGGCGTGCACGGCGAGAGCCGAGACGAGCACACACGCCAGCGCGGCGCCAATCACACTGCGTCGCGAGGCGGGAATGATGGTCATGCGGCAGCATAGCGCAGAGTTCGGGACCAGTCGCGATACGCTGGCGGCATGCACCAGCGTGGGTGTCCTCTATGAGCCTCCAGTCCGTCGTGTCGTTCCTGGCCGCTCACGCGCCCGACATTGCCGTCATCGAACTCCAGGCCAGTACCGCCACCGTCGCGCAGGCGGCCGAGGCCCACGGCGTGGAACCGGGGCGCATCGCCAAGACCCTGTCGCTACGTATGGGCGGCGAGGTCGTGCTGCTCGTGACCCGCGGCGACGCCCGGCTCGACAACCAGAAGTTCAAGGCGGCGTTCCGCGCCAAGCCGACGATGCTCGACGCATCGGAGGTGGAGGCGGAAACCGGGCATCCGGTGGGCGGCGTGAGCCCGCTCGGGCTGCCGCGTCCGCTGCGCGTCTACCTCGATGTCTCGCTCAGGGCGTTCGAGGAGGTGCTGCCGGCGGCTGGCGCCACCAACGCGGCGGTGCGGATTGCCCCCGAACGCCTGGCGACGCTCACCGGCGCCACGTGGGTGGATGTGACCCGCTCCTGAATCCCCGGCCGGCCGCGCGTGGTCTAACAGCGATAATGAGCGCCTTGGAATACGAGCGCTTCGCCGACATCTACCGCGTCTGGACGGCCACGGCCGGCTCCACCCACGCCAACCATCCGTTCTACGTCGAGGCGTATCTCGCCGCCGGCGGACCGGTGGTGGAACTGGGCGTGGGTGACGGACGCATCGCGGTGGACGCGGCGGTGCGCGGCTGCCACGTCGTGGGCGTGGACCTGTCGCCGGCGATGCTGGCCCTCTGCCGCGACCGCGCCGCCGCCGCCGGCGTGCGCGATCGCCTCACGCTGCTGCAGGGCGACTTTCGCAGCTTCGAGCTGCCCGAACCAGCCGCGCTCATTGCGCTGCCGTATCACAGCCTCGGCCACCTCACGACGCTCGACGCGAAGCGCGAGGCCCTGCGCCACATCCACACGCAGCTGCGGCCCGGGGGCCGGTTCGTCTTCGACGACTTCCTGATGACGCCCGATCGGCTCGACCACATGCGGCGCGTGCAGCTGCGCGCCGAATACGACACGCCTGAGGGCCAGCACGCGCTGCTCTGGGTCACGTCGCTCATCGACGAAGGCGCGCAGACGATGCGTGTCGTCACCTGGGAAGACCTGCTCGACGAGGACGGCGTGATGATGCGCCGCCGTTATCGTCCGCTGTCACTGAGCTGGATCACGCCGGCGCAGGCCGCGGCGCTGCTCGCCGACGCCGGCTTCACGGTGGAACGCTGCCTCGGGGCCTTCGACGGCACGCCGTTCGTGGACGACACGGCCGAGGAACAAATCTGGATCGCACGGAAGGACGCGGCGGCATGACGGGCACGACCGGACTGAAGCACCTGCAGGTGGACTGCATCATCGGCATCTATCCGCACGAGCGGGCCGCCACGCAGACCGTCTACCTCGACATCGAACTCGACTACGACTTCGCCGCGCCGGCGGCCTCCGATGCGATTGCGGACGCGGTGGACTACGACGGCATCGCCGCCGCTGTCACCAGGCTGCTGCAGGAATCGCGGTTCCAGTTGATCGAGACGATGGCCGAACGGGCGGCCGCGCAACTGCTCGCCGACGTGCCCGCGGCCACCGCCGTGCGCATCGAGGTGCGGAAACCCGCCGCCGTGCCGGCCGCCGCGTGTTCGTTCGTGCGCGTGGAGCGCCGGCGATGAGCGCCGCACCGGATCGCCGCGTGGCCGTGGTCACCGGTGGCGCCAGGCGGCTCGGCCGCCACCTGTGCCTGTCGCTGGCGACGCGCGGCTACGACGTCGTCATCTTCTATCGTTCGTCCGACGACGACGCCCGCACGCTCGAAGAGGAGATTGCGGCAGCCGGTCACCGCGCACGCGCCGTCAAGGTGGACGTGGCCGACAAACATGCCGTGGCCGCGGCCTTTGCCGGCATCGGCGCCGCCGAAGGACGCGTGGACCTGCTCGTGAACAACGTCGGCAACTACAACCCGCAGGACGTGACCGCGCTCGATCCGGACGTGTGGGACGAGACCATCGCCGCGAACCTCTCCGGCGCGTACTACTGCTGCCACGGCGCGCTGACCCTGATGCCGGACGGCGGCAACATCATCAACATCGGCATGGCGGGCCTCGAAGGCATCCGCGCGAACACGCGCGGCGCCGACTACTACGTGAGCAAGACCGGTCTGCTCGTGCTCACACGCGCGCTGGCCGCCGCCTACGCGCCGCGGCAGATTCGCGTCAACATGGTGTCGCCCGGACAGCTCGAGAACTCGGTGGATCTGCCGCCGGCCGATGAAATCAGCCGCTGGGTGCCGATGGGCCGCTCCGGCACGCTCGACGACATCGCCCAGGCCGTGCACTACCTGCTCGATGCGACTTATGTGACCGGCCAGAACATCGACGTCGCGGGCGGCTACCGGCTCTGATGCCGCCAGCGTCCGCGCTCGTGCCGCTGTGGGACCGGGCGGCGGAATGGCAGCGCCGGCTGGCGATGGTCGAGGCCGCGCGCTCCTTCCTGTACCTCTCGACCTTCTACATCGAACACGACGCCTACGGCTCCGGCATGCTGGCGGCGCTGCGGCGGGCGCAGCAGCGCGGGGTGGCGGTGTCATTGCTCGTGGACGCCTTCGGGCAGCGCCTCGGCGGCGTGCTCATGACGGCGGCGCAGCGCGCGGCCCTGGCGGGCGAACTCGACGGCGTGCGCAAAGATGGCGGCACGGTGGCCGTGTACGCGCCGGCGCACCAGGTGCAGCGGCTGCTCGGCGGCGGCCAGCACGTGAAGATCCAGGTCTCCGAGGCCGGCGAGGCGATCGTCGGCAGCAGCAATCTCACGAAGTCGTCGTTCGAGGCGTGGAACGAATACGCGGTGGCGGTGCGGGGACCGATCGCGGCGGCGCTGCTCGAGAGCCTGCGCGCCTTCGGCGGCACGGTCGCGCCGGCACATCTTGCGACGCTGGCCACAGTGGCCGATGCGGATCCGGCGCCGGCCGACCTCGCACTCGACTACTGGTACTGCAACCCGAACAGCACGCAGGGCCGGATGGGCCCGTTCGGCTGGCGCGGCGAGAACGCCGTGACGGACCGGATGATCGAGATGCTCGACAGCGCGCGCTCCTCGGCCTCAATCACGAGCTTCTACTTCAAGCCGGTGGCACCGCTGCTCGAGGCGGTGCTGCGGGCCGCCCGCCGCGGTGTGGTGGTGGAGGTGTTCCACTCGCACCGCGACGCTCTGCCGGCCACGGATCTGGCGTGGATCGCGGCTGCGGCCAGCTATCCGCGGCTGCTCGACGCCGGCGTGCGGATTCACGAGAACCGGCGCGGCGAACACTCGAAGATCGTGCTCATCGACGACGCCTGGGCCGCCTTCGGCAGCTACAACTTCGAAGACGCCGCCCACGATCGGCTGGGCGAACTCATGCTGGCGAGCCGCGACCCGCGCGCGGTCGAGCCGGTCCGGGCCATTTTCGATGACCTGCGACGGCACCCCGAGAACGTGCTGGTGACGCGCGAGTCATTCAGCGAGCTCCCGCCGCGCGTGGCCACCCGTGTGGCACGATACGGCCGCTTCAAATGGTGGATGTGATGCGTTTCACCGAGATCGAACACAAGTTCGTGCTCGACGACGGCTTCGACCTGGGGGCGTTTCGGGCGGCGCTCGGGGCGCTCGGGCCGGAGCGCACGGACACCCTGCAGGTGCGCGACCGCTACTTCCTGACGGCCGACGGCCAGGCGCGGCACTACATCCTGCGCCACCGCTTCGACCACGAGCTGCACCAGCTCACGATCAAATCGCTCGCCTCCGATCCGGAGGTGCGCGACGAGATCAACCTGGATCTTGGGCACCACAAGGGCGACCAGGCCGCCCAGGTGGACGCGTTCACGGCGCGCATGGGCGTCGTCTGGCGCGATGAACTGCAGAAGGCGCTCGAGGTCTGGTACTTCGCCGACTGCGAAGTCGTGCACTACGTAGCCACGAGTGGCGACCGCACGGTGCGCTGCGTCGAGTTCGAGGCCGTGCGGCAGGCGTCGGTGCCCGACGCGCTGGCCGTCATCGCGCGATACGAACAGGCCACCGGGTTCGATCCCGCCACGCGATCGCGACAGTCGCTCGTAGACCTGCTGTTCCCCGGGGTACTCGAGGCCCGCTAGCGGATCTCGTCGCTCGGCGTGCCTTCCGGGATGAGAATCGCCAGGTCGAAACCGAAGATGAGCCGCAGCAGGCGCGGATCGAGGCCGGCCTCACGGTGGGCCCAGCGCCGGATCTCGCGGAAGTCGAAGAGCGACCAGCCCTGTTCGGCGAGCGCGCGCTCGAACACCGGCTTGGCGTACGGGAAGTCGGACACGCCCGGGCCGATCTGGTCCACGGGCGCGGCGATGAACGGCTTGCCCACACCGGCGAATCGGCGCTGGTTGCCCTTCACCGCCATGATCAGGATGTGCAGGGATGGGGTGCCGAGGCCATCGGCCACCTCGGCGATGTAGTTGCCGATCTCCCGGCTGTTGAGGGTGTTGAACCCTTTCATGACATGCAGCGCGCCGAACTTGAAGAGCGTCGGCGACGGCACGCTGCGGCGATCGGGCGGCAGCTGCGCGACGTAGTACCGCTTCATCAGCGCCGCCCGCGTGAGATTGCTCTCGAATCCCGAGCGCGCGTTGAGGGCGTAGATCTCGCGGCTGTCGAGCAGCGACGCGACGAGCGCCGCATCGTCGACCCGGCCGGCGGCGCCGACACGGTCGCGCAGGCCGGTGAGCGCGTCGGCGGAACCGGTGAGCATGAAGAGGTCGAGCGGGTTTCCCGTGGCCGCCGCCTTCTCGTAAGCGTCGCGCTCCTGCGCGAGCAGCCCCGGCAGCGCCGGGTCCGGTGTGCCGATCGACTCGAGCAGCATCCGGCTCGCCCCCATCAGTTCCTGGTCGATGCCGACGACGCGCAGACCAGGGCCGGCCGCGGCACGCGCGTCCCGCAGGAACGCGAATTCCTGCCGAAGATTGTAGAAAGCAAGACTGAAGGGGTAACGCCGCATCCAGGCGGCGATGTCGGCGTCCGGATCGGCAGCCGCGAGCACGCCGGTCAGCTGTCGTCCGGCCTCCGGGCCAACTTCCACCACGATGTCGCGCGTGCCGCGTGCCGCCAGTTCGCGGAACACCGCCGCGGAGAAGAGCGGCACTTCCGCGAGCCCGTGGTCCTCCCCAAGAAGCACGTACGGCGTGGCCGCCATGGCCGCCCGCAGCACGTCGGCCCCCGCGCCTTCGAGACGTCCATCGCGGACGACGATCGGCCGGCGGGCCGCCGTCAGCATGTCGTCCAGAGACGGGGCCTGCGCACGGGAGGGCGCGGCGGCGGACAGCACCGCGAAGAGAGTCAGGGCCGATGCACGCATACCGCCACAGACGGCATCGGGCCCGCGCTTGTTCGACAGGTGCTGCCGGACCGGCCGTATGGCCGGGCCGGGCGGTGGGACAAAACGCAGCGTGACGTCGGCTCAGCCGTCGAGGCGCATGCCCTTGCGGCCGCCACGCACGAGAGCGCTCTTGCCTTCCGCGGCTTCGACGAGCCCGCGCGCCATCACGGCACAGCGATCGGCGAGCGCCGCCGCGCCGTCGTGCAGCGCGGTCGAATCCTGCACGTGGCGCTCGTTGTTCTCCATGTCTTCCGCCGACCAGCCGCGCGAGTGGGCGATGTAGGGGAACTGCGGAAACTGCAGGCCGAGTTCGGCGAAGAAGCCGAGCATCTGGCCGGCCACCGCCTGCACGTTGTCCTGTCCGCCGGTGATGATGAAGCCGGCCACCTTGTTGCGCAGCAGGTGCTTGTTGGCGATGGTCTCCTGGTTCTGGATGCAGTTCATCCGCTCGGCCATCTTGTAGTAGAGACTGCTCGCGCCGCCCCAGCGGATCGGCGTCGCGACGAGCACCGCGTCGGCCCAGTGCACGACCCCCTCGTACACACGATCCATCTGGTCGTCGGCGTCCATCTGCGTGATCGAACACGGCCACGTGCAGGCGCGCGCCGCCTTGCTGTAAAACCCTTCGCAGGTGCGGAAGTTCAGATCGCGCAGCTTCACGAGACGTGTTTCGCAGGCATCCTCTGCCGCGGCACATTTGAGCGCGTGTTCGAGCAGCGCGTCCGACGTGCTGTAACGCGGATGTTCGGTGGTCATCGCCGTGGTCGAGATGCCGAGGATGCGGATCGGGCCCGCCTCGCGCTGCACCGGACGCGCCAGCGGGTGCGGGGTGTGCGGCGCCTTGGCACGCGTTGAGCTTGCGGTATTGCGGATGAACACACGGCCGCCTTCGACCTTCACGTCGTACGCGGGCACCCGATCGGCTTCGTATCCGGGCTCACCGACACCGGTGCGGCAGTGGAATTTCCAGTAGTGCCACGGGCACACCACGTAGTCGCCGTCGAGGCTGCCCTTGCCGAGCGGCCCGCCCACGTGATTGCACACGCCCGAGATCGCGCCGAAGACCCCGTCCTTGCAGGTGAGGGCCACTTTGGTGCGCCCGACCAGCACTTCCTGCACCGGCCGCGCCGCCAGATCGGCAGCCGCGCCCGCATCGGTCCACGTATCGTCGCTCATGCGCTCTCCATCGCCTCCGGACGCTCGAAGCCTCGCAGTATAGTAGGCGGGGCCGAGGGCCGACCGCATGCTTCTCTGGCTCGAGACGATCGTGATGACATGGCTGGCAGCCGGCCTGATCGTGGCCGTGCCTTTCCTTGCCTTCGCCGTGGGCCGCGTGATCGAAGGCGCCGCCGGCAGTTCACTGCTCTTCCGCCTGATGATGCTCCCCGCCGCCACGCTGCTGTGGCCCGTGGTGCTGCACCGGTGGCTCACGGCGCGCCGGCCGGAGCACCACGCATGACGCGCGGTCAACGCGCCCTGCACCGCCGGCTGTGGCTCGTGCTGGCGCCGCTGCTCGGGCTGCTCGTCGCCTTCGCGGTGCTGTCGCGATGAGCCAGACCTTCGTCGCGGTGCAGTGGAACCGGCGCAAGTACGTCTACGACGCCTGCGTCGTCGGCGGTATTGCCGTCTATCTGTGGTTGTTTCCGTGGGTGAGCCGGATCGTGCTCCGCGGCGAGCAGGCCATCACGCCGGAGATCCTCGGCATGCGGGCGTGGGGCTCCTGCGCCTTCCTGATGCTCACGGCGATCCTGTGCCTCGGGCCGCTCGCGCGCCTCGACCGGCGTTTCCTGCCGCTCGTCTACAACCGCCGCCATTTCGGCGTGATCTTCTTCGTGGTCGCCGCCAACCACGCGCGCCAGGTGCTCGACTTCTATCACGCCTACGGTCGCGTCCCGAAACTCGAGTCGCTGCTCACGAACGACGTCGCGTTCACCGGCGCCTCGGCGCCGTTTCAGCTCTTCGGCGCTGCTGCGCTCGCGATCTTCTGCGTGATGGCGGCAACCAGTCACGACTTCTGGCAGAAGGTGCTGGGCGGACGCGCGTGGAAATCGCTGCACATGCTGGTCTACGCCGGCTACGCGCTGGTCATCGCGCACGTGGCCTTCGGCGCGCTGCAGTTCGAGACATCGCCCTGGCTCGCCGGCGCGGTGGCCGCCAGTGTCGGGCTCGTCTCGGCGCTGCACGTGACCGCCGCGCTCCGATCGACGGCGGCTGACGGCGCCCCGGCCGGTTCGATCGTGGAACTCGACGGCGCCCGGTGGGTGTCGGCGGGACCAGCCGCGGCGCTCGTGCCTGGCCGCGCGCGCCGGCTCGTGATGCCCGGCGGAGAGAACCTGGCGCTCGTGCGCGACGGCGACGCCATCTGGGCGCTGCACGGCGTGTGCGCCCACCAGGGCGGCCCGCTCGCCGAGGGCCGCGTGCGAGACGGCTGCCTGACGTGCCCGTGGCACGGCTGGGAGTACCGTGCGGCCGACGGCCAGTCGCCGCCGCCTTTCACCGAGAAGCTGCCCACACATCGCGTGCGGCTCGATGGCCGCGGACACCTGCTCGTGGACGTCGCCGGGCAGCCGCCGGGCACACCGTGTGAGCCGGTGCGGCTGGCGTCCGGCGGCACGCCGGCACCCGACGCCTCCAGCGACGACTTCTTCGTGGGATACCTGCCCATGAGCACCCGGGCCACACGCTTCAGCCTGGCGAGCGCGGGCGCCATCGCCGGCGCGGTGCTGGTCGCCGGTCTCGTGCTCGCGGCCTTCGAGCGGAGCCCCGGGGCGAACCTCAGGCCCGGCGTCTACGGCGCGCGCCATGCCGGACTGCTCTTCCAGCTGCCGTATCCGCATCTGCGCACACTCGACGCCGACGGCGCCGTCGTGACGCTGCTCTTCACGGGCTGGACGAAGAACAACCCGGACGTGCCGGCCGACAAGGTGGCGCAGGCCGTGGTCGTGAGCGGCAATGTCTACGAACGCGGCGGGCTCCACATGTTCGAGGGTGCCGGCGGCTTCGACGCGGCCACCGATCTGCCGGCCGGCGATCTCGCGCGCCTGCGCGCGGTGGCCGACGACGACCTCGGCGAGGTCACGCTCGCCGGCGAGATCGTGGACTCGAAGTGTTACGCGGGCCGCATGCGCCCGGGCGTCGGCCACGGGCATCGCGCCTGCGCGCAGTTGTGCATCCTGGGCGGCATTCCGCCGGTGCTCGTGACGGCCGGCACCGACGGCGGTGAGATCCACTACGTGCTGGCCTCGCAGGCCGGCGGCCGCATCAACGAGGCGGTGGCGCCGTTTGCCGCCGAACCCGTCGAGGTGCGCGGGCACCTCGTCCGGCAGGGCGACCTGCACGTGCTGCGGGTCGACCCGGCCGGGATCCGGCGCCAGTGACCACCGGCGCCCACCTTCCAGCGGCGCGGCCGCCGCGCGTCTGGTTCGTCGATGTGGTGCGCCTGCTCGCCTCGCTGCAGATGGTCAACGGCCACACCATCGATGCCGTGCTGCTGCCGTCCATCGAGCAGGGCCCGATCTTCGACACCTACAACTGGGGACGCGGGCTGGTGTCGGTCTGCTTCCTCATGGTCGCCGGCATGGCGTTCCACCTGAGTTCGCTCGCGCGCTACGAACACCATCGGCGCAATCCGGCGGCGATCCGGCGGCGGTTCCGCCGCGCGCTCGTGGTCATCGCCGGCGGCTATTTCCTCGGCTTCCCGTGGGCGGCCACGTCGCCCGACCCGGCGCAGGCGCAGCTCGCCTGGACCTACTTCTTCTCGGTGGGCATCCTGCACAGCATCGGCGCGGCGCTCATCATGCTGGAGCTGCTCGTGCTGGCCTCGCAATCGGCGCGGCAGGTGGTGGGGGCGGCCGCGGCGCTCGCGGTGCTGGCCTTCGCGCTGGCCCCGGCGGCCGATGCCACGCTGGCGCGCGGCACCATACATCCGCTGCTCAACTGGATCTCGCACGGCGGCGGCTCGCCGTTTCCCCTGCTGCCCTGGACCGGCAACGTCTTTGCCGGCGTGGTGATGGGATGGATCGTGCTGCCGCAGGGCGGCCACACACCGCATCGCGTCATCTGGGCGCGCCTGGCGGCGCTCGCCGCCGTCGTCGGTCTCGTGGCGCTCGCCGCCCAGGCCTCGCCGTGGACACTCGTGCAGGCCACGACGCACCCGTCGGCGCGGCCCGCCTTCGTCGTCTCGAACCTGGCAGCCGTGCTGGTGCTCACGCTGCTGCTGTCGATCGTCACGGCGCCTATGCACACGATGCCGCGCCTGCTGCGGATCCTCTCGGGCGAGACGCTGACGATCTACATGTTCCACCTCATCGTGCTCTTCGGCTTCAACCTCCAGCTGGCGCGCCGCATCGGCGCCACGCAGACGCTGCCGCAGGCGCTCGCCCTGGCCGCCGGCATGATTCTGCTGACGAGCGCCTACGCGCTCGCGTGGCACCACGTCAAAGCACGCCGTCGCGCGCACACCGGCTGACCGGCCACCTCGGCCGCGGCGCTCAGGATTCGCCCTCGCCGGCCGATTCTCCGGAACAGAGGAGTTCCGACCTGCCCACTTTCGACCTGCTCGTGCGCACCAAGCAGCTCGAGCTCTCGTACCGGCGGCTGCCGCTTTCCGCCGCGCTCTCGCTCACCGTGCCGCTCGTGTTCGCCTGGCTGATGCGTCCGGTGTTCGCCGACGGCGTGCTGGCGGCGTGGCTCGGCGTGGTGTGGCTGGCGACGCTGCTGCGCGGCGTCTTGTGGTACTCGTGGAGCCGCACGGGGTTCGGCGCCGACGGCCTGCGCCGGTGGACGTTCCTGTTCTGGGCGGTGACGACCGTCGCCGCGCTCGCCTGGTCGGTCGGCGCCGTGCTGCTGCTCGCCGATGCCGATTCGCGCGAGACGATGATGCTCGCGATCATGATGTTCGCCATCACGGCGATCGGCTCGACGTCGCTGGCTTCGCATCTGCCCTCGGCATCGACGTTCATCACCGTGATTCTGGCGCCCACGGCCATGGCGATGGTGGCGAAGTCCGACGCGGTCGTGCGCATCTCGGGCCTCGCCGTGTTGGTCGGCACCGTGGCCCTCATCGCCACCGTGTTCCGCGCGCACCGCGAGATGGGGCACATGATTCGCGCCGACCTGCGGGTGTCGGCCGCGGCCGGCGAGGCCGTGCGAGCCCGCGCCGCCGCGGAAGACGCCAGCCGCGCCAAGAGCGAGTTCCTCGCCAACATGAGCCACGAGCTGCGCACGCCGCTCAACGCCATCCTCGGCTACAGCGAGATGTTGTGGGAGGACGCGCGGGCCGAAGCCGCCACGGCCCGCGCCGCCGACCTGGAGAAGGTCACGACGGCCGGACGCCACCTGCTCGCGCTCATCACCGACGTGCTCGATCTGTCGAAGATCGAAGCGGGACGGATGGAGCTGCACGTGGACTCGGTGGATGTCGCCGCCATGGTGCGGCATGTCGTGGACACGAGCACGACGCTCGCCGCGGCCGGCGGCAACGCGCTGCGCGTCGAGGGGCTCGACGCGGCGGGCACGATCCAGTCCGACCCGGTGAAGCTCCAGCAGGTGCTGCTCAACCTCGTGGGCAACGCCTGCAAGTTCACGAGCCGCGGACAGATCGATGTGTGCTGCCGGCGCGAGCCCGGCGAGGGCGACGGCTGGCTGGTGGTGGACGTGCGCGACACCGGCATCGGCATGACGCCCGAACAGATGTCGCGGCTCTTCGGACAGTTCATGCAGGCCGACTCGTCGACGACGCGCCGCTACGGCGGCACCGGTCTGGGCCTGGCCATCAGCCAGCGGCTCTGCCACCTGATGCACGGCGAGATCACGGCGCGCAGCACGTTCGGGCAGGGCTCGACGTTCACGCTGCGCGTGCCGGTGCTGCTGCCGGCGGTGCCCACGGCGGCCTGAAACGCGCCGCACGGCGGTCGTCTCGTGATAGGACTGGTCGCATGCGCGGACTACTGGGCGTCAGCGTGCTGCTGATGTGGAGTCTCGCCGGCCCGGCCGCCGCGCCAGCCCGGTCGGCCGCCGGCTTCGATCACACCTACGCGGACTACGGCACACTCGTGGCGGCGCATCTGGACGGATCGCGCGTCAACTACGCGCGGCTGGTGGCGAACCGCGCCGACCTCGACCGCGTGGCCGCGGCATTCGGGAGGGTCACACAGCCGGAGGAGGCGGCATGGCCGGCATCGCAGCGCATGGCCTACTGGATCAACGCCTACAACCTGTTCACGCTGAAGGCGGTGGTCGACCACTATCCGATTCGGGGCCGCTGGCTGAGTTTCTACCCGAAGAACAGCATCCGCCAGATCGATGGCGTGTGGACGACGTTGCGGTGGAGCGCCGGCGGACGGCAGGTCACGCTCGACGACATCGAACATCGAATCCTGCGCCCGGAGTTCGCGGATCCCCGCGTCCACTTTGCCGTGAACTGCGCCTCGCTCGGCTGCCCGCCGCTCGCCCGCGAGCCGTTTCGCGGCGACCAGCTCGACGCACAGCTCGACGCGGCCGCGGTGCGCTACCTGTCCGGAGCCACCGGGCTCGTGGTGAGCGGGACGACCCTGCGCCTGTCGAGCATCTTCAAGTGGTATGGCAGCGACTTCGAGGCGCGGTTCCTGGCGCGCGGTCCGGCCGGACGGCGCGGCACCGAACGTGCCCTGCTCGGCATGGTCGCCGCGTACGGGCCCGCCGCCGCCCAGGCACTGGCCCGGGATACACGGACGCGGATCGCCTGGCTCGACTACGACTGGACGCTCAACGACGTCACGGCTGGCCGGTGAGACGCGGCGGCCCGCTCAGCGCGGCAGCGCGTTCCACTCGGCTTCGGTGATGGCCTCGAGCTGACGCTCCATCACCATCTGCCATCCGGTACCGGTCTTGACGAGGAGCGCTTCGAATCGCACGTAGCCCGGCGTGCTCACGCCCGCTTTGTCGATGGTGCCGTAGCGGAACGCGCCGGCTTCAAAAGCGGTCGTGGCGTCGTCCTGGCGCATCGTGAATCGAAACTCGACGTAGGCGCGGTCGCCGTTCGCCCTGGCGGTGACCATGTCGCGTCCCCAGCGCACGAGGGCGTCGGCGATGGGCGTGGTCCCCTTCTGCGACACGAGCACCGCGGCGGGATGGTACACGCGGCCCATGGCGACGATGTCGTGATCGACGACCGACTTCGCGACCGCCTGCCACACCTGGCGGTCGATGTCGGCCGAAGACTGGGCCGCGGCGGTGGACGGCAACGCCGCAGCGGCGAGAGCGAGGACGAGGGACACGGAACGGAGGGAGAACGCGATCATCATGAGCACCTCGTGGCGTGCGGGCTACTGCACCGCCGTGTAGTGGCCGTGTATACAGAGCCAGCGGCCGCCCTCGCGCACGAAGATGCGCGTCGACTTACCGCGCGACGTGAAACGTTTGCCCTCGATCGTGCCGGCGTCGGTCCAGTAGTAGGTCACCCAGGCGGTGTCGCCGCGCACGGTGACGACCGGCTGATGCATGTCGGTGTGCACGCCGCTCGCGCGCTGCAGGTAGGCACGGTAGTTGCGCACCTCGGCGTCCTTGCCCTCGGTGATGTAGGTGTCGTTCTCGCCGAAGGAGGTGAAGTCGGGATGGACGTAGGTCGCATACCGGTCGACGTCGCCCTTTTCGATCGCGTCCCACATCGCCACCATCGCCGCCTTGATCTCGGCGACGTCTGCCGTGGTCGACGGCTGCGCCGTCGCACCGGCCGGCAGCATCGCCATGAACGCACACATCAACAGGCTTCGCATCGCTGTTCCCCCGGCGGCCGCGCAGCCGCGTGTGGCCGCCATGATACCCTCGCGCGGTGCCGCGATACCTGACGACCGCCGCATGTGGCGCGCTCGTGACGCTGACCGCCGCGTGCGGATCGCCGGTGCCGCCGGCGGGTGGCGGTGCAAGCCCGCTGACTGACGCGCCGTCCCACGTGTGGGCCGTGACTGACGGGCCCGACCTGCCGCGCGCGGTCGGCAACAACGCCGTCGCAGCAGCGACGCTGCACGGGCGTCCGTGGCTCTTCACCTTCCTGGGCCTCGAGCCGGGCAAGGACCACCGCGCCATCACGACGCAGGCGTTCGCGCTCGATGTCGAGCGCGGACACTGGGAGACGTTGCCGGCCGTCCCGGGGCGTGTGGGCCGGCTCGCCGCCACTGCTCAGGCGGTCGGTGACCGTGTCTACGTGTTCGGCGGCTACGAGGTGGCGGCCGACGGCAGGGAGACCACGAGTCCCGCCACGGATATCTACGTCGTCAGTGAGCGGCGCTACATGCGCGGCGCGGACCAGCCGGTGCCCCTCGACGACGCCGTCTCGGGGGTGTGGCGCAACCGCCTGATCTACCTGGTCAGCGGCTGGTCGACGGATCGGACCGTGTCGACGGTGCAGGCTTACGATGCGGCAGCGGATCGCTGGGTGGCGGCGACGCCCATCCCCGGCACGCCGGTCTTCGGACATGCCGGCGGGCTCATCGACGACACCATCGTCTATTGCGGCGGCGCGCGGATGCTCGATGCCGGCACCCCCAAGTACGGGATCAGCCACGAGTGCTTCCGCGGTGACATCAATCCCAGCGACCCCGCATCGATCGCATGGCGTGCCATCGCCACGCATCCAGGCGCACCACGTTACCGTGCCGCCGCCGGACCGGTGCGCACGCCCGACACGACGGGCATCATGTTCGTGGGCGGCACGGCCAACCCCTACAACTACAACGGCATCGGTTACGACGGCCGGCCGGCCGAACCAGAGGCCGCCACCTGGATGTACGACGTGAGGCGCGACACCTGGGTGGCGGGTCCCGGCCTCGATCTCCCGACCATGGACCACCGCGCGCTCGTGCACGCCGCCGATGCGTGGTGGGTCGTGGGCGGCTTCACGGGCCGACAGGCCGTGACCACGCACGTGACGCGTCTCTCGACCTCGACGCCCTCCCCACACCGATGACGACTACCACAGGCCGGCGCCTCCTCCTGAGCGCACTCGTTGCCGTCGCGATCGCGCCCCTGGCCGCGCAGTCCACGCCCGAGCAGCGGTACTTCGAATGGACGGACCTGCCGTTTCCGGCCTCCGAGTACGCAGCCCGGCGTGGCGCCCTGTCGAGCGCGCTGCGGGCGAGCGGCGGCGGGGTGTTCCTGTCGCCGGCGGCCAGCGGCGTCTCGGAGGGGTTCACCTTCCGGCAACTCGATACCTTCTGGTATCTCACCGGACTCGAGTTCCCCGACGCCGTGGCGGCCCTCGACGCTGACCGCGGCCTCACCATCATCTACGCGCCCCCCCGCGACCCCCGCTTCGAGAATCCCTCGCGGCGCAACGACTTTCCGGGGCGGCCGCTCCAGGCGGATCCGGGCATCGGCGCGCGTGCCGGGCTGTCGGACATCCGCCCCCTCGCACAACTCGGCGCGGACCTCGCCGCCTTGGTCGCGGAAGGCCGCCTGTTGCGTGTGGACCCGGGATCACCGGCGGCCGTGACGAGGTCCGCCGATGACCAACCACAACCCGCCGCCCCGCTGGCTCACTTTGGCGCCTGGATTCTGCGCCAGCACCCGGCGGCACGAGTGCAATCGGCGTATCGGGACGTAGCGCTCACGCGCATGATCAAGTCGCCGGCCGAAATTGCCCTCATGCGGCGCGCGGCGCGGCTCGGCGTCGACGGCATCGCCCACGCGGCGCGCTTCGTCAGGGACGGCATCGACGAACGCGGGCTCGAAGCCGAACTGGAGGCGTTCTACAAGCGCGGCGGCGCCGCGAAACTCCCCTTTGCCTCGATCATCAAGTCGGGCCCGAACGCCCTCTGGCCGTGGCGAATCCTGGCGACGCACAACGACCGCCGCAATCGCACGATGAAGAACGGCGAGCTGGTGGTCTTCGACGTCGGGTGCGAACTGTACGGCTACGTCAGCGACACGGGACGCACGTTCCCCGTGTCGGGGCGCTTCACGGGCGACCAGCGCGCGGTGCTGGAGATGGAGGTGCGCGTATCAGACGCCATCATCGCCGCGATGCGCCCGGGCGTGACCCTTGGTGACGTCCAGCGCGTGGCCGAACGGGCGATTCCAGAGGAGGCCCGGCCGTTCATGCAGACAGGCTCGTTCTTCGGCCACCATCTCGGACTCTCATCGGGCGACCCGTCGGTTGACGACGTGCCGCTGGCACCCGGCATGGTCATCACGGTCGAGCCGTGGTACTACGACCACACACGTGGAATCAGCGTGTTCACCGAAGACGTCGTTCTCATCACTGCTGACGGGCGCGAGAACCTCACCGCCCACGTCGCCCGCACGCCTTCAGGCCTTGAAGCCCTGATGCGCGGCGCGCGGCGGTGACAGACCGCGAGGCCATCATGGCGTTCATCCGCTACATCCCCGCCGACACACTCGCCGAAACGGATCGTGTCGCCGACTCCGACAACATCATCCAGGTGCATGCCGTGCATCCCGCAGTGATGCGCCAGCACTGGGAGCTGTACAAACAGGTGATGCATCGCGCCGGGCCGCTCAGCCGCCGCGAGCGTGAGCTCATCGGCGTCCGCGTCTCGGCACTGAATGGCTGCCACTATTGAGTGCACCATCACGGAGCGGGTCTCCGTGTGATCCTGTCGACAGCGGGCCTCGCCGCCGGCGCGCAGGACGCCGTCGTGGCGGGACTGCAGACGTCGCCGCGTTCGGCGCCCGGACTCTCGCCGCGGGAGGACGCACTGCTCGACTACGCCGAGGTATTGACCCTGACACCGGCAGCGGTCCAGGCGCATCACATCCAGCGGCTTCGCGACCAGGGACTCGACGACCGGGCCATCCACGACACCTGCGCCGTCGTGGCGTATTTCGCCTTCGTGAATCGCATCGCCGACGGCCTGGGCGTGGAGCTCGAGAGCTGAGGGACGCGCGGGCAGGTGGCGGGGCGGGAACTTCGGCAGCCGTGACGTTGTTCAGGCAGGAATGACCCGCATGCGAATTGCACTCGTGGTGCTGCTGGCCGGCGCCGCGGCTCTGGCACAGCCGGGCGTCCCGCCCATCGACGTGTTCCTCGCCGCCGGTTCCCTGGACGAACGCCAGTCGCGCGCCGCCCTCGACGCGATCGCCCCTGTGTGGCGCGACGACTACGCGGCGATGATCATCGACCTCGCGCGGCTGTTGCGCCCGTCGGCAGCCGCCCCGGACGACCCCTCCACGGCGGAGTTCGCGGGCGGCGGTGATCCCGGCGACGACAGTGGCGGCGGCAGTCTGCGGCGCGACGACATGGGCGGCGCGGTACGGCGGCGTCCGTCACAGGAAGGGCTGACCCGCGCGCGGCTCATCCAGTTCCTCGAACGTCGCACCGGAAAGCAGTTCGATCCGCAACTGCGCGAATGGCGCCGCTGGGTCTGGTCGCGCCCCTATCAGCCGCACCCCGACTACGCGCGCTTCAAGAGCCTGCTCTACAGCCGCATCGACCGGCGCATGGCGCGTTTCTTCCAGCCGGGCGCCAGGGCGCTCATCCGGCTCGACGAAGTGGACTGGGGCGGCGTCACCGTCAACGGCATTCCGCCGCTCTACTATCCGAAGGTCGTGCCCGCGGGCGACGCCCGCTATCTGCGTGACAACCACGTCGTCTTCGGCCTGGTCGTGAACGGCGAGGCACGCGCGTACCCGAAACGTATCCTGGCCTGGCACGAGATGGCGCGCGACAAGGTGGGCGGCGTGGAACTGCACGTCGTCTACTGCACCCTGTGCGGCACGGTCATCCCTTACGAGAGCGTGGCCGCCGGACGCACGTGGCGGCTCGGCACGAGCGGCCTGCTGTACCGCTCGAACAAGCTCATGTTCGACGAAGAAACCGGCAGCCTGTGGTCCACACTCGAAGGCCGGCCGGTCATCGGCGAACTGGTCGATCGCGGCATCGAGCTGCGGTCGCGGCCCGTCGTCACGACCACCTGGGGTGAGTGGAAGGCGCTGCATCCGAACACCACCGTGCTGTCGCTCGACACCGGCCACGAGCGCGACTACACCGAAGGTGCGGCCTACCGCGACTACTTCGCCGACGACACGCTGTACTTCCAGGTGCCCGGGGACGACAAGCGGCTGAAGAACAAGGCGGAAGTGCTCACGTTCAAGGTGCGTGCGCCGGACGGCGTCACCGTGCCGGTCGCCATCGCGCAGGCGCGGCTCACGCGCCAGCCGGTGTATCCCTTCGAGACAGCCGGCCGCCGCTTCCTCATCGTCACCAGCCGACGCGGCGCCAACCGGGTGTATGCCCTCGGCAGCAGCGACGTGGCGTTTCAGGCGGCCACGCCCCCCGCCGACGTCGTGCGGGACGGCAGCGGCCGGGAATGGCGCGTGACGGAAGACGGGCTTGTCGGGCCAGACGGCACGACGCTGCCGCGCACGAGCGCCCAGCGGGCGTTCTGGTTTGGCTGGCGGGCGCAGTATCCGGAGACGCTCCTTGTCCAGTAGCCGCGGCACGGCGGGACAGACGAGGCGCGCATGCTGACCGACACGCTCTGCACAGAGTGCGGGCTCTGCTGCGACGGCACCCTCTTCGGCGATGTCGAGCTCGCCGGACGACGCGAAGCGATCAGGCTCGAAGCACTCGGCCTCGACGTAGACAGCGACGACGCCGACGTGGAGCTGCTCGCCCTGCCGTGCGCGGGCCTGCGCGGCACGCGCTGCGGCGTCTATACCCATCGCCCGCAGTGCTGCCGCACCTTCGAATGCCGGCTGCTGCAGCAGGCACAGCGCGGCGAGGTGACCGC
>CADEFD010000002.1:61075-78817 GCA_902826515.1 uncultured Acidobacteriota bacterium
GCCGCACCTTCGAATGCCGGCTGCTGCAGCAGGCACAGCGCGGCGAGGTGACCGCGGCCGACGCCCTGTCGCGGATTGCGGCGGCCAAGGCGCAGGTGGCGCGCGTGCGGACGCTGCTTGCGGGCAGCGAACCGAGGCGTGGCCAGCGCCTGCCGCTGGCCGAACGAGTCGCCGATGCCATCGCGGCCCTGTCAGGCCCATCACCTGCGGTCACACGGCGCCGGGTTGCCCTCGTGGCGGCCGCCGACCGGCTCACCCGCCTCGTCGACGCCACGTTTCTCGACTGACGCTTCGCAGCGCGCGGTACGGCGGCCCGGCGGCAGCCCGGCCGCCCTATCGCCGGGCGTCGATGACGCCGACATGCCCGTGCGCCGCATACGCAAGCACGCGCGTGTCGCAGGTCACGAGCGTCGCCCCGGTCAGGCGCGCCGTCGCGATCAGCATCCGGTCGGCGGGATCTCGATGCGGCGTACCAGGCAGCCGGGTGCTTTCGATCGCAATCGCGGGTGAAATCCCCTTCAGGCGAACGCCTGGGAATGCCAGCGCACGCGCCACCCACACACGGACGTCCAGTGCCAGCGCCAGGCGCCCGAGGGCATCGAGTTGCGCGATTTCCCACACGGAGATCGCCGACACGAGCAGATCTCCCCGCTCGACCGCGGCCTCGACCACCGGCTCGATCCGAGGCGAGAAGCGCGCACGGTCGCCCTCTACGTACCAGACCCAGACGTGGGTGTCGAGCAGCACCGGGCCGGCACGCTCAGTCTTCGCCATCCCAGCCTTCCAGCGCCTCCCATGGCTCTTCGAGTGGGCTGGTGACGTCGTCTGCCGCCAGCACGGTACCCGTGAGGCTGCCGAGCAGCGGCCGACGCTCGAAAGTGGCCGGAAGCAACCGCGCCACCGGGACACCACGCTTCGTGATCACGTACTCGATGCCCGATCGCTGCACGTGGTCCATCAGCGCCAGGCACCGCGCCTTGAACTCGCCGGCCGGAATCGCGCGACTCGCCCCCGACGCCCGATACGTCGCCGGAGACTCTCGAACGGCCTGGGCATTGCGAAGGGGCGGACGGCGCTTTGTGACCATGATGCCGTGACCATGATAACCCTCGGTCACCGGCTCCGGCAAGCCCGGGTAGCCTCGTTGGATTGGGGCGAAAGTACGAGAGGATGGGCCGGTTCTCGGAGGCCCTGTATGCGTTCCCTGCGTCTCTCGCTCGTTGTCATCCTCGTCCTCGTTGCCGGCACGTGGGCCATCACCACCCGCGCCCAGTCGCAGCACCCCTTCGGCCAGCCGTCGGCCAGCCAGCCACAGCCGGCCTCGCAGGTGAAGGCCGTCCCGGGCTCGCGTGCGCAGGGCTGGCTGAGTCAGGGCCGCTCGGAGGTGGTGGCGCGGCACGGCATCGTCGCCACGAGCGATCCGCTGGCGGCGCAGGCCGGGCTCGACATCCTGCGACAGGGCGGCAATGCGATCGACGCCGCGGTGGCCACGGGGGCCATGCTGGATGTGACCTCGCAGAACGACACCGGCATCGGCGGCGATCTCTTCGCCATCGTCTGGGTGGCGCGCGAGAAGAAGCTCTACGCGCTCTCGGCCGCGGGCTGGGCGCCGGCCGGCTGGACGCCCGAGTTCTTCGCGAAGCTCGGCGCGAAGCAGATGCCGGGCTCGGGCGTCAACGCCGCCACCGTGCCGGCGGCGGTGGCCGGCTACGACGCGCTGCTCACGCGGTTTGGCACCATGAGCTTCAAGGAGACCTTCGCGCGTGCCGCGCAGGTGGCCGAAGAAGGCTGGGGCCTCGCCGAACGCCGCCACAGCGACGTGCTCAACTCGGTGAAGGACCTGAACGCCGACGCCGATTCGCAGGCCACCTTCCTCGACGGCACGAACGCGCCGCCGCTCTACGGCATCATCCGCAATCCCAATCTGGCCAAGGCGCTGCGCCTGTTGCAGGCGCAGGGCAAGGACGCGTTCTACAAGGGCCCGATCGCGGACGCCATCGTGGCCAAGGTCAAGGCCGGCGGCGGCGTGATGTCACACGACGACCTCGCGAGTTACGCACCCGAGTGGGTCGAACCCATCACCACGAACTACCACGGCTACGACATCTTCCAGCTGCCACCGCCGGGACAGGGCTTCGCGGCCCTCGAGATGCTGAACATCCTCGAGGTGTGCATGCCGAAGCTCGGCGTGAACCTCGCGGCGCTGGGGCCGTCAGACCCGACCTACTGGCACATGATGGTCGAGGCGAAGAAGCTCGCCTATGCGGACCTCCTGGCGAAGAACGGCGATCCGAAGTTCGCGCCGGTGCCGGTGGCGCAGCTCATTTCGAAGGCGCATGCCGCGACGCTCTGCGGCAAGATCGATCCGGGCAAGGCCGCCGCGCCGACGACCACCGGCGGCATGGACGGCGGCACGATCTACCTCACGACCGCCGATCGCTGGGGCAACATGGTGTCGCTCGTGCACAGCGTGTTCAGCGTCTACGGCAGCCGCGCCACCGTGGGCCCGTACGGCTTCGTGCTGCACAACCGCGGCAGCGCCTTCTCACTCGACCCGAAGCACCCGAACGTGGTGGCGCCGCGCAAGCGGCCGTTCCACAGCATCATCGCCGGCTTCGTGATGAAGGACGGCGAGCCGCTCATGGCCTTCGGCAACATGGGCGGCAGCGTGCAGCCCGAGACGCACGCGCAGCACATGGTGAACGTCATCGATCACGGGATGAACGTGCAGATGACCACCGACGCCGCGCGCTTCACGCACAACCAGAACAACAACACGCTGTCGCTCGAGCACAACCTGTTCAACCTGGTGGGCGCAGCGCTCGAAGGCCGGGGCCACAAGGTGCGCGCGGTGGACGGCGGCGCCGTGGGCGGATATCAGGGCATCCTGTTCACGCGCGATCCGCGGCTGCCGGTGCCGGTGTTCGACCGCATCAGCGTCACGGAGGATCGGCCCGTGAACGGCATCTATCGCGCCGGGTCGGACCACCGCAAGGACGGCCAGGCGGTGGGCTGGTAGGTCACACCGACGCGCGAAACAGCTCGCGGATGTCGATCGCGCAGCCCGGCAGGAGCGGGGTCGTCAGGGTGCCGCCATCTTCGGCGCTCAGTTCTTCGACACGTGACAGCCGCTTGTCTGCCGACGGGCGGAAGATCTGCACCGTGTCGAGTTCCGGGTCGACCAGCCAGTACTCCCGCACGCCGGTTCGCTCGAAGAGGCGGCGCTTCGTCTGCGCGTCGCGCTTGCGGGTGCTCTTCGACAACACCTCGACCACGAGCGCCGGTGCGCCCTGGATGTTCTTCTCGGTCATGATGCCGGCCTGATCTCCCGCGATGAACAGCAGATCGGGTTCGACGACATCGTAGTACGAAAGCACGACGTCGAGGGGCGACAGGAACACGCGGCCGGCGCTCGGATGTGTTCGCAGGTAGAGGGCGATCTCGATGTGCAGGCGCCCTACGAGATCCTGATGGCGCAGCCGCGGTGACGGCGTCACGTAGTGCACCCCGTCGATGATCTCGTGCCGTTTCCCGTCGTCCGGGAACTGGACGAAGTCGTCGTACGTGAGGCGCGTGTCGATCGGCGCCGCAGTCGTCCGCATCGGGTCCTCCCCCGCCATGGCCGAAGTCTACAGCCGGACATCGCCGCGGGCCAATGCGACGTCCGTGCCGTATCTGAATCCTGCGGATTCAGGAGCACGAAGGGTCCGTCGTCGCGGAATCTGCGCGGCGAATGCGCCTCAGACCGCGAGGATACTGCGCCGCTACCAGGCGATACGCGTCAGGTAGTCGTCGAAGTCGCGCACCACGAGGTCCGGCGCGTCTCCGAGCGCGGCGAACTGTTCGGGGCTGAACGTCGTGGTCACCGCCACCACCGGCATGCCGGCGGCACGCGCCGCCGTGACGCCCATCGGCGCGTCTTCGAACACCACGCAGTGCGTGGCGGCGACATCGAGCTGACGTCCGGCTTCGATGAAGACATCCGGCGCCGGCTTCCCCATCGGCACCTGATCGCCGCGCACGATGGTCGGGAAGGCGTCGGCCAGGCCGATTTCGCCGAGCGTGTGCACCACGTTCAGCGCCGGGGCGGAGGTGGCGAGCGCGACCGCGATGTCGTGCGCGCGCAGGCGCTCGAGCAGCGCCGGCAGTCCAGGCACGACACGGAGGCGGCCGCGTGACACCTCGCGGTACAGGCCTTCCTTCTCGTGTTCGAAGGCCATCCACTCGGCGCGCGACATCTCGCGCCCGAAGAGGAGCGGGAAGATCTCGCTGTTGCGGCGGCCGTCCGTTTTCGCGCGGTCGGCCGGCGTGAGCGGCGGCAGGCCGTGGCGCGCGGCGAAGACCGCAAACGCCTCGGCATGCAGGAACATGTTGTCGACGACGGTGCCGTCGAGATCGAAGATGGCGGCGCGGGGCCGCATGGCGGTGGGCACGGACTATTGTGGCGCGGCCGGCCGCCCGACGCCTACGACGCCGCGTCGGGCGCCTTGCGCGGCGTGAGCCCGGGCAGGTAGCCCGCATGCGCCACGCGCAGCGACGTCAGATCCTGCCGCTCGATCTTGAACTGGTTGGCCACGCGGTGGATCTCGGCCTCTTCCGCCATCGAGATGGCGGCATCCGTGGCCGCCACACGGAACAGGCAGCGCACGAGCGCCAGCTTCTGTTCATAGGTAGCGCTGACGGCAAACTCCTGTGCCACCTGGAAGTCGGCGGTGCCGCCGAAGAGGGCGTTGCTCGACTTGGCGAGGCCCACGACCACGATCGCCTGATCGGCGCTCAGTCCGCCTTCCTCGGCCACGATCACTTCCATGGCGCGGGTTTCCTCGGGGCTGATGTGGCGATCGGCGTGGGCGACGCGCCCGAGCACGTAGGCGAACCGCGCGAGGAATCTGGCGCGTTCCGGCTCGAGGTGCTCGAGCGTGTCAACGAGGTCGCGAAGCGGCGTGTGGTCGGGTTCGGCAGACGGCTGGTCCGCGAACCCGAGCCACGCGCGAATGGTGTTGAAGGGCATCGGCCTAGGGCTCGATCGTGGCCGTCTTGATGAAGTCCATCTTGGGGAACGACTTGGTGAGATAGGCGTTGCCCTCGGCGGCGACCCGCGCCTGCGGCGGCCCGCTGCCACGCGGCGAGCCTTCGCCGTAGCCCGTGTAGATCTTGTCCACGACCTCGATGCCGCTCACCACCTCGCCGAACGGCGCAAAGCCCATGCTGTCGAGATTGGTGTTGTTGCGGAAGTTGATGAACACCTGCGTGGTGCGGGTGTCGGGCGTCGCGCCCATCGCGAAGGTGATGAAGCCCTTCTTGTTGCTCTGCGTGACCTTGTCGGGCGGGATGCGGGCGCTCTGCCACACCCTGGTGATGGTGGGGTTGGCGTGCAGGCCGAACTGCACCATGAAGTTCGGCACGGCGCGGAAGAAGCGGGCCTCGTCGTAGAAGCCGTTCTTCACGAGGTTGTAGAAGCGGTCGGCGCCGTTCGGCGCCCAGGCGCGCGTGACCTTCACCACGAACTCGCCGATGCTCGTATCGAACTTGACGTTGTAGGTCTCGGGCGCGGCTTCCTTGAAGTTGCCGGGCACCATCAACGACTTGCGCACCGCCGCCTGTTCGGCGCCGACGCTCACTACCGCAGCCAGGGCGATGAGCGCCGTGCCGGCCAGAGTCCGTGTTCCGCGAATCATGCTCGTGTTCCTCCGCCCCCTACGATACAGGGGGCGGGGCACCGGGCGCGAGCCGCGGGGCGCGCGGCTACTTCGCGGCGCCGCCCTTGAGGGCGTCGAGGCGCTGCTGCATACGCGGACTCGGGAAGGCGGCGACGGCCTTTTCGAGCACCGCAATCGCCTGGTCCTTCTGTCCGGCTGCTTCGTAGGCATCGGCCTGCAGCGTGGCCTTGCGGCCGATGAGGATGCGGTTGCCATCGGGCGGCGCCACGCCGGCGAGCGCGTCGAGGGCTGCCTGCGCATTCTTCTGATCGAGCAGCAGCGATTCGGCCGCGAACATCTGCATCTCGGGATCGGCCGGGAACCGTTTCGCCGTCTGCGCGATGAGGCCCGCGGCGTCGTCGGCCCGCCCGGCCTTCCGGTCGGCCTGCGCCTGGTGGTAGGTGGCGGCCACGAGCAGGCGCTCGACGTCCTTCGGATCGCCAGACCGGATGCCGATGCCGCCGGCATAGCTGTAGACGAGTTCGCCGCCGTGCTCGCCCGCTTCATACACGGCGAACGCCGCCACGAGGCCGATGGCCGCAGCGGCGCCGTGCACGAGCTTCACCTTCGGCGAGTTGCGCATCGCCAGGCCGAGCAGCTCGATGACGCCGAGCACGAGCAGCACGTTGCGGGCACGTTCGCCCCATTCCTCATGCTCCACGACGGCCGGACGCGCGCCCGGCACGCGCTCGACCGGGCCATGCGCGTCGATGCCCGACTGCACGGAAGGAATCGACGACACGGCCGCGCCGATGAGCAGCACCGCCGCCGCCGGACTCGCCCAGGCCGCGCGGCCGGTGAGCGACAGCAGGCGGAAGGCCACGCCCACGAGGGCGAGGATGATCGTGACGTGTACTACCTGCGGGTGGAGTTCAGCCATGGCGCGCAGTATGGACGCGCTCCATGAGAGCAGCGTGAGAGCCGCCTGAGCCGTCCCGGCGGCCGGGTCAGCGCACCAGGCGCGTCACGTGCGCGGCCACGGCCAGCCAGCGCCCATCCCGTTTGTACCAGATGTCGGTGTAGCGGCCGCTCCCGGGCCGGCCGTCGCTCGTCTCGTAGACGGTGCGCGCGTGGATGATGGCGGCGTCGCCCATGACGCGGATCTCGACGTCCTCCGCGCGCAGGCTCTTCAGGTTCGCGGGACGGGCCACCTGGGCCAGGAAGGCTGCGCGGTCGAGGATCGTGCCGTCGGGATTGGTGTTGCGGAAGTCGTCAGCGAGGATCTCGCGGAACCTGGCCGCGTCCGACATGAGCACGGCGCGCACGTAGTCGGCATTGAGCGCGGCGAGCGTGGCCCGGTCGTCGGCAGCAGGCGGGCGCATCGGCGGGCCGCTGTTGTCGAGGTCCGCGGCGATCCGCCAGCGGCCGTCGGCCCCCTGACGCAGCGCCAGCACGAAGCGGCCACCGGGTCCGGTGGTGTCGGGGTAGCGGTAGCCGCCCACGATGTATCCGACGTTGCCGGAGACGGAGAACGCATACGCAGAGAGCTGCAGCGCCCCACCGGGCCCGCTGATGTTGCCGGCGATGGCGGCTGGCCCGCGCGCGAGCGGACTGCCGCTCTGCACCGCGAAGCCGTCCTCGGTGAAGAGCGCCGCCAGCGCCGCGCCGTCGCCGGCGCGCCATGCGCGTTCGTAGTCGCGAAGAACGCGGTCGAGTTCCGGCGGCAGGGCAACGGCCGCGGGTGGCGTCGCGCCTGCCGATGCGGCGGGTTGGGCGTTGCCAGCGGCGGCCGCGAGGAGTGAGAGAAACGCCGCCAGACCCATCACCACAGCGAGGCGTCGCCGGGTCAGTCCCGGACCACATGGGGCGGTTCGCATCGCCGGATTGTAGCGGCGCGCCGAGGCCGCGGCACGACGTTCGGCCCTGCTCGACGCGGGTGATGCGGCGTCTCCGCCTGAGCCATGTTCGTGACAGAATTCCGCCGATGACTCGCGGACTCGCCCTCCTCCTCGCGGCCCTGGCCGTCGGCGTCGCGCCGCTGGCCGCCCAGCCGCGGCCCACGCCCGCCTCCGGCAGCGGCACCATCTACGTGGGGTCGTACTCGGGCCACATCACCGCGGTGGACGAAGCCACGGGCATCTTCAGCAAGGTTCCGCTCAAGACCGGCCCGCCGTTCGTGGTACGGCTCTCGCCAGACCGCACACGCTTCTACGTCCTGAGCGCCAATCAGGAGCGTTTCGAGATCGTGGACGTGAAAACGCGGCAGACGCTCGACACCTTCACGCTCTCGAGCGGCCAGCGCCACATCCGCGCCCTCGCCTACGAGGTCGATCCAACCCACCGCACGATGGTGGTCGTGGCCAAGCCCGCCACGAAACTCATCGACCGCTGGGAGATCGGCGAGCCCGAGTTCCTCGTCTACGACCTGGCCGAACACCGCGTCACGCGCGAGGTGCCGTGGACGATCGATCCCGAGCCCACGCATTTCTCGGCGGCGCTGCGCTTCTCGCCCGACGGGCGGCTGCTCTACGTGTTCGGGAGCGAGGTCACGATCCTGAATGCCACGACACTCGCGCAGGAAGACGCGTGGGATCTCTCGATGCCCGCCGATCCGTCGCTCGGGCGCTTCGACCCCGGCCCGTGGGACGATTCGGCCGATCCGCAGGGCACGGTCACGAGCCTGTTCGTGATGCGCGACGCCGTGAACGGGCGGAAGATCGCCGTCGTCGGCCGCATCGACCTGGCGAAGAAGACGGTGGACACCTTCCCCCTCGGGCCCGCCCCCGAGACCGGCAGCCTGAGCTTCACGATGTCGCCCGACGGCAGGCGCGCGAACGTGCTGCGCGGAGAGATCGGCCGCCACGAGCTGTGGATGATCGACATGGCCGCCCGCGCGGTCACCCGCCGCGTCGACGTGCCCACCCGCACGCGCATGCAGATGCGCACGAGCTCGACCGGCCTGCTCTATCTCTACGAGGCCGGGCGCACGATCGAGGTCTACTCGGCGGACGCGGCGACGCGCCTGCGCACGATCGAACTCGACTCCGACATGATGTACGCGACCTTCGTCATCGTGCCGGGCGCACCGGCCGCGCGGAAGTAGCGAGCGCCTCACGCACGCGCGCCGCCACCGCGGCCGCGGCATCGCTCGCCGCGAGCGCCGGCACGAACCGCCGGCTCGCCGCCTGGAACGCCGTGTCGTCGAGCGCCGTGCGCACCGCGGTCGCGAGCATCGACGGCCGCCGCAGCCAGCGCGCCACACCCGCGGCCTCGAGCCGGGCCGCGTGATCGAACTGGTCGTAGTCGAGCGGCAGCACGAGCGCCGGCAGGCCGGCGGCGAGCGTGTGATACATCACACCGGCGCCGCCGTGGTGCACGACGAGCGCGTAGTGCGAAAGGTCGCGGGCGTACGACACATACGGCAGGCGATGGAAGTTCGGCGTTCGTTCGGCCGAGCCGTCGCGCCCCGCGGCCCCCGAGAGCGCCGATGCCACGCGGTCCACGCGCCCGTCGCTGAAGTGGACCTCCACGCCGGGCAGCGCCCGCGCCATCGCCTCCGCGGCGGCCGCCATCGTGTCCTTCATCCACGGCAGGTGCGTGCCGATCGTCACGAGCACGTGGCGGCGTCCGGCCACGAAGGGCGGAGGCGGCGCGAGGCCAGGCGGCGTGTAGCGCACCGGCCCCACGAACTCGACCGCGGCCGGCCACTGCCGCGGGAACTCGAGCCCCTCGAGTCCAAGCGCGAAGATGCGTTCCGGCGAGTAGACGGCCTCGCTGCCATCGGGCCGGTACATCGCGTCGAGGCCCAGCGCCCGCATCGTCGGACGGTGCAGACGGTGCGCCGCACGTTTGGCCGCGCGCACGGTGGCGCGCCCGAGCGCATCACGCAGGCGCAACGCGATACCCCTGCCGGGCGACCACCCGCCGAGATACGCCGGCGGACCATCCGGCGTCTCGATCACACAGGGCGAGGGATGTGTCGTCCACCACGGCACCGCGAACTCGCGCGCCACCGCGCCCACGACGGGCAGCGTGAAGTCCGCGAGCGCCAGCGCCGGCGGGCCGTCGTCGCGCCAGACGCGGCGCAGGTCGTCCTGCAGCCCGCCGAGCAGCGCGAGGTTGGCGCGCAGTTGCCGGTGCAGCCGCAGCGGATGGCGGCCCACCGCATGCGCCGGCTCGACGATCGCGCGCACTTCGGCGTCGCGTCCGGGCAGCAGCACACATCCCATGAGTCCGGCGGCAGCGATCTCGCGCTGCGCGCCTTCGGAACTGAGCACGCGCACGTCGAAATCCCGCGCGAGCGCCTGGCCCAGGCCCAGCATCGGGTGCAGGTGACCGGCCATCGGCGGCGCGAGCAGATCGAGGCGCGGACGGCCGGTCGTCACTGGTGCGGCCATCACACGGCCTCGAAGTGGCGGTCGTCGTGCACGCGGTAGCGGCGTGTGCGCCAGACGATCCGCCGCCACACTGCCGCATGCAGCAGATGCAGCGGCTGCAGCAGTTCGCTTACGAGTGACAGCAGCAGCAGGTGCCGTCCCGGCGTGCCGATGGCGCGACGCACGCTCGCAATCGTGACGACCCGCGCGGCAAGCGTGATGCCCGCGGCGGCGAGGGCGGAGGCCTCCGGCCGCCACGCGGCCGAGAGCAACACGGCCCAGAGCAGCAGCGGCGGCAAGCCGTGCAGCGCGGTGATGAGCAGCCGGTAGCCGAACGGCTGGGCGCGCAGGAGCAGGAGCGCGAAGAGGAACCAGCGGTGCATCAGCTGTCGATAGTGGCGACCGTCGCGCACCGACGTCTCGACCTCGTGCGTGCGCGCACTCTGGAAGATCGTGCCGCCGCCGGCGCGCACCCGCGCGGCCACGGCCAGATCATCGGTGAGATGCGGGAAGAGCGGCGCGAAGCCGCCCATGGCCTCGAGACGCGAGCGCCGCAGCAGGTAGGCCATGCCGTTGATGGTGATGGGCGCCAGCCACGGCACGAGCGGCAGATAGGTCGTGGCGGCGTTGTTGGCCACGAACTGCGCGAGCAGCCGCGATGGCCAGCCGGCGCCGGCGCGATACACGGGCAGGCTCGTGGCGAGATCGTGCCGCTCGAGCGCGGCGGTGAGTGCGGCCAGCGTCGCCGCCGGCATCCGCGTATCGTCGTCGAGCACGAGGAACGCGGGCGCGTCGGTGGCAGCCCGTGCTGCCTCGAGCTTCCAGAGCTTCGGATTCGTGCCGGCCGGCGCGGGCGGCAGGACGACGATGTCGATCCGTGTGCCGGGCGCCGTCGCGGCCACGGTGCGGCACGTGCCTTCGCCCGCCGGATCGTCGGTGTCCACGAGCCAGAGGAAATGTGCGGCTGGCAGCACACGCACGTTGTCTGCGAGGACGTCCGTGAGCCGCGGATCGCCCGAGAGAATCGCCTGCGCCACGGCCACACCGGCACCGGTCGAAGGCGCGCGCACGGGTTCGCGCCGCGCCACACGCGCCGCGAGCCACGCCTTGCCGCCGGTGAGCGCGATGTAGGCCGCGGCCAGCGACCACGTCAGGGTCACCGTCCGGCCTGCCACTGCGTCTGCTGCCAGCGGACGAACGCCTCCACCCCGGCGGCAATCGACACCGACGGCGGGCCGAGATCGGCGAGCATCCGGCTCGCATCGAACGTCTTCGACCACGCGAACACGCCCACGCCGAAGCGCGTGATGGGCGGCTCGCCCTCGCGGCGCAGCAGCGTCCAGAACATCTCGGTTGCGCCGGCGGCCGCCATCGCCCAGCGCACCGACACGGTGCGGCGCGGCGCCGGCAGCCCCAGCCGCGCGAACACGTCGAGCAGAAACGCCTGGATAGGCACGGCTTCGGCGTTCGTGAGGTTGTAGTCGCCGGTCAGGTCGGGCCGGAGCGCCAGCGTCAGCAGGTAGTCTGCGAGGGTGTCCACGTAGATGAGGTCGCCCATCGCCGGCCCGTCGCGCCCGGTGTCGAAGAGCGGCAGGCGCCCGCGTCGCGCCGCTTCGAGGATGCGCGGGAAGAGCACCGTGTCGCCCGGGCCGAACACCGCCCGCGGACGCGCGATCGCCCACGAACCGGTGTACTGCCGCACCAGCATTTCGCCGGCGGCCTTGGTGGCCGCATAGCGGTTCACGAAGTCCGGACCAATCGGCGTGGCCTCGGTGATGCCGAGCTGCGGACCCTCGCGGTAGAAGACCGAACTCGACGATACGTAGATGAGCCGTGGCTGGCCATGCGCGTGGCAGTAGTCGAGCACCCGCTCCGTGGCCTGTACGTTGTCGCGCTGATAGTCCTCGTCTCGACCCCAGGGCGTCGCCCGCGCGGCGGCGTGAATCACGACGTCCGGACGAAAGTCCGCATCGCCGAGCCGTGTGAGCGGCTGCGACAGATCGTGCGAGGTGTAAGCGGGATCCGCCAGCACGCGCCGCCCCACGCCGTGCGTCGCGATGTCACCGCGCTCGCGGGCGCGCTGCACCACACGTCCGCCGACGAATCCGGACGCCCCGGTGACGAGGATGCGGGTCAGCGCGCCAGGCATCGGATCCTCCGCCGCTTCCCGGTGAGCGGCGTGTCTTCCCACGCGCCCACCTGCACGAGCGGCGGCACGGCGCCCAGCCGCGCCGTCATCGCCGTGAGTTCGCGCCGCACCGAGACGGCGAGGTCGGCCTCGAGCGGCTGCACGCGCACGCGCCACTCGCCACCGTGCTGCTCAAGACGATAGTCGCGGAGGCCGCCGACGAGCGCCATGGCGCGCCGCACCACATCGGGGAAGATCGCGAGTGGCCGGCCATCGGGGCCCGGACGCCACAAGACGTCGTCGGCGCGGCCTTCGATGGACGCGAGCGACCGCGTGGGAGCGCCGCACGGGCAGTCGGCGTCGGCCACGCGCAGCACGTCGTCGAGACGGTAGCGGGCGACGACCTGCGTGGTGCGCGTGAAGTCGGTGACGATCGGATGGAACCGCGTGGGTGTCGTGGCGCCGTCGGCGATCCACTCGGGCTCGATGTGCAGCAGGTCTTCGTTCAAGTGGATGCGGCCGTGCGCACAGGTCGCACCGAGGAATCCCTCCGTAGCCTGATACACCTGCTGCACGGGCACATCCCAGGCCGCGGCAACCGCTGCGGCGTCATCGGCTTCGAGCACTTCCGCCACCGACACGACCTGCCGCGGAGCAATCGTGAGCGCGCCAGTGGAGGCCGCATCCGCGAGCAGACGCAGCACCGTCGGCGGGGCGGCGACCACATCGGGCGGGCAGGCGTTCAGGCGGGCGAGGTGCGCGGAAAGCGGATCCAGCAGATCGTGGAACGCGAACGCGATGCGGCGGCTGCCAAGCGTGGCGTAGAGGTTGCTGTTGGCGCGCAGGAAGAACGCGATCCGCAAGGGCGGCCCCCACCCGGCGATGCGCCGCAGCGAGGCGGTGGTCAGGAGGCGCGCCAGCATCACGCCGGCCCAGCGCGCACGTTCGGCGTCGCTCACGAGGAACACGCCGCGGGTGCCCGAGGTGCCGCTCGAGAGGCCCACCGTGACGCCGCCCGGCAGTGTCGGCGCGAAATCGCGGCTGCGCTCGGCGGCCAGCGCCACCTCGAGCGCGCGGTCGAGCGTGACGCCCACCGTGTTGAACTCGGCAAAGCGCGCAAGCGTCGTGGCCTTGTCCACGATGGGCAGCTCGGCGAGCGTGCACGGCCGATCGCGATAGAACGGCGCCCGCGGCAGCACGTCCGCGAGGAACCGCGCGAGCCGCTTCTGCTGCAGCGCCTCGAGCGCCGCGCGATCGTTCGGACGGCGCCCCCAGCGCGCACCCGCAAAGGCCGCGACCGCGCCGAGAGTGCCCGCGCTCACGCGCGCCTCCGCGCCTGCCAGGCCTCGATGGTCGTGGCGCAGTGCGACGGGATGATCGTCAGTCCGGGCTGACGCGCCGAGATGGCTCCAAGCCCGGCGAGCGTGGCGCAGTAGCGCGTCCAGTCGTCGAAGATGAACCCGGCCAGGCGCGACGGCCGCCGCTGCTCGCGCACCGCGCGGGCCGACCAGCACGCATCGGCCGCGAGCAGCACTTCTTCGTCGTCGGTCGTGCGGAGCAGCACGCCGAGCTGCGCCGGCGCATGCCCAGGCAGTGGCACGCCGAGCAGACTGCCATCGCCGAGCAGATCGAAGGCGCGCGCGAACGGCGTCCACGCCGCGCCCAGCTCGCGCACCGGACGCGCATCCACCGGATCGAGCCGCGCGGCGAAGTCCGGCGGCAGCAGCGCCGGGATGACACCGCGCAGCAGCATCCCCACGGCACTCGAGCCGCGCGCCACGGCCACGTCCGCCTCGAGCGCCGAGAACCGCGCCCGCGGCAGATCGCGCAGACCGGCCACGTGGTCCGCATGCAGGTGCGACACGAGCACCCGCGAGATGTCGCCGGCCTGGATGCCATGTGCCGCCAGCTGCGACAGCAGGCGCTCGTGCGGCGGCAGCTGCGGCGGCGTCATCCAGCGATAGAACCGTTCGGGGAACGGCTGCGTCACGTCGTGGAAACGATCGGCGTAACCGGTGTCGTAGAGGATCGGCCCCTGCGTGGGATGGATGATGAGCGCCGCCAGCGCCGGGAAGTCGATCGCGCGAAGACCGCCGCCGCGGATCGTGACCCACTCGGGATGCCGGCACCGGCCCACCTTCAGCAGATGCAGGGCCACGCGTGTCACGGGTGTCATGATGCGGCTCAGTAGCGCAGCACGACGCCGCCCATCTGCACACCGGCGCCGGTGCCGATGAGGAGGGCCGTGTCGCCGCGGCGCAGGCGTCCGCTCGTGATGGCTTCGTGCAGCGCGGTCGGCAGCGACGCCGCCACCTGATTGCCGCGCTCGGCGAAGATGTCCACGACCTGCTCGGCGCCGAGATGCAGGCGGCGCCGCATGAACGCCAGCGCGTGGCCGCTCGCCTGATGCGGCACCACGAGGTCGATCGCCCCGAGGGTCACGCCCGCCTGCGCAAGCAGGCCCTCCACGAACTCCGTGAGACGCTCGCCGGCGAGGCGGAAGATCAGCGGGCCATCCATGTGGAAGGTCGCCAGCGGCGCGAACGGCTGGTCGGTGCGACTCGGGTGATGCCGCGACCCGCCGCCCGGGATCTCGCACGCGTGGACCCCCTCCGACAGCGTGAGGAACGAGGCGGCGAGGATGCCGGGGCCGCCGGCTGCCGGAGGCGGCTCACCCGCGTCCACCACGGCCGCTGCCGCGCCGTCGCCGAAGATGCCGCTCGACTCGAGTTTCGACCAGTCGAGGCCACACGAAGCGATGTCCGAGGCCACGATGAGCACACGGCGATACCGGCCCGACACGAGCAGGCTCGACACCACATCGAGCGCCATCAGGAAGCCGAGGCAACTGGCGCCGATGTCGAATGCCGGGATCCCGCGCGCCGAGAGCCCGAGCTCGTGGTGCAGCAGCGCCGCATTCGACGGCATCGCCTGATCGGGGGTGCCGCTTGCTGCCACGAGGCAGTCGATGTCATCGAGCGTCAGGCCGGCGGAGTGCAGGGCCGCCCGCGCCGCTTCGGCGCCGGGCACGGCCGCGGGACGCCGCTCCACGAAACGCCGACGCACGCCGGTGCGCGCTTCCACGGTGCCGGGCGGAAGGCCCAGCCGCGCATCGATCGCGTCGCTCGTGACCGCCTCGCCCGACACGGCGACACCGGTACCGAGGATGCGCAGTGGTCTCAGGTTGACTGGCACCGCGCGGCGATCGACGGAAGGAGACATCACGAACGACTAGCGGTAGACGCCGTCCCACGGTCCAGGCGTGACCGTGGCCGTGCGGCGGTCGTCGGAGACGCGCGGACGATTCAGCGTGAAGGTGGTCTCGGGCGTGACGACGGCGTAGTCCATGTAGCCCATGCGGGCGAGCGGACGCATCGCGGCCGTGTCCACGAGGCCGTCCTTCACGACCCGTTCATCCACGAAGATGGCGACGACGTGACCGAACACCACCGTGGGGCCGGGCTTGCCGTCGACGCCCGGCAGTTCCGTCGTGTTCCAGAGCCGGCACTCGAGCGCGGCCGGACTGGCCGCCACACGCGGAGGCGCCACGACGAGCGAGGGCGCCGTGGCGAGGCCGGCGAGCCCGTATTCGCTGACGTCGTGGGTGACGGCGGCCGAACTCAGGTTCATCGCGTCCACCAGATCCTGGCTGGCAACCGAACACGTGAACTCGCCGGTCGTTTCGATGTTGCGCAGGCTGTCCTTGCGGCCCGACGAGGCGAACATCACCATCGGCGGCACGTCCGAAACGGCGTTGAAGAAGCTGTAGGGGGCGAGGTTCACGACGCCGTCCGGACCGATGGTGGTGATCCAGCCGATCGGCCGCGGCGCGACGAGCGCCTTGAACGGATCGTGCGTCAGGCCGTGTTTCAGGTGCTCGCGGCGTTCGGCAGTGGCGTATTGCATCGCCTTCGAAGTCTACAACCCCGCCCCTGGCGGGTTGGGACATAATCCCCGGCCATGACCCCTGCATTCGCGAGTGCGGCGATCGCCGCCTGCCTGCTCGTCCCGCTCGCCGCGCATGCGCAGAGCGCCAATGCCGCCGCGGCGCCGGGCTCCCCCACCGCCGACCGGCTGCCCGTCTACGAGATCGATCCCACCTGGCCGCCGACCCTGCCGAACGACTGGATCCTCGGCGACATCCGCGGCCTGTTCGTGGACGACCAGGATCATCTGTGGGTGATCCACATGCCGTCGAGCCTCACGCCGCAGGAAATCGGCGCCGCCGTGAAGCCGCCGATCGCCGACTGCTGCTTCCCCGCGCCGCCGGTGCTCGAACTCGACGCCGAGGGCAAGGTGCTGCGCACCTGGGGCGGCCCGGGCGAGGGCTACACCTGGTACGACCAGGAACACGGCATCTACATCGACCACAACAACTTCGTGTGGACCGGCACGAGCAACGGCATGCACGTGATGAAGTTCACGCGGGATGGCACACACGTGCTGACCATCGGCACACCAGGCGTGAACAAAGGCAGTAACGATCCAGACCACCTGGGCGGCCCGGCGAACTTCTACGTGGAGCCCAAGACCAACGAGCTCTTCATCGCCGACGGCTACATCAACAAGCGCGTGGTGGTGTACGACGCCGCCACCGGCAAGTACAAGCGCCACTGGGGCGCCTACGGCAAGGTGCCGAACGACACGGAGAAGTATCAGTATCCGGTGCGGGTGAACGAACCGCCGCAGCAGTACTCCACCCTGCACGGACTCGTGGGCTCGAAGGACGGCCTCATCTACGTGTCTGACCGCCGCGGCAACCGCATCCAGGTCTTCCGCCAGAACGGCGAGTTCCTGATGGAGAAGTTCGTGCGGCCGGAAACCGGCGGCTCGGGCAGCGGTTTCAGCCTGCAGTTCTCGCGCGATCCGGAGCAGAGCATCCTCTACCTCATGGATGGCACGAACCAGCGTGTGTGGATGCTGCGCCGGAAGGATCTGGCGATCCTCGACCGCTTCGGCAAGCCCGGCCGTCAGGCCGGCGAGTTCATCCGCGCGCACATGATCGCGATCGACTCGAAGAACCGCATGTATACGGGCGAAGCCGGCAACGGCCGGCGCATGCAGCGGTGGATTCTCAAGGGCACACGCCCCGCCGCCTCGGTGACGCCGCCGAAGCAGTAGTATTCCGTCGAGCCCCGAGCCCCGGGACCCGAGTCCCGCCTCGTCTCCACACACTGAGGAGCAGCCATGTCGCCATCCCGCATCCTGTCGTCCGCCTTCACTGTCTGCACTACGGCCCTCCTGGCCGCCTGCAGCAGTCCCGCGCCGACGGCGCCAGCCGCTGCCCCACCGGCAGCGACCACCACCGGCAACATCATCTCGGGCGAAGGGCTGCCGAACCCGGCGCCGGTCGTCACGAAGAACTGGGGCACGTTGCCCGAGGGCCGGAAGTGGGGCACGTCGGCCGGCATCGACATCGACCCGAAGGACGGCCACGTGTGGGCCTACGAACGCTGCGGCGCCGGCACGGCCGGCGGCGGCCCGGTGGACTGCGAGAACACCCCGGTCGATCCCGTCTTCAAGTTCGACCGGAAGACCGGCGCCGTGCTCGCCAACATCGGCAAGGGCGTGATGGTCACGCCGCACGGCATCCACGTGG
>CADEFD010000003.1 GCA_902826515.1 uncultured Acidobacteriota bacterium
GCTCTCGATGGGCATGCTGCAGCTGCCGCCGGCGATGATCTCGCTGCCGTTCAAGATCCTCCTCTTCGTGCTCATCGACGGCTGGCATCTGCTGGTCGGATCGCTGGTCAAGAGTTTCCTGTAACCCCGAGTCCCGAGCCCGCCATGTCTGAAGCCCTCGTCGTCGGCATCGTCCGCCAGGCCATCGAAACCGCGGTCATCGTCACCGCGCCGATGCTCGCCGCCGGCCTCGTGGCCGGCGTGCTCGTGAGCGTGTTCCAGACCGTCACGTCCATTCAGGACAACGTGCTCGCCTTCATCCCGCGCGCCGCTGCCATCTTCGTCGCGTTCGCGGTCACGTTCCCGTGGATGCTGCGCGTCGTCTCGGCGTTCTCCGCCGGCCTCATCCAGCGCCTGCCGGAGCTCGTCCGGTGAACGAGTTCGCCGTCATCGACCAGCTCGGCATCCTGGTGGCGCGCCCGGGCGCCCTCATCGCGGCGGCGCCCGCCTTCGGCGGCGCGTTTGCCCCGCCGCCGGTGCGGATCGGCCTGGCCATCGTGATCGCCGTCCTGCTGCTGCCGGCGGTGCCGCCGGCGACCTACGCCTCGACGTCGAGCCTGACCCTGGTCGTGGCCCGCGAGATGGCGATCGGTGTCGTGATGGCGCTGGCGCTGCGGGCCGTGCTGGCCGGCGCCGAGCTGGGCGGCCATCTCACGGGCAGCCAGCTGATGCTGTCGTACGGATCGGTCGTCGATCCGCAGGGCGGCGTGCGCAGCAACCTCGTCGCCAACCTCTACGGCAACGTCGCGCTCGTGACCTTCCTGCTGATGAACGGCCACCACGCGCTGCTGCGGGCGCTGGCGGCCTCTTACACCGCCATTCCGATCGGTGAGGGCAGCATCGGGCCGTCACTGGCCGGCATGGTCGTGCAGCTCCTCGGCATCGTCTTCGTGCTCGGCGCCCGGCTCGCCGCGCCCATCGTGGTCGTGATGCTGCTCGTCGAAGTGGGCACCGCGATCATGGCGCGCGTCGCGCCGTCGCTCAACCTTCTGGCCGTGGCGCCGCCCATCCGCGTCGCCGTGGGTCTGCTCGCGATGGCGGCGATGGTGCCGCTCGTGCCATCGGTCGTGCGCGCCGCCGCGTCGGGCGTCGGCGAACTGGCCCTGCGCGCCGCCGGCGCCTTCCGCTGAGTCTGCCGTGGCCGACGATCAGAGCGGAGAGAAATCCGAAAAACCTTCAGCGAAACGGCTGAAGGACGCCCGCGAGAAGGGCAACGTCCCACGCAGCGCCGACCTCGTGGCGGCGCTGTCGCTGCTGGCCGTGTCGACCGTGCTCGCGCGCACCGGCGGCGCCGGCGTGGTCCGCCTGCAGCAGCATCTCGCCGAGGGGCTGCGCGGGCTCGGTGACCGCGCCCATCTCACCATCACGGCCGAATCGGTCGGTACGATCGTCACGAGCGACGCCCTGGTGCTCGGTCTCATCGTGGCGCCGCTCATGGCCGTGGCGGCCTTCACCGCGCTCGCCGGGAACCTGGTGCAGTCGGGCTGGGTCTTCGCTCCGGAGCGGCTGACGCCCGACTTCACCCGTCTCAGTCCGGCCAACGGCTTCTCGCGGTTCGCGCCGTCGCAGGCCGGCATCACCGTGCTCAAGGCGAGCATCGCCGTCAGCATCGTCTCGGCGCTGCTGTATTCGCTGAGCGCGCGGGCGATGGCCGAGACGCCGCGCCTCGCCTGGATGTCGCCGTCGATGGCCGCCGCCGAAGGCTGGGCGTGGATCTGGCGGCTGCTCATGCAGGGCGGGCTGTCGCTGCTGCTGCTGGCCGGCGCCGACGTGGGCTGGCAGTGGTGGAAGCACTACCAGTCGCTCAAGATGACCAAGCAGGAGCTGCGCGACGAATCGAAGGGCAGCGAAGGCAACCCCGAGGTCAAAGCGCGCGTGCGCCGCATCCAGCGCGACATGACGCGCCGGCGGATGCTGGCCGCGGTGAAGACCGCCACGGTCGTCGTCACCAACCCCACCCACTTCGCCGTCGCCCTCGAATACAAGCGCGGCGCGATGAGCGCGCCGCGGGTCGTGGCCAAGGGGCAGGACCTGCTGGCCGCGCGCATCAGGGAAATCGCCCGCGAACACGGCGTGCCCATCATCGAGAACAAACCGCTCGCGCAGGCCCTCTTCAAGGGTGCCGACGTGGGCGACGTCATCCCGGGCGATCTCTTCGGCGCGGTCGCCGAATTGCTCGCCTACCTCGTCCGCATCCGTCAGCTGATGCTCTGAGATCCGCATGGCCACCACCAGTTCCCCGAGGAATCCCTCCCACCTGCTCGTGCCGATCGCGCTCCTGGCGGTCGTCATGCTGATGGTGGTGCCGATGCCGCCGCTGCTGCTCGACCTGCTGCTGTCGATCGACATCGGCCTGTCGGTCGTGCTGCTTCTGACCGTGGTCTACGTCAAGAACCCGGTCGAGTTCTCGGTCTTCCCGTCGCTGCTCCTGCTGCTCACCCTGCTGCGCCTGGCGCTGAACGTCGCCGCCACGCGCCTCATCCTGATGCGGGGCCACGAAGGGGTGGAGGCGGCCGGCCACGTCATCATGGCGTTCGGCCAGTTCGTCGTCGGCGGCAACTTCGTCGTGGGCATCGTGGTGTTCCTCGTGCTCATCGCGATTCAGTTCATCGTCATCAACCACGGCGCGGTGCGCATCTCGGAAGTGACGGCGCGTTTCACCCTGGACGCGATGCCCGGCCGCCAGATGGCCATCGACGCCGACCTGAACGCCGGCGCCATCGACGAGGCGGAAGCGCGCGTGCGGCGCGACCGGGTGCGGCGCGAAGCCGACTTCTACGGCTCGATGGACGGCGCCATCCGCTTCACGCAGCGCGACGCGCTCGCCGCCATCCTCATCACCGGCGTGAACATCGCGGCCGGTCTCGTCATCGGCGTGCTGCAGCACGGCGTCGATCTCGCGACGGCGGCCCAGACCTACACCATCCTGACCATCGGCGAAGGCCTCGTCACCGCCATCCCGGCGCTGCTCGTGTCGATGTCGGGCGGTCTCATCACCACCCGCGCCGCATCGGAATCGCACCTCGGCGACGACGTCGCCGACCAGTTGCTGGCGCGCTGGCGTCCGCTCGCCGCCGCGGCCGCCGCCCTGGTCGCGCTGGCGCTCATTCCCGGCCTGCCGAAGTTCGCCTTCATCACCGTGGCGCTCGTGCTCGGCGGCGCCGCCTACGCCACGAAGAACGCGGCGGCGAAGCCGGCCGCGCCGGCGGCCGCCACGCCGGCCGCGGCGCCCGATGCCCTTGACGGCGGCGTCAACATCGACCCGCTCGGCGTGGAGGTGGGCTACGCGCTCGTCTCGCTCGTCGACGAAGCCCAGGGCGGCACGCTGCTCGCGCGCATCCGCTCGGTGCGGCGCCAGATCGCGACCGAAACAGGCGTGGTCGTGCCGGCCGTGCACGTGGCCGACAACCTCCAGCTCGGGCCGCGGCACTACACGATTCTCGTGAAGGGCGTCGAAGTGGCGCGCGGCGAGCTCTACGCCGACCGGCTGCTCGCCATCAACCCGGGCACGGCCGGCGGCGGCCTCGAGGGTGTGCAGACGCGTGAACCGGCGTTCGGCCTGCCGGCCCTCTGGATCGGCATCGAGCAGCGCGACCGCGCCTCGGCGGCCGGCTACACGGTGGTCGATCCGACGACGGCGCTCTCGACGCACCTCTCCGAGACCATCCGCGTGTTCCTGCCGGAGCTGCTGACCCGGCAGCACACCAAGGAACTCGTGGACCGGGTGGCGCAGAACTCGCCCAAGCTCATCGAGGAGCTGGTGCCCAAGATTGCCTCGATTGGCGACATCCAGCGCGTGCTGCGCCAGCTGCTGCGCGAGCGCGTGTCGATCCGCGACCTCACGACGATTCTCGAAGCGGTGGCCGACGCGGCACCCGGCGCCAAAGACACGGACGGCGTGGCCGAGGCGGTGCGGGCGGCCATCGGGCGCTCGATCTGCCGGCCCTACCAGACCGAACGCGACGAACTGCCGGCCATCTCGCTCTCACCCGCGCTCGAGGAGCGCCTGGTGGCCTCGATCGTCAAGACCGAACACGGCGCGGTGCTCGCCATCGACCCGACGCAGGCGCAGCGCCTGGCCTCGCGCATCGGCGAGATCTTCGCCGGGGCGGTGGCACAACCTGTGCTCTTGTGCACACCGACGTTGCGTCCACACATCTGGCGGCTTTTCGCCAGGGTGCTGCCGCATCTGGGTGTGCTGTCGCACAACGAAGTGCCGCCGCAAGTGCACGTGGCCTCGATCGCGACGCTGGATTGACATGCTGCAGGTCAAAGAGTTCCGCCAACCCACGGTTCGCGACGCCTTTCAGGCGATTCGCGAGGAATTCGGCCCGAGTGCGGTCGTGCTGGAGAGCGGGCTCGTCAGCGCCCGCGGCTGGCGCGGCTGGGTCGGGATGCGCGAGGTGCGCGTCACCGCCCAGGCCCCGGAAGGCTGGGAGGCCGACACCGAGCGCCGGCCGGCCGTTCCCGAGCGTCGGCAGGCCGACACCCCGGCGTCGGCGAGCAGTCTCGCGGCCCGCCTCGCCGCCGCCGGCATCGACCCGGCACTCGCCGACTCGGTGGCGGCCGGTGTGCCGGCGAAGCAGCAGCGCAACCTCACGGCCGACGGCGTCCGCCAGCACCTGGCGACGTATCTGACGCCGCACGCCGCCGGCGCCGAGGCGTTTGCCCGCGTCGAGGTCTTCGTCGGGCCGCCGGGGGTGGGGAAGACGACCACCATCGCCAAGATCGCGGCCCAGGAGAAGGTGCGCCGCAAGCGTGCCCTGGGCGTGGTCGCGGCCGACGCGTTCCGCGCCGGCGCGGTCGAGCAGCTGCGGACCTACGCCGCCATCATCGGCGCGCCGTTCCGCACCGCCCGCACCATCGACGACATGGACCAGGCGATTGCCGCCTCGCGGCAGACGCTCCTCGTCGACACCGCCGGCCGCTCGCCCAAGGACGACGACGTGCGCGACCTGCGCCGCATGCTCGGCCGCCGCGAGGGCGTGCGCACCCACCTCGTGATTCCGGCCGACACCTCGGTGTCGTCGGCACGGCGCATCGTGGAACGGTTCGCCGACACGCAGCCCGACCGCGTGGTCGTGTCGCGGCTCGACGAAGCGGAGTCGCCGGCGGCGCTCCTCACCTGGCTGCTCGCGAGCGGCCTGCAGATTTCCTACGTGACCACGGGACAGCGCGTGCCGGAAGACCTCGAGCGCGCCACCCCGGAGGTCCTTGCCGCCGTGCTGCTCGGCGACGAGCTCGGCGTGCCGACGGCGATGGGCCTGGCGTGATGGCCGGGCGGATGGACAACGACAGGGAGCCACGGCAATGCGTGTAATGAGCGCGACTACCGACCAGGACACCGCGGTCCGCGACCAGCTGGTGATGGAACACGTCGGCCTCGTGAAGGCCATGGCGAGCCGGCTCGCCAACCGGCTGCCGCCGCAGGTCGAGGTCTCCGAGCTCGTGAGCGTCGGCGTGCTGGGGCTCATCGACGCGGCCGGCCGGTTCCGGCCGTCGCTCGGCGTGCCCTTCAGCGCCTTCGCCCGCCGCCGCATCCACGGCGCGATGCTCGACTCGCTGCGCGGCCTCGACTGGGCGCCGCGCGCGGTGCGCAAGCTGCGGCGCGACGTCGATGCGGCGATTGCCAACCTGCGCTTCGAACTCGGCCGCGAACCCGAGGCGGCCGACATCGCCCGCGCGCTCGACGTCTCCGAGAGCGACTACGAGAAGATGCTCGATCGCCTGAAGGTCGCCGAGCTGGCCTCGATCCGGCAGAGCGCGACCACCGAAGACGGCCGCACCGCGCTCGACGTCGAGATCGAACCCGGCGAGGGGCCGCATGCGCGGCTCGAGCGCGAGGAGATGCGGCGGCTGCTGGCCGGCGCCATCACCGAGCTGCCCGAGCGCGAACGGCAGATCCTGGCCCTCTACTACGAGGAAGAGCTGACGCTGGCGGAAATCGGCCAGGTCATCGGCGTCGGCGAATCGCGCGTGTCGCAGCTGCGCAGCCAGGCGATTGCCCGGCTCCGCTCGGTGCTCGCCACCCGGATGACACGAAAGGACGCGGCGTAGCCCCGTGAGCAAAATCCTTTCACAGGACGAGATCGACGCGCTGCTCTCGGCGCCGATCGCCGTCGATCGCGCCGACCGGACCGACGACCAGTCGCCGGCGGCGAACTTCATCCGCTACAACTTCCGGCGTCCCGACCGCATCTCGAAGGAGCAGATTCACGCGCTGCACTTCCTGCACGAGCGCTTCGCGCGCAACGTGTCGCAGTCGCTCGCCGCCTACCTGCGCTCGATGACCGACCTGTCACTCGTCTCGGTCGAGCAGTTCGCGTATTCCGAGTTCCTGATGTCGCTGTCGGACCCGACGGCGTTCTACGCCGTGTCGATGGCGCCCTTCGACGACCTCGGCGGCCTCGAGATCAACCCGGCCGTGGCCTTCGCGATGGTCGAGCGCATGCTCGGCGGCGAAGGCAAGGGCGCGGCGGTCGAGCGCGCGCTCACCGACATCGAGCAGAACGTCATCGACTCGGTCGTCAAGATCCTGCTCGACTCGCTCACCGACACCTGGCGTCCGGTGGTGGACCTGAGCTTCGGCATCCGCGGCCGCGAGACGCGCCCGCAGATGCTGCAGGTGGCCTCGCCGAACGACACCGTCGTGATGCTGGTGTTCGACATGCGCATCGGCGAAGCGCAGGGCATGCTGAACCTGTGTCTGCCGGCGAGCGTGGTCGAGAAGACCGACTCGCACTTCGCCGGGGCGCTCGATCGGCACCGCCGCGAACCCACCGGCAAGGAACGCCTGTGGCTCAACGAGAACCTGGCGCGGGTGCCGATGCCGCTCAGCGCCGTGCTCGAAACACGCTGCACGACGCGCGAGATGGTGGAGCTCCGGGCCGGGGACGTGCTGTCGCTCGGCGTGCCGACGAGCCGTCCGCTCGATCTGCGCGTCGGCCGCACCCTGAAGTTCCGTGGCCAGCCGGCCGCGCACGGCGGGCGGGCGAGTGTCGTCGTCTCGCACCGCTGCGACGGCGCCGGCGTGGCGGAGGCATGACATGGCCGCTCAGCTGACCACCGACGCCCTCCGGCTGGCGCTTGCCGGCGAGTTCCGCGCCGCCGTCGAAGCCGTCGTCGGCAACGTGCTCACGACCACGCCGGTCGCGGCGCCCTCCGGCGCCGGCTGGAGCACGCCGATTGCCGCCTCGGGGCTGGCCGAAGGCCAGCTCACCGTGTGGGTGGATGAGACCGGTGTCGCCGGCATCGCCCGGGCGATGATGGGCATGGACGAGGCGCCCGAGCCGGGCGTCGCCGCCGACATGCTCAAGGAGCTGTGGGCGCAGGCCGCGGCCGCGGCCGCCCTCAAGGACGGCTTCGAGGGCCTCACGCTCGTGACCGGCGCGACCGCGCCCGGCACGTTGCCCGCAAACGGCGAGGGCTTCGCCCTCACCGACGGCGCGACGACGCTGGCGACACTCGCGATGACCGGCGCGGTTGCGGCCGGGCGCGGGGCCCCGGCTGGGGCGGCCGCGTCCGCGGCTTCAGCCGGCGCCGGATCCGCCGGCAGCGGCCGCGCGGAGTATCCCGGCAATCTCGCGGCGCTCCTCGACATCGACCTGCCGCTCATCGTGCGCTTCGCGCGCACCGAGATGTCGCTGCGGGCGCTGGCGCAGCTCGGTCCCGGATCGATGGTGGACATGGGCCGCTCGCCGGATGCGCCGGTGCAGCTGCTCATCGGCAGCCAGGTCGTCGCCGAAGGCGAAGTCGTGGTGGTGGCCGGCAACTACGGCGTGCGGATCACCAGCCTCGTGAGTCCCGCCGATCGACTGAGAGCGATGGAGCTATGACCTCTGTGCTGACCCCGATGGCGGCCGCGGCCGCCGGCCTGGCCGTGCTGTTCGTCGTGCAGATCGTGCTGCTGTGGAAGCTGGCGCGGTCGACGCGCGTGACCGCCGATGCGACCGTCCGTGTCGCCCAGCTCACCGCGGCCCTCGAACTGCTGACGGATACCACTGAAGAAGGATTCGTCAATGTGGCGGCGGAACTTGAACGGCTCGGCGCCAAGCCGCTCGCCGCCGGGTCGACGCGCCGGGCCACGACGCGGCGGATTGCCGCCGCCGTGCGCAAGGGCAAGGCGATCGAAGACATCGCCAGCGCCGAGGCGCTCTCGGAGAGCGAGGTGCGCCTGCACCTCGGGCTCGAGACGGCCGCCGAGCCGGTGACCGCGCGGGAAGCCGAAGAGACCGCCGAGCCCGGGCCCGGCGTGCTCGACGATCTCGAACGCTGGATGAACTCGCTCTCGAAGTCCCGCCGTCCGCGGGGAGCCCGCCATGCCGCCCTGCGCGTCTGACACCTGCACGCGGCCGTCGCGGTGGTGGCGCTTCGGCGTCACGCGCGGGGCCACGCTCGACGGGCAGTGGCACTGCTCGCAGGGCTGCGTCGAGGCGGTCGTCCGCGAACGCCTGCACCTCGTGCCGGCCAGCCGCGACGTGCGGCCGCGCCTGCCGGGCATCCGCCTGGGCGCGCTGCTGCGGCATCAGGGCGCGGTGCATCCCGAACAGCTGACGGCGGCGCTCGAGGCGCAGACCGAAAGCCGGCTGCGGCTCGGCGAGCAGCTCCGCTCGATGGGCGCCGTCGATCCGCAGGCGCTCCTGCGCGCGCTGGCCGAACAGGCCGGCGTCAGCTACCTCTCGACCGTGGACGTCGCGCGGGTGCACGACGCTCCCGGAGGCCTGAACCTCGATGCGATCCAGGCGCTGCGGATCGTGCCGATCGGGCCGCCCGAGTCGGGCCGCATCCGCGTGGCCTTCCCGGCGCCGGTGCCGCGCACGGCGCTCACGATCTTCCGCCAGCAGACCGGCTGGATGCCGGAGCCGTATCTGGTCGGCGACGACGAGTGGCTGGCGCTGCTCGAACACTACGGCGCCACGTCGCGCGGCCGCGTCCCGGCCGAAACGGTCTCGATGGGCTTCGCGCGCGAGCGCGATCCGCAGGAAGCGGCGCGCCGGCTGGCGCAGGTGGTCATGGCGACCGGCGACGCGCGGATGCGCGACGCCCGCTGGGGCCACTACGTGTGGGTGCGGCTCCAGGGAGCCGGCGCGGGTTTCGATTTGTTGCTGGACCAGGCCCCCGAGGGCCGGCCGGAAGGAGCAGGACCATGGCAGGCGGCCACTACGTCGCGCTGAGCGGCATGCGCACGCGGCTCGACGAGCTGGATCGGCTGGCGTCCGATCTGGCCAACGTCGGCACCGCGGGCTACAAGGCCGAACGCACCGGGCACCGCAACGTGCCGCGGCCGGTCTTCGACGACGCGCTCGAGTCGGCGATCGACTCGTCGCTCGGCGCCCGGCGGCTCGACGCCCGCGCCGGCGCCATCGAGCCGACCGGCCGGGCCATGGACGTCGCCATCGAAGGCGCCGGGTTCCTCGCCGTCGATACGCCGGCCGGACCGCGCTACACCCGCAACGGGCACCTGAGCCGCACCATCGAGGGACAGCTCGTCACCGCCGACGGCGCCGTCGTGCGCGGCGTGGACGGTCCGATCACGGTGGGTGAGGGCTCGCTCAGCGTGGATTCCGACGGCTCGGTGCTGAGCAACGGCGCCGTCGTCGGCAAGCTGGCCATCGTGCAGTTCGGCGATCCGGGCGCCCTCGTCCGCGAGAGCGGCGCGCTGCTCAAGACGGATGAGACGCCGACGCCGGTTGCGACGCCCACCATCCGCACCGGATCGCTCGAACAGTCGAACGTCTCGGTCGTCGATCGCGTCGCCGAACTCACCGCCGTCAACCGCAGTTTCCAGGCCCTGCAGAAGGCCGTGTCCGTGCTGATGAACGACGTCGATGGCCGCGCCATCGACACGTTCGGCCGCCGCTAGCAGTTCCGAGGAGTCGTTATGATTCGCGCCCTGTATACCGCCGCGAGCGGCATGAACGCCCAGCAGACCAGCATCGACAACGTCGCGCACAACCTGGCCAACGTCAACACGGCCGGCTACAAGAAGAGCCACGTCGAGTTCGAGGACCTCTTCTACCAGCACACCAGGGTGCCCGGCGCCGCCACCACGACCGGCGATTCGCCGACCGGCCTCGAAGTGGGGCTCGGCACGCGTGTCGTCGCCACCTCGCGCGACTTCACGACCGGCAGCTTCCGGGCCACCGGCAGCCCGCTCGACATCGCCATCCAGGGCGACGGCTTCTTCCAGATCAACATGCCCGACGGCACGACGGCCTTCACGCGCGCCGGCGCGCTGCATCGCGACGGCCAGGGCCTGGTCGTGACCGCCGACGGCTACGCCCTCGAGCCGCAGATCTCGATTCCCGAGAACGCCACCTCGATCACCATCACCCGCGACGGCGTCGTCTCGGCGACGATTCCCGGTCAGAGCGCCGCGCAGCAGCTCGGCGTCATCGAGCTTGCGACCTTCCAGAATCCGTCGGGCCTGACGCCGATGGGCGGCAACCTCTTCCAGGTGACGAGTGCCTCGGGCGAACCGCAGACCGGCCCGGCCGGCACCGAACAGCGCGGTGGCCTGCAGCAGGGGTATCTCGAAGATTCGAACGTGAGCGTGGTCGAGGAGATGGTCAACATGATTCTCGGGCAGCGCGCGTATGAAGCCAGCTCGAAGGTCATCAAGGCCGCTGACGAGATGCTCGCCCAGGTCAACAACATCGTTCGATGATGCGCCTCACCCTGCTCCTCGGCGCGCTCGCGGCGGCCGCTCCGGCGACGCCCGTCGCGCTTGCTCCGGCGACCCACGCGGCCGTCGTGGCGGCGGTGCGGGCGCGCATGGGCGCCGATGCCGACGTGCAGGTGCAGGCGCTCGGCGCGCCGGTGCCGCCGGTGGCGGCGGTGACCGACGCCGTGCTCGAACCCGGCGCGGCGATGGGCGCGGTGATGCGCGTGGCGCTCAGGGCGCCGGTCGACCGCGGCGGCGCGCAGGTGCTGGCACCGGTGGCGCACGTGTCGGTCAGGGTCGAGGTCGTTGTCGACCACTGGCACACGACCCGCGCGGTGCCGCGCGGCGCCCGGCTCGGCGACGGCGACCTCATGCGGGTGCGGCATCGCCTGACGCGCGGGGCGCTGCGTCCGTGGCCCGTCGAAGACGAGGTGCGCGAAGCGCGCGCCGTCCAGGATCTCGCCGCCGATGCGTGTCTCACGACGCGTGTCGTCGCGCCGACGCCGGCGGTGACCGCCGGCGCGGACGTGACCGGCATCGTGCGCGACGGCGGCATGGAAGTCCGCGCGCAGCTCGTGGCCGTCGATTCCGGCCGCATCGGCGACCTGGTGCGCGTCATGCATCCGGAGAGCCGCAGAACGTTCCGGGCCCGCGTGACCGCGCGAGCCGAAGTGGAGATTCGTCATGACCGATAACCGCAGACTCCGCCGCCGCCTGGCGGCCGCCACGATCGCCGTCGTCGTCACGATGCCCGTGGTGGCGCTGGCGCAGGCGGGCGCCCGCCCGGCCGCGTCCGCTGCGGCTGCCCCCACGCCCGCAAAGGGGAAGAAGCCCGAGCCGCCGGTGCCGCCGCCCGACGCGCAGGACAAGGCGCTCGCGCGGTATCTCGAGACGGCGCGGTCGATGCCGTCGGCCGATCCGAACGCGTGGATGCAGGGCCTCACGCTCGACCTGCGGGCCCGGCGGGTGAACGACATCCTCACCGTGCGTGTCGAGGAGACGATTGCCGCGACCGGCACGGCCGACACCGCCCTCGGCAAGTCCACCTCGACCGGCGTCGGCATCTCGACCCTCTTCGGGCTGCAGAGCAAGATCCCGGCAGGCATCGGCCTGGGCGACCTGGCGGGCAGCCAGAGCAACACCGACTTCAGCGGCAGCGGCACGACGGCGCGGGCGAGCGCCCTGTCGGCCACCATCAGTGCGCGCGTGGCCGAGGTGCTGCCGAACGGCGACCTGCTCGTCGAAGGTGTGCGCGAGATCGAAATCAACGGCGACCGCCAGGTCGTCGTGCTCACGGGCGTCGCCCGTGTCGTCGACATCGGCCCGGGCAACGTCATTCCGTCGAGCGTGCTCGGACAACTCAGCATCCGCTACTTCGGGCGCGGCCTGACCAAGGGCAGTCTCACGCCCGGCTGGCTCGTGCGCATCCTCAACAAGGTGTTCTGACCATGGCTTCCAGTCTTTCCGTCGCCCGCTTCGCCGTCGCCGCCGCGCTGCTCGTCGCGCTGGCCGCGCCCACGCTCCGCGCCGACACGACCGTGCGTCTCAAGGACGTCGTGTCGATGCAGGGCCCCGAAGCGCTGCCGCTCATGGGCTACGGCCTCATCGTCGGCCTGAACAAGACCGGCGACCGCCGCCAGACCATCTTCTCCACGCAGTCGCTGGCCAACATCCTCCAGCAGCTCGGCCTGTCGGTGCGGCCGGGCGAGGTGAAGGTCGAGAACATCGCCGCCGTGCTCGTCACCGCCAGCCTGCCGGTGTACGCGCGGCCCGGCGTGCGCCTCGACGTCACGGCCTCGTCGATTGGCGACGCCCGCAGCCTCCAGGGCGGCACGCTGCTCGCGACCGCGCTGCGCGGACCGAACGGCCAGGTGTTCGCGCTCGCCCAGGGCCCGCTCTCGATCGGCGGCTTCGGCGGCGGCTCGGGCGGCAACTCGGTGGCCGTCAACCATCTCACCGTGGGCCGGGTGCCGAACGGCGCGCTCGTGCAGCAGGGCAGCGGGGTCGTGATGGCGGTCACCGACGTGGTGCCGCTGTCGCTGCGCGAACCCGACTTCGCGACCGCCGTGCGCGTGGCCGGCGCCATCAACGCCGACCTCGGCGAAGGCAAGGCCCGCGTGCTCGATCCGGGCACCGTGGCCGTGGCCGTGCCGACGCAGTACCGCGATTCGCTGCCGGATCTCATGGCGCGGCTCGAAGCGCTCACCGTCATCTCCGACACCCCGGCGCGCGTCGTCATCAACGAGCGCTCGGGCACCATCGTCGTCGGCGCCAACGTGCGCATCGCCGCGGCGGCCGTCGCACACGGGAATCTCTCGGTGCGCATCAGCACCAAGTTCGAGGTCTCGCAGCCGAATGCGCTCGCCCGCACCGGCGACACCGTGGTCGTGCCGAACACGAACGTGGACGTCCGCGAGGGCACGGCGCGTCTCGTGTCGCTCGAGGAAGGGACAACTCTCGATGCCGTCGTGCGCGCCCTCAACACGCTCGGCGCCACGCCGCGCGACATCATCGCCATCATGCAGGCGCTCAAGGCCGCCGGGGCGCTGCATGCGGAGATCGTGATCATCTAAGAGCAGGGGCTCGGGGCTCGGGGCTCGGGACTGGGAGCTCGGGGCCAGGGACGAGGTCTCGGGACGACACCATGAAGACGACACTCGAAACGCTCGCGATTGCGCAGGCGCCGGTGCAGGCGCCGACGACGCCGGCTGAGGCCGAGCGGATGCAGGTGCTCGCGCTCGTCGAGCAGTTCGAGGGCATGCTGCTCAGCGAGATGCTGCGCGACGTGCGCGCCGGCGACGAGGAGGACGAGGAAGGCTTCGGCCTCGGCGCCTCCACGATGACCGACACGATGCAGGGCGAGTTCGGCCTGGCGCTCAGCCGCGCCGGCGGACTCGGCCTTGGCGAGACGCTGGCCAAGGCGCTGCTCCGCAAGGCGCAGACCGACGCCGCGGTCGAGGCGGCGGTGGTCCCCACGGCCATCGCCGCCCCGGCCTCCGGCGCCCCGGGTGTCCCCACCACCCAGGCGCCGGCCGACGACCACGCCGGCCACGCCCACCCCACGGGCGGCGGGCCGGCGTCGGTCGTGGCCCACGGGGCGCCGGTGTCGTCGGCCTTTGGCTGGCGGAGCGATCCGTTCACGGGCAAGGCCACCTTCCACAAGGGCGTCGATCTCGCTGCCGCGTACGGCACGCAAGTGCGCGCATTTGACGGGGGTGTCGTGAAATCGGCCGGGGAACGGTCGGGCTACGGACTCACGGTCGTGGTGGACCACGGCGACGGCCGCGAGACCCTGTACGCCCACCTGTCGTCGCTCGGCGTCTCTCCTGGCGAGCCCGTGGCCGCTGGACAGCCGATTGCATTGTCAGGGAACAGCGGACGCGCGACTGGCGCACATCTGCACTTCGAGGCACGGGAATACGGCCGGCCGGTGGATGCAGGGCGGCTCGCGGCGGTCTGGAACGGCCGGGCTTCCGACACGAGTGTCGGCGCATCGGACGAATGACGGCCGCGGTACTAATGGAGTCGCGGGCATTGCCGATTGGTTGGGGGAACGACCAGCGGGCGTGGGGCCCGGCCTGGGAGGGACACGACGATGAAGATTGAACAGAACCGCGCCAACCTCGAGACGATTGCCGGCAACCGGGCCGACGCGGTGCGCGACGAACGCGCCGCCGCGGCCGAGAAGGCCACCGAGGCCGACCGGTCCGCCGACCAGGTCCGGGTGTCGACCACCGGACAACTGGCTGCCGCGGCCGCCGCGAAGGCCAACGAGGCCTCCGACATCCGGCCCGACGCGGTGGAGCGCGGGCGGGCGCTGCTCGAGCGCGGCGAGCTCGGGCGTGATGCCGACCGGCTGGCCGACAAGCTCATCGACAGCATGTTCGATCGGAGCTAGTGACCGTGACGCCGACCCGACCCGCGGCGGTGCTGGACCAGGCGCGCGAGCTCCGCGAGGTGCTCGAGGTGCTGGCCGCGGCGCTCGGGCGCGGGGACGCCTCGGCGGTGCTCGCCGCCGAACCGGCCCTGCAGGCGGCGGTCGCGTCGGTGGTCGCGGGCGGCGCGGTCGCCGCGGCGGATCGCACGGCCACCGCCGAGGAACTGCACCGCGCCCGCACGGCGCTGGCGCGCTGCCGGGCGATCGGCGCGGCCACCGCGGATCTCACCGGCGTCACCCTGGACGTGCTGGGCGGCGCCGGATCCTACAGCCGGCACGGCGCCGGCCAGCCGCGCGCCCCGCGCGGCCGTGATCTCCACGCGAGGGTGTGATGGCCGGACTCTTCTCCAGTCTGTCGATGGCGGCCCGGTCGCTCGAAGCGCAACGCGCCGGGCTCGACACGGCGGGCCAGAACATCGCCAACCTGAATACGCCCGGGTATGCGCGCCGGCGTCTCGATCTGGCCGAAGTCACCAACGGCACCGGCGGCGTCGAAGTGCTCGGCACGCGCGCCATGCGTGACGCCGTGCTCGATGCCCGCGCCCGTACCGCCATTCCCGACGAAGCCCGCGAAGGCGCCATCGTCGACACGCTCGCCCTGGTCGAGACCTCGATCGGCGCGCCCGGACAATCGCTCGACGGGCGCCTGGCGGCGTTCTTCGACGCGGTGTCGGCGTTGTCGGTCGATCCGACCTCGGCCGTCGCGCGCGATGGCGTGGTGCTGCAGGGACGGCAGCTGGCCGCGTCGTTCGCCGATGTCGCCGGACGATTGGCCGACAGCGCCCGACTCGCCGACAACGGCGTGCGGGATGCCGCCGCCGAACTGAACTCGCTCACTGCGCAGATCGCCGAACTGAACGACGCCATCGCCACCGGCGGCGGCGCCGACGTCGAGGCGCTGCGCGACCGCCAGCAGATCGCGCTCGAAAAACTCTCGGGGCTGACCTCGGTGGCCGTGCTCACGCGCGCCGACGGCGGCGTGGACGTCACGATTCCCTCGGGTCGCGCCCTCGTCATCGGCGGCTCGTCGTACGACGTGCAGGTGGGCACGGCGCCCTCGACCGGTTACGCCACGCTCTCGCTCAACAACATCGACGTGACGAGCGAGTTCACGAACGGCAAGATCGGCGGCCTGTCCTACGCGCGCGACACGCTGATTCCCGGCTATCAATCGCGCCTCGACGACATCGCCTACGGCGTGGCGCAGCAGGTCAACACGCTGCACCAGGCCGGCTTCGATCTCAACGGCAACGCCGGCGTGGCCTTCTTCACGCCGCCGGCGGCGGTGGCCGGCGCGGCCGCCAATCTCGCGGTGAACCCGGCGCTCACCGCCAACCCCAGTCTGGTCGCCGCCTCGCAGACCGGCGCGCCCGGCGACAACCAGATCGCGCGGCAGATCGCCGCGCTCCGCGATTCGCAGGTGCTGCTCGGCGGCACCGCCACCTTCACCGAAGGCTGGGCGCAGCTGGCCTACCGCGTCGGCGCCGATGTGGATGCGGCGCGCGCGCAGCAGCAGAGCAAGCAGGACGTCGCCGAGCAGGTGGCGCGGCTGCGCGATCAGGTCTCGGGCGTGTCGCTCGACGAAGAAGCGGCGTCGATGATCAAGTTCCAGCGCGCCTACGAGGCCAACGCCAAATATTTCAGCACCGTGGACGAGATGCTGCTCACGCTCATGCGCACGGTGGGAGGCGGGTAATGCGGGTCACCTTCCGGACCGCCTACGGCGGCAGCGAATACCTCGAGGCGTCGTCGAGCCAGATGGCGAAGGCGCGCCAGCAGGTGATGAGCGGCAAACGGGTCGAGAAGGCGAGCGACGACCCGGCGGCGATGCAGCGGTCGGTCGAAGGCCGCGGCGAAATCGGCGCGCTCGAGACCTACTCGCGCACGGCCGATTCCGCCCTCGCGAAGCTCACCACCATGGACACGGTGCTCGGCGCCGTCGTCGACAAGCTCCAGCAGGCCAAGGTGGCCACCGTGTCGGTGCAGGGCTCGATCGCCACGACGCAGCAGCGCGAGGCCGCGGCGCTCACCCTCGAAGGGATCCGCGACGCCCTCGCCGCCGACCTCAACACCGAAGTGCGCGGCGCGTATGTCTTCGCCGGCAGCCAGGCGACCACGCCGCCGTGGGCGAAGATCGCCGGCTCGTGGACCTATCAGGGCAACGCCGCGCCGGTCGCGGTGGACATCGGCCCCGGCCAGACGGTGGACGTGGCGCTCGACGGCCAGGCGCTCGCGCAGGGCACCGACGCCACCAACGTGCTCAACGAACTCGAGACGCTCATCGTGGCCGTGCGCGCCGGTGACAACCCCGGCATGGCCGCCGGCACGGCCGCCATCGACCGCGCCTTCGTGCGGGCCACGCGCGCGCAGAGCTCCGTCGGCGTGGACGAGCAGGGCATCGACGAACGCCAGCTCCAGATCACGTCGGCGCGCCTCTCGGTCGTGACCCGCGTGTCGAAGGACGAGGATGCCGACCTCGCGCTCGCCATCTCCGAGATGAACCGCGCGCAGACCGCCTACCAGGCGGCGCTCGGCGCCATCGGCACCGCGTCGCGCGCCTCGCTTCTGGACTACCTGCGATGACCACCGCGCCGCCGCTCCCGCCGGCCACCGTCGAGACCCGCTTCGGCACCTTCCCGGTGGCCGCGGCCGACATCGTGCACTTCGCGCACGGTCTGCCCGGCTTCGAGTCGTGCCGCCAGTTCGTGCTCATCGCGGCGCCGGAACTGCTGCCGTTCACCTGCCTGCACGGCATCGACGCGCCGGGACCCTCGTTCCTCACGCTCGATCCGCGGCAGATCGTCGCCGGATACGCGTCGCCCCTCGGCGCCGCCGAACGCCACCGCCTCGAGGCGGCTCCCGAGGAGCCGCTGCTGTGGCTCGCGATCGTGCACGTGGACGATCTGGCCATCACCGCCAACCTGCGCGCGCCGATCGTCATCAACCCGCGCCGCATGCTCGGCCTGCAGGTGATGGGGGCCGACACCGCGTGGGCCACCGATCACCTCCTGACGGACGAGTAGGGCGATGCTGGTCTTCACACGCAGGCGCGACGAAGCCATCGTCATCGGCGACGGGATCGAGGTGCGCGTGCTGCGCACCGGCAAGGACGCCGTGCGCATCGGCGTCACCGCGCCCACGCAGGTGCTCGTGCACCGCCGCGAGGTCTACGACGCCGTGCGCGCCGCCAACCAGACCGCCGCGCAGGCGGTGCTGCCGCCGGTGGCGCACCTGGCCGGCCGGCTGCGGCTGCAGCCGCCGCTCGAGCGCGTGGAGTAAGCCGTGCGCCGCTGTCTGCCCTGGGCGGACGCCCCGTCCGCCGCCATGTCGGCGGTCTTCGCGGCCGAAGCCGCGCGCTGGCGCGACCGGCTCGCGTGGGAGACGGCGCCGCTCTGGCCCGTCCTCGAACACGCCCGCCTGACACGCACGCTGCCGGGTTTCGTGCTGCGCGAGGCCAGCGGCGCCGTCACCGGCTGGACCTACGCCGCCGTGCGCGACGGCGAACTGCTGTGCGGAGCGTTATCCGCGCCGGACATCGCCGGCACCGCGCAGCTCCTCGACGGCGTGCTGGCGCTGCCGGAGGCGGGCACCTCCACGCGCATCGTCTGCTTCGCCTTCACCGACGCCCCGGACCTTGCCGCCGCCCTCGCCGCGCGCGGCTTCCTGCTCGACCCGCACGAGTACCTGACCCGGCCGCTCGCCGGGGCGCCGGCGGCGCGACGCCCGGGCCGCGCCTGGGACGTCCGCGATCTCGACGCCACCGCCGAACTCTTCCGCGCCAGTTATCCGGCAGGTGATCCGGGACGGCCGTTCGCGCCCTACAGCCGGCCCGCCGAGTGGCAGCGATACGTCGCCGATCTCGTCCTCGGCCAGGGGTGCGGCCGCTTCCGTCCGTCGCTGTCGATTGCCGTGCCGGGCCCCGGCGGCACGCTCGACGCGGCCGCCATCGTGACCGATCTCGGCGCCGGCACGGCGCACCTCGCGCAGCTCGCGGTGCGGCCGGGCCTGCGCGGCGCCGGCCTCGGCGCGGCGATGCTCGCCAGTCTCTCGGCCTCGTGTCTCGCCGCCGGGTTCACGCGGCTCTCGCTGCTCGTCGGCGCCAGCAACACGACGGCACGGCGCCTGTACGCGCGGGCCGGCTTCACGCCGTGCGCGTGGTTCGTGTCGGCGACGCGGGCCGGACGGGCGGGCGAGACGCGACGCGAATCGACCGCCGCCTGACCGGCGGACACTTCGGCGGAACGGGTGTGGGGAAGGCGGCGGCTGGTCAGCCGCGCCGATCGACGAGGGAGGCCTGGCTGATCGACGGCGTGAGCACGCGCCGGTAGGCGGCGAGCGTCGTCTCGCCCTGTTCCAGGCTGGCGACGGCGGCCCGGCGCGCCAGTTCGGCGTCGGCGAGCGACTGCATCGACTCTTCGTCGGTGGCGAGGATGCGCGCGACGAGCCCCGACGCCTGCTGACGGAGGGCGACCACCTCGGCATATCCACCGAGCGTGGCCACCCGGTCACGGGCGGCGCTGAGCCGGGCGCGCACCGGCTGCAGGCCTTCTTCCACGGCGACGAGCGCGCGCGTCAGCCGATCGCGTTCGTCGCCTTCGATGCCCAGTTGTTCGAAATCGCGCCGTGCCGTGACGCCGCGCTGCCGCGCCGCGACCAGGGCGAGCTGCTCGAGCAGCGCGATCTCGGCGTCGAGGCCGGCGCGGTACTGCGCCAGCGCATCGACGAGGGCATGGTCGTTCACGCCGCGCCCCGCACCGCCGCGTCGGCGGCCGGCGTGGCGATGGTGACCCAGCTGTCGCGCAGCACGGTCAGCACGCGCGTGGCGTCGTCGATCGGGCCGACGCTGTTCTCGGCGGCGGCGGCGATGATGCGGCCATTCACGTAGATGTAGAGCTCGTCGAGGCGCTGGGCGAGTTCGCCGCCCTGCTCCATGTTGAGCGTGCTCTGCAGCTCCGAGATGATCGTGATGGCACGTGAGGAGGCATCGCGGCGGGCGGCGATGTCGCCGCGCTCGATGGCCTCGCGGGCCTGGTGCAGGAACGTGAGGGCGCCGTCGTAGAGCATCACCACGAGCTCGAGCGGCGTGCGCGACTGCACCTGGGTCTGGCGATACGTTGTCAGGCCACGCTGAAGTGACATCCGTCGGATCTCCGTGAGGGTTAGAGCGACGCCCCGAAGTTCGCGAGTGATCCCGACTGCCCCTGCAGCTGGCTCATGGCGGCGTCGGCGGCGATGAACTCGCGCTGGAGGGCGGCACGGCGCACCGCCAGGCGGTTCTGCATGTTGGCGATCGAATCGGTCAGGCGCGTCGCCTGTTCGGTCATCTGCTTGCGCGCGCCAGGGATCATGCCGTCGGTTTGCGTGTAAGCGTCGAGCTGCGTGTCGAGCGTGGCGAACGCTCCGGGAATGCCGGTGGAGCCTGCAAACAGCTTCTCGATGTCGGCGGTGCCCGAGGCGAGCGCCGAGGTCAGCCTCGCTTCGTTCAGCTCGAGGGTGCCGGTCCGCGTGAACTCGATGCCCACCTGTGACAGCGCCGAGAAGGCGCCGCCGGTGCCGAACTGGCCGACCAGCGTGGACCGGATCTGGTCCTTGATCTGGCGCAGCAGCGGGTCGCGGCCGATGCTGGCTGTGTTGCCGTTCTGCGCCGACGTGCCCTGCTCGGTCACGAACTTCTGGAAGTCGTTGTACGCCTTCACGAAGTCCTGGATCTTCGTCTTGACGCCGGCGGTGTCGGTGGCCACGTCGACGACGATGCTCTTCGTCGGGTCCTTCTGGAAGGCCGTGATCGTCACGCCCGGCACCGCCGAGGTGATGGTGTTGGTGGTGCTCGTGATCGGGATGTTGTTCACGAGCAGCGACGCGTCGCTCGCCTGCACGGCGTTGTCGGCGGCCGAGTCGCCCGAGATGCCGTCGCTGTCGTCGTCGCCGAAGCTGACGCCGGAGCCGCCCGTGAGGTTGTTGGTGATCGTGAAGGCGTTGGCCTGGCCGGTGTCCTTGGCCGACAGCACGAGCCGGTAGCTGGACGGCCCCGACTGCACGACGCTCGCCCGCGCCGGCGGATTGCCGGCGGCGTTGATGGCGTCGGCGAGCTGGCGCAGTGTCGTGGATCCGGCCAGGGTGACCGTCACGCCGCCGATCGTGATGGTGCCGCCCGAGGCGACGACCGTATCGGGATCGGGCGCAGCGGTCGTGGACGCGGTGACCTGCGCCTTGGCGAGCTCGTTCACGACCACGTCGTAGCGGCCGGGAATCGCCGCGGACGTGGCCGAGACCGAGAGAGCCGACGTGTTGCTGCTCGTGGCGGTATACCCGCTGAGCTGCGACGTATCGGCCAGTTTGGCGGCCGCCTGCTGCACGGCCAGGGCGCGCGTCGTCAGCGTGCCGAACGTGGCCGCCTTCGACTGCAGCGCGGCCTGCCGGTTCTGCAGCGCGACCAGCGGCTGACTCTCCTGAGTCATGATGATCGACAGGATCTGGTTGAAATCGATCCCGTTGGCGCCACTGAACGTGATGGGCGAACTCACACGTCCTCCTTCACCGGCCCTGGACGCGGGCCAGTCCCCAAGAAAAGCTGCGAAAACCCTGCCAACGTGAAAGGACGGGCAGGCGGTGGGGGCGCCCGCCCGTCACTTCACTGATCCGTCACCCCGGCGAACCGGGGCGCTCCGGGGTTTACCGGAGGAGCGACAGCACCTGCGAGCTCTGCTGGTTGGCCTGCGCGAGGGCGGCGATACCGCTCTGCGTCAGGATGTTGTAGCGCGCCAGGTTGGCCGACTCTTCGGCCACGTTGGCGTCGCGGATGCGGCTTTCGGCGGCCTTGGTGTTGACCGCCTGATACTGCGCCAGGCCGGTCGCGTACTGGAGGCGGTTCTGCAGCGAACCGACGCTGCCGACCACGGTGCCGACCGTGCCGACGGCCGTCGTGATCGCGGTGACCGCGCTGGCGGCGCCGCCCGCGGTCGAGATGTTCAGCGCGGCGATGCCCAGCGTGGTGGTATCGGCCGCGCCGATGGTGCCGCCGACGGTGCCGGAGGCGCCGCTGCTCACGAAGACCGAGAAGCCCTGCGCGGTGCCGAGACCGGCCACCGTGACTTCACGGGCGATTTCCGAGACCACGTCGGTGAACTCGTTGTTCAGCGTGGTGCGGTTGCCGGTGAACCCGGCCGAGGCCGACTGCGACGCCAGCGTCGCGAGACGGTCGAGAAGCGTGCTCACGTTGTCGAGCGCGCCGTTCTTGATCTGCAGCGTGGAGAGTCCGTCGTTCGCGTTACGAATGCCCTGGTTGAGAACCGCCTGTTCCGACCGGTACGAGTTGGCCACCGCGAGGCCGGCCGCGTCGTCGCCCGCCTGGTTGATGCGGAAGCCGCTCGACAGCCGCGTGAGGGTGCGCTGCAGGCCGATGTTCGTCGTGTTGAGGTTCGCCTGCGCGTTCTGCGCCGACACGTTGCTGACAACTGAGAATGAAGCCATCTGAAGTCTCCTCCGTGAGTCCGGGCCGGCGTCCCTGCCGGCCGTGCGCGCGGGGCATGTGACCCACGCGTCGGGGAGGTAATCGGAGGTCGCCCGCGGAGCTTTAATGCGGGTGTCGGCGGGTTGGCATGGATCCGGCTCTGGTGGAGGCCGGAGACACGTCACATGGTCGACTGCCTGGTCAACGACATCCCGGAACGCTTCGATTTCCTGCCGGAAACGTGGGGAGCGCTGCTCGCCGGCCTCGATCGCCGCATCAGCGCCGGCCGCCGGGTGGTGACGGCCGTGCGATTCGATGGTGTCGACCAGCCGTCATTCCGGCACCCCGACCTGGCCGGCGTGGCCCTCGAACGGATTGCACGGATCGACGTCGAGGCCGAGGATGCCGGGGCGCTGCTCAGGGCCGCGGTGGACGCGGCGACCGACAGCCTGCCCGACCTCGTGGCCGGCGTCGGCCAGACGGCGGCCGCGCTGCGCGGCGGCGCGCCCGACGCGCAGACCCAGCTCGGCACGCTCGTCGTCGCCCTGCAGTCGCTGATGTCGCTGACGGTCGCCGCCGGCACCGCGGCTGACATCTCGTATGGCGCCGAGGACGGTGCCGACGCCGTGGTGCGCGGCGCCTGCGCCCGCATCGAAGCGGCGCTTGCCACCCTGGTCGCCCGGCAGACCGACGGCGACCCGCGCGCGGTGGCCGACGCCCTCGACGAACACCTCGCGCCGGCCGTCGCCGGCTGGTCCGATGTCCTGACTCCTATTCGCATGAGGGCCGCATGAGCGTCTCCTACGGACACCCCGCCCCGGGGATGAGCACGATCTTCTTCGCTTCCACCGGACTGCACCTCCGCTACCGCTGCGATCCGCTCGGCCACCAGATCGTGGTGACCGACGACGCCGGCGAAGTCGTGCGCGTCTTCGGCGGCTTCGGCCGCAAGGCCGGCGCGCTCGACACGCCGCTCGACGTCGTGTTCGTGCGGCCCGAGTTCGCCGGCGAACGCCTGCCGGTCGATTCGGCCGACGCCGTGTGGGTGGCGGTGGCCGACTACGGCAACCGCCGCGTGCAGGTCTTCGAGCTCGACGGCAGCACGGTGGGCGAGTTCTCGCTCGACGCGTCCGACGGCACCCCGTGGTCGCCGACCGGTCTCGTGTGGCGCTCGCCGGTGCTCGAGGTCGAAGGCCTCGACGGCGCGCGGACGGCGGTGCATCTGAGCGCGGCGCTCCTTGCCGGCGCCGGCCGCACCACCTTCAGCCGGACCCTGCAGGGCGGCGAGGCGCGGCACTGATGGCGCCCGTCACCACCACCGCCGTGCGATTTGCGCCGCCGGTCATCGGCCGCGGCGAAATCGACGAAGTGGTTGCCGCGCTCGAGTCGGGCTGGCTCTCGACCGGCCCGCGCGTGCGCCAGTTCGAGACGGCCTTTGCCGCCTACACCGGCGCGCCGCACGCGCTGGCGCTCAACTCGTGCACGGCGGCGCTGCATCTGGCGCTGCTCGCCTACGAGGTCGGGCCGGGCGACGAGGTGGTGACGACGCCGCTCACGTTCTGCGCGACGGCGAACGTCGCCATCCACACCGGCGCCACGCCGCGATTCGCCGACATCGATCCGCACACGTGGAATCTGTCGCCGGCCGCCGCCGAGGCCGCGGTGACCACGAAAACGCGCGCCGTCGTGCCGGTGCACTTCGCCGGCCGCCCGGTGGACGTGGCCGCGTTCCGCGCGCTGGCCACGCGGCATCGCCTGGCGCTCATCGAAGACGCGGCGCACGCTGTCGAAGCGGTGTCGGCGGGCCGGAAGATCGGTGCCACGGCCGACGTCACGTGTTTCAGCTTCTACGCCACGAAGAATCTGACGACGGGTGAGGGCGGCATGCTCACGACGGCCTCCGACGAGGTGGCGCGTTTTGCCCGCACGGCCTCCCAGCACGGCATCAGCCGCGACGGCTGGGCCCGCTACAAGGAACTCGGCAGCCCGCACTACGACGTGCTGTTCCCGGGTTTCAAATACAACATGATGGACCTGCAGGCCGCCATCGGCCTGCACCAGCTGGCCGGGCTCGCCGCGCGCACGGCGCGCCGCGAGTCGGTGTGGGGGATCTACGACGAGGGGCTCGCCGACCTGCCGCTCGGGCGGCCGGCGCCGGTGCCTTCGGGCGACGTGCACGCGCGGCACCTGTATTCGGTGCTCGTCGGACCGGAGTCGGGCTGGACGCGCGACGACCTCATCGCCCACCTCGCCACGCGCGGCATCGCGACCAGCGTGCACTTCCGCGCACTGCACCTCCACCCGTACTACCGCGAGCGCTACCGCCTCACGCGCGGCATGTTCCCCGAAGCGGAACGGGTCTCGGACCAGATCGTGTCGCTGCCGTTCGGCGGCGGCATGACCGACGACGAGGCCTGGACGGTCGTGGATGTGCTGCGGCGGGCAATTCCGGGACGGACGCGCTGATGCCGATTATCCGACACGTGGCGGTCGTCTTTCGCATCGCGGCCGGCCCCCGCCTGGGTTTCGGCCACCTGATCCGGTGCCGCGCCATCGCGCGCGCCCTCGGCGTCATGCCGCGCGTCTCGATCCGCGGCACCGCGGCGACGCGTCGCGCCGGCGCCGCGCTCGGGCTGCGTGTGATTGACGGCGGTCCGGGCCTGCTCGACCGCGAAATGCCGCAGATCCTCGTGGTGGACGACCCGTCCGCCCCGGCGGCGCGCCCCTGGGTGTCGGCGGCCCGACGCCGCGGCATTCCGGTCGCGACCATTCACGACGCGGGCCTGGCCCGCGTGGACGCCGACCTCGTCATCGACGGCAGCGTGCGCACGGCGCCGCAGGCCGATGCCACCCGGCTCTTCGGGCCGCGTTACGCCGTCATCGACCCCCGCGTCGCGGCGCTCGGCGCCGGACGCCGGCCCACGAAGGGGAGCGTGCTCGTGGCGGTGGGCGGCGGCGCTCATGTCTTCGCCCTCGTGCCGGCCGTCGTGGCCGCTCTGGCCCGGCGCGTGCCCGGCCTCGACATCCAGGTGGCGGCCGGGTTCACGCCGCGGCATCGGCGTCCGGCGCTGCCGGCGGGCCGCTGGCTCGCGCCCGGGAAGCTCGGCCGCGCGCTCGCCTCGGCGCAGGTCGCGATCGTGGCCGGCGGCCTCACCGCCTACGAAGCCTGCGCGCTCGGCGTGCCGGTCGTAGCCGTGTCGGTCGTGCCGGCGCAGCAGCCCACGGTGCGGGCGCTGGCCCGGCGCGGCGCGGCAGTGGACGGCGGTCCGCTCGGGACGGCCGGCGCGGCGCGCCGCGTCGCCGAGCACTCGACCCGCCTGCTGGCGGCGCCGGCCGCACGGCGGCGGCTCGCAGCCAACGGCCGCCGGCTCGTCGATGGCCGCGGCGCGGCTCGCGTCGCCGTGGCGCTGCGCGCGCTGGCGCGGCAGGGAGGGACCCGTGGCTGAGCGTCGCGCCATCCTGTTCGATCTCGACGACACGCTCTATCCGCTCGAGCGGTTCGTGATGAGCGGCTTCCGCGCCGTCGCGGCCGCCGTCGACGCCCGCTGGCGGGTGCCGCGGGCCGCCGCGCTCGAAACGCTCGTGAGCGCCGTCGCGGCCTCGCGGGGGCGTGAACTGCAGGTGCTCGCCGAACGGCACGGCCTCGCCGCCGATGTCGTGCCGGAACTCGTGGACGTCATCCGCCGGCATGTGCCCGAACTGCGCCTGCCCGAACTCAGCCTGTCGGTGCTCGGCGCGCTGCGCCGCGACTGGCGTCTCGGCATCGTCACGAACGGCCGGCCCGACATCCAGGCCCGCAAGGTGCGCGCGCTCGGCGTGCACCGCCTCGTGGACGTCATCGTCTACGCGCACGGCGTCGGCACCGGCGCCGGCAAACCGGACGCGGCGCCGTTCCTCGATGCCTGCCGGCAGCTCGGTGTCGCCCCGGCGGCGACCGTGTTCGTCGGCGATGACCCCGACTGCGACATCGCCGGCGCGCATGCCGTCGGCATGAAGACGATCTGGCTGCCCGCCCGTGTCGCCCCGCAGACGGCGCGCCCGGCGGAGCTGGCCGATGTGATCGTGGCCTCGCTGGCCGATGTGCCGGCGGCTGCCACCCGACTCCTTGCGCCCGAATGGAGGGCCCATGTTGCCTGACGCCACTCAACTGCGTATCGGCGGCCGTGTGGCCGGCGACGGCGCGCCGCTCTTCGTCATCGCCGAGATCGGCCTCAATCACGACGGCTCGCTCGATCGGGCGCTCGCGCTCGTGGACGCGGCGGCTGCGGCCGGCGCCTCGGCCGTGAAGGTCCAGGCGCTCATCGCCGAGGAACTCGTGGCGCCGGGCGCGCCGGCGCCGATGCACGTCGAGGCGGCCTCGCTCGTGGACTTCTTCCGCCGCTTCGAACTCGACGAAGACAGCTACGCGCGCATCGCCGCCCGCGCCCGCGAACGCGGCCTGGCCTTCATCGCCACGCCGTTCTCCGAGGCCGCCGTGGACATGCTGGAGCGGGTCGGTGTGGACGCCTGGAAGATCGCGAGCGGCGATGTGACGTGGGAACGCCTCATCGCCCGCTGCGGCGCCACCGGGAAGCCACTCATCATCTCGACCGGCATGTCGTCGCTCCAGGAAGCGCAGCGCGCGCTCTACTGGGCGATGCGGGCCGGCGCCTCCGGTGTGGCGCTGCTGCACTGCGTCTCGGCCTATCCGGTGCCGAAGGGCAGCGAGAACCTGCGCGCCATCGCCACACTCGGCATGGCCTGCCGCGCGCTGGTCGGTTTCTCGGACCACGGCGGCGACGGCTTCTCGGTGCCGCTCGCCGTCGCCATGGGCGCAGCCCTCTACGAACGCCATCTCGTGCTCCAGGCCGACGACGACAGCATCGATGCCGAGGTCTCGAGCACTCCGGGAGAACTGGCCGGCATCGTGCGCGCCGCGGCGCGGACCCAGGCGGCCCTCGGGACCGGCGTGAAAGTGTGCCTGCCGGCGGAGAAGGGCAATGTCGAACCGAGCCGCCGCGCCCTGTACGCGCGCCGGCGGCTGCCGGCCGGACACGTCGTGTCGGCCGCCGATCTCATCGCGCTCCGGCCGGCGCACGGCCTCGGCGCCGACCGCCAGCGCGAGCTGGTGGGCCAGCGGCTCAGCCGCGACGTGGACGCCGGCGCGCCCTTCCAGCTCGCCGACCTGCACGCCCTCGACAAGGGAACCGAACATGTCGCTTAACGTCCTCATCACCGCCGGGTCGCGGCGGGTGCCGCTCGTGCGCGCCTTCCAGCGCGCCGTGGCGCATCACCGCGGCGGCAACGTCATCGTCACCGACGTGAATCCGCTGTCGCCGGCCGTGCACGCCGCCAACCGCGCCTACCGCGTGCCGCTCTCGGCCGCGCCGGGCTACATCGACGCCATTCTCGACATCTGCCTCGGCGAGCGGGTCTCGCTCGTCGTGCCGACCATCGACGACGAACTCGTGCTCTTCGGCGGCGCCGTCGCCCGCTTCCGCGAACACGGCATCCGCGTGGCGGTGTCACCCACGCCCACCTCGGCGCTCTGCGAAGACAAGTACGCGACCTGCCGCTACCTGCACGAACGCGGCATTCCGGCGGCGGCCTCGTGGCTGCCGTCCGACCTGCCGGCGGCGCCCGCGTTCCCGCTGTTCATCAAGCCGCGCCGCGGCCGCGGCAGCGTCGGCGCGCACGCGGTGCGCACACCGAAGGAGCTCGACTTCTTCTCCGGCTACGTGGCCGATGCCGTCATTCAGGCGTATCTCGACGGACCGGAGTTCACGATCGACATGCTCTGCGACTTCAGCGGCCAGCCGCTCAGCATCGTGCCGCGCCGCCGCGACGTGATCCGCGCCGGCGTCTCCGACCGCGGCCGCACGGTGAACGACCCGGCGCTCATCCAGGTGGCGCGCACCTGCGCGGCCACGCTGCCGTTTGCCGGCGCCGTCAACATCCAGTGCCGCCTCGTGGACGGCCAGCCGGTCATCTTCGAGATCAACCCGCGCTTCTCGGGCGGCATTCCGCTCACGATTCACGCCGGGGCCGATTTCCCGCGGATGCTGGTCGATCTCACGGCCGGCGTGCGCGTGGCGCCGGCCATCGGCAAGTTCCGCGACAACCTGTGGATGGCGAGCTACGAGACGTCGGTATTCCTCGACGGCAGCCGCGTCAGTCTTCCCGAATATCACCCGACCCGTGTTGAGGACGTAGCATGAGTGCCCGCGCTGCCATCGTCGTTCAGGCCCGTATGGGCTCGTCCCGCCTGCCCGGCAAGTCGCTGGCGCCGATTGCCGGCCGGTCGCTGCTGGCGCACGTCGTCGAGCGGCTGGCCGATCAGCGGGAGCTCCCGGTCGTGCTCGCCACGACGACGCTCCTCGAAGACGACCTGCTCTGCGACGAAGCCGACCGCCTCGGCATCGCCGTGCTGCGCGGCTCGGCCGACGACGTGCTCGGGCGCTATGCGTTCGCGGCGTCGCTGCTCGGCGTGCCGGCGATCATCCGCGCCACCGCCGACAACCCGGCCGTGGACCTCGCCGCGGCCGTGCGCACGCTCGACATCCTGCAGCGGTCCGGCGCCGACTACGTCGTGGACTACGGCCTGCCCACCGGCGCGACCGTCGAGGCGATGAGCGTGCCGGCGCTCGTGCGCGCGGCGGCGCTCGCGACCGACGCCTACGACCGCGAACACGTGACGCCGTTCATCCGGCGCGACGGCCGCTCGCGGGCCGTGGACGCGCTGGCGCCCACAGAGCTGCGGCGGCCCGACCTCCGCTTCACCGTCGATACGCCCGAAGACCTCGACTACATGCGCCGGGTCTACCTCGAGGCCGGGCCGGCCGAACGGCCGTGGCCGCTCGCCGCGCTCATCGCCGCGGCCGACCGCGTGCGCGAACGCGCCGAACTCGAACAGACGGGAGCAGATGCGCGGTGACGACGCCCCGACGTTTCTCCGACGCCGCGTTCCTGTTCAGCGTGCCGCTGACGGTGGCGCTCGTCGTCGGCGCGCAGTCGCTCGACGGCGGCCGGCTGGCGACGCTGCTGCAGCCGGCGGCGGCCCTCATCGTCTTCGGCGGCACGTTCGTGGCGGTGGTGTTCAGCTTCCCGCTGCAGCTCCTCGCCCGCACCGGCCGGGCGCTGGCGGCGGCGTTCGGACGGCGGCCCGAGTCGGACACGGCGCTGCTGGCGCGGATGGGGGAGTATGCGACGCGCGCCCGCACGCGCGGCAAGCTGTCGCTCGAGAACGAACTGGGGAAACACGACGATCCGTTCCTGCTGCGCGCGCTGTCGCTCCTCGTGGACGGCGTGCCGGCGGCCGACGTGCGCCACACCCTCAAGACCTTCAGCCAGGTGCGCGAAGAAGCCGATGCCGAATGTGCGCTCGTGCTCGAAGCCGCCGGCGGCTACGCCCCCACCCTCGGCATCCTCGGCGCGGTGCTCGGCCTCATCCAGGCCATGGATCACCTGACGACGCCGGCCAGCGTCGGCCCCGGCATCGCCGTGGCGTTCGTGGCCACGGTCTACGGCGTCGGCGCCGCCAACCTCGTGTTCCTGCCGCTGGCGACGCGGCTGCGCAGCCTCGGCCGCCAGGCCGCGCTCAGCCGTGAAGTCGTGATCGAAGGCGCCGTCGCCATCCAGCAGGGCATCCATCCCACGCTCGTCGACGGACATCTGCGCAGCCTGCTCATGGCCTGGCACGGCGCCCCGCACTACGCGGTGCCGACCGAGGCCACGACGCGGGCCCGTCTGGTGAAGTCATGAACATCCGGCTCTCCGCCACCCAGGTCTCGCGCGACCGCTGGCTCATCTCGTACGCGGACTTCATGACGCTGCTCTGCGCGTTTTTCATGACCGTCTACGCGGCCACCCTCGCCGAGACGCCGGCGGCCACGGCCGCCGCGCCCGTCGCCGCGGCCGCGCCGGCCGTCGAGACGGCGCCCGAGCCGCCGCCGGTCGATCCGTCAGTCGCGCTTCGCGAACAGGTGGAGCGGGCGCTGGCGCCGGAACTTGCCGCGGGATACCTGCAGCTCGTCGAGGATCCGCGCGGCCTCGTCATCGAAGTGCCCGAAGCCGGCGCGTTCGATGTGGGGCAGGCGGCGCTCGCGCCCGAGGCGCAGGCGATGCTCTCGCGCATCGCGACCATGCTCACGACGCTGCCGAACGCGGTGCGCATCGAAGGCCACTCCGACACGACGCCGATCCGCACGCCGCAGTACGCGTCGAACTGGGATCTCTCGACCGCGCGCGCGACCAGCGTCGTCGAGTTCCTCGTGACCACGGCGGGCCTCGTGCCGTCGCGGCTGTCGGCCGCGGGCTACGCGGAGTTCAAGCCGCGCGCCTCGAACGACACGCCGGAGGGCCGGGCCCGCAACCGTCGCGTGGACCTCGTGCTGCTGAACGACGCGACGGCACGCGCCGAGGAACCGGCAGGGAGCCTGCGGCCATGAGGTGCCCGTTCACCAACGCGGAACTCGAGCGCCTGCTCGACCGGCCGGTGCGGCACCTGCTCGGCGCCGCGGATCGAAAGCGCTACTCGGGGCGGCGGCTGCTCATCACCGGCGCCGGCGGCTCGGTGGGCTCGGAACTCTCGCGCCAGCTCGCCGACTGCCGGCCCGAGGTGCTCACGCTCGTCGATCACTCCGAACTGCATCTCTTCGAGATCAGCAAGGAGCTGTCCGAACGTGTCCCCGGCCTGGCCATCGAGCCGGTGCTCGCCGACATCTGCCAGGCGCCGCTCATGCGCCGCACGATCCTGCAGGCGTCGCCCGACGTGGTCTTCCACGCTGCCGCCTACAAACATGTGTCGATGATGGAGCGCGATGTCTGCGCGGCCGTGGGCGCCAACGTCCTCGGCACGGCCAACGTGGTCGAGGCGAGCCGCGAGGCGGGCGCCCGCTTCGTGCTCATCTCGTCCGACAAGGCGGCCGCGCCGCGCAGCGTGATGGGGGCGACCAAGCGGCTGGCCGAACTCGTGGCGCTCGCCGCCACGCCCGGCGGCGCGCGGCCGATCGTGGTGCGTTTCGGCAACATCCTCGGCAGCAGCGGCAGTCTCCTCGCGATCTTCCGCGACCGCATCCGCCAGGGCCTGCCGCTCGCCCTGACCGACCCCTCGGCGACGCGCTACGTGATGACGGCCGGGGAAGCGGTGGCGCTCGTGATGAAGGCCGATCTGCTGGCCCGGCGTCCCGAGACCTACTGGCTCGACATGGGCGAGCCGATCGAGATCGGCGGCCTGACGGAGCGGCTGCTGGCGCTCGAGGCCGAGGCGGGATTCGCCCGCGTGCCGATTGAGATCGTGGGCCTCGGGCCCGGCGAGAAGCGGTGTGAGGAACTGACCACCCAGGGCCTGCGGATGTGCCCGACGGCGCACCGCCGCATCTGGGTGGCGCGCCAGAAGACGAGCGACGGCGAGGCGGTCACGCGGGTGATCGCGCGGCTGCGGCGGATCGTGGAACAGGGCGACGCCGAGGCGGCGCTCGACCTGCTGGCCGGCGCGGTGCCCGATTTCGAAGCGAGCGATGAGGCGTGGGCGTGGGCCCGGCGCCGGAGCGCCCCGGTGGTCCGCCGCAGCGGACTGTCGCGGAGCGCATAACGGAGACTGTTGTGCGGATTCTTCATCTCATGGCGTTCGTCAGCGGCGCGGCCGGCAAGGCCGTGGCCGAACTGGCGGTGGGGCAGAAGCGCGCCGGTCACCACGTGACGGTCGTGACGTCGAAGACGCCGGCCGGCGGGGTGATGAACCAGCCGGTGCTCATGCGGAAGCTGAGCGACGGCGGCGTGTTCGTACACGCGGTCGATTCGCTGGCCTCGCGGCAGACCGCCCCCAATGCCGACGTGGTGCAGTTCATCCACGACCACCTCGGCACGGCGGCGGCCTTCGACGTGCTGCACACCCACGGCACGGTGCCGAGTGTCATCGCCATCGCCGCGGCGCGCCGGGTCACGGCCCGCGTGCCCATTCTGCAGACCTCGCACGAGTGGACGGTGTCGCGTCCGGGCGGCGGCCGCCAGGCCTACGACCTCGAGGTGATGAACCTCGTGGATCGCGCGGTCGTGCCCACGTGGTCGGTCGCCGAACACTTCGTGTCGCGCGGCGTCGTGCGGCGGCAGCTCGCCGTCGTGCCCTACGGCGTGCTGCCCGATCCGCCGCCCTCGTCGGGCGACATGCTCGAGCGCGAGATGCATGCGTGGCGCGCGGCCGGCGGCCTCGTGCTCTGCTATGTCAGCGCGACGACCACCTCGCACGACCAGCGCCTGCTGCTGAACGCGCTGCCGTTCGTGGACGCGCGCCTCAAGATCCTCTGCGTCTTCTTCGGTGGGCAGGAATCGCGGGCGACCGCGCCGTGGCCCACCGACGGCCCGGTCACCGTGCGCGTGGCGCCGCAGGAGGCCGCCGTGCGCCAGTACTCGCACGAAGCGGACTTCCTGGTGCTGCCGTCGGGCGACGGCGAACAGCCGCTCGCCGTGCTCGAAGCCTTCTGCGACCAGGTGCCGGTCGTAGCCAGCCGCGTGCCGGAACTCTCCGAGTTCATCGATGACGGGCAGACCGGCTGGCTCTTCGATCCGACCGACACGCGGGCGCTCGCCGAAACGCTGACGCTGGCGCGATCGACGGCGCCGCACGCGCTGCGCGCGCTCTGCCAGCGGGCCCGCGTGCGGTACCAGCAGGAGTTCACCATCGATCGGATGGTGACCGGCTACATGCGCGAATACGCCCGGCTCGGGTGAGCACGCCGCGATGTCGGCGCGGCGACGGGCGCCGCGCGGCCAAGGGTCGGCGGACCGACATCCACAGGGTGCGAATTGCACAGGATTGTCGCCCGTGACCACCGCTACCTGAACGGCACACTCGTTGCTCAGTTGACGGGCATGGTTCTCCCAACCGTCCGTCACGAAGTTCCGCCGACCGGCGCCGACGCCGGACACCAGCGGCGCACCGGCCCGGCCACGATGCCGCTGGCCGTCGGTCTCTTCAACGACAGCGGCGATGACGCGCAGGTCGTGAGCCTCGCCGTCTCGCAGGCCCACCGCCGCATGCTCCAGCGGGCCGGCGCCCACGTGCGCCACGCCTACTACCGCAGCGACTGGCAGGAACTCGGCACCGGCACCCTCGACGAGGCCGTCGCCGCCGCCCTGGCCTCGGCGGAACTGCGCCGCGTGTTCGCCGATGTCGATGTCATCGTCGTCGCCGGTGACACCTTCGCGAGCCGCGGCCACCGCCACCTCCTCGCGATCCTCGGCGCCGCCCAGCACCTCGACCTCCCGACCTACCTCGTGAATGCGACCATCGGGCCGCTCACCGAAGGCCGCGAGATCCTGCAGGGCCTGGCCGACTGCACGGTGCGCGACCTGGCGACGAGCCGGGTGCTCAAGGCGCTCGGGATCGGCCATCGCCGTGTGCCCGACGCCGTCTTCGGCGCGCCCTTCGCGGCCACCGCCCGCCGCGACTTCTCCGATCACCTCGTCGTGACCGACTGCCACCCGTCGCGCCGTATCGAGTTCACGGCCGACCTGGCCGTCGTGCGCGGCGCCTGGCCGGGCATGGTGGCGGACTACCCGCTCGATGCGCCCGGCAGCACGCACGACTGGGCCTCCGCGGTGGCCGATCTCGGCACCGCCTCGGCCATCCTCACGGGCGGCCGCGACGGCGCGGCGCTGGCGCTGCGCGCCGGGGTGCCGTTTGTCGCACTCGGCCTGGCCGGCGAGGCCAACGACTTCATCGAGACGCTCGACGGCTATCCGGCGGCCGCGGCCGACCCGACGCGGTCGCTCGACGCCCGCCTGGCGTCGGCGATCGACGCGCGGACCTGGTTTGTCGAGGCGGCGGCGCGCTGCCAGACGCGCGGTCCCGCCGATGCGTTCTCGCGGCTGCGCCCGAGCATGGCGCTCACCGGCCGCGACGACACGTGGAGTGGCGCCATCGACGGCGCCGTGGACGTGGTGCGCGGGCTGACGCCCGCCGGCGGCAGTGTGCTGCACGCCGGCGCCGGCCAGGGGCAGCTCGTCGAAGCGCTGGCCCGCATCGGCCTGCGCTCGTGGGGCACCGATGTGGCCCGCCGGCTCGACCGGCCCGACCGCAATCGCTACTCGAAGGCAACGCCGATGGCGCTGCCGTTTGCCGACCACGTCTTCTCGACGGTGGTGGTGTCGGCCGACTGGCTCGAACATCTCGAAGCCGCCGACCTCGATGCCGCCGTCGCCGAACTGGCGCGCGTCGGCCGCGACACCCTTGTCGTCGAAGTCTCGGGCCGCCCGGTGCGCGCCGAACGCGCCTTCGCCGAGCGCCTGAGCGACGAGTGGTGGCGCCGCCGCCTCGGCACGCTGGGGCTCACGCCGCACGAAGCCTCCGATACGCTCGTCACGCACGGCGCCGGGCCCACCGGCGGCACGCTGCTCGTCATGTCGGCGCACGCCCAGCTCTGCCCGAGCTGCCGGCGCGTGCATGCGCCGGTCGATCACGTGGAGCCGGTGCACGCCGGCGTGCTCATGGCCGCCGCCGAGGCGCGGGTCCTGTCGCTTCGCCGCTGAGGTCCGCCATGTCCACCCCCGACCAGCTCTTCGACCTGCCGCGCCTGCGGCCGCGCGTCGGCGCGGCGCGCGACTCGCTCCGCCTCCTGCATGTGATCGTCGGCCGCGACCTGCATCCGGGGCCGCTCGCCGACGAGATCCACGCCGCCAGCCGCGGCGCCATCCGCGTCGAGTGTGTGGCCGGGCTCGGCCGCGCCCTCGATCACCTGCGGGCGCATCCGGCCGCGCTCGTGCTGCTGCAGGCCGACGATCTCGACGTCGGCCGCGTGGCCCTCGCGGAGCTGAAACTCGCGCAGCCGGCCCTGCCGGTGGTGCTGCTGACCGAAGCCGAAGACGACGAGGCCGCCGTGGCCGCCGTGCGGGCCGGCGCCGAAGACTGCCTGTGGCGCGGGGCCGCCAGCGGCGCCCGCATCGTGCGCGTCATGCTCTGCGCCCTCGAGCGCACGAGTCACGCCGCCACGCTGCGCACGCAGGCCGTGACCGACCCGCTCACCGGCCTCCCGAACCGCCACGCCCTCCAGAAGGCCATCGACCACGCGATCGCGATGGCCCGCCGGAAGGGTCGTGCCCTCGCCGTGCTCTTCGTGGACCTCGACGGCTTCAAGGACGTCAACGACGCGTGCGGCCACGAGACCGGCGATCGCGTCCTCCAGGAGATCGCGCGCCGCTTTGCCGGCCGCACCCGCGACATGGACACCGTGGCCCGCATCGGCGGCGACGAGTTCGTCGTCGTGATGGAGGACCTCGACGACGGCCGCTTCGCCGCGACCCTCGCCGCCAAGCTGCTCGGCGCCGCCGCCGAACCGCTGGTCGTGCAGGGGCGCGCGACCGCACTCACGGCGAGCGTCGGCATCAGCGTGTTCCCGGGCGACGGCGATGACGCCGCGGCACTCATCCGCCACGCCGACACCGCGATGTATGCGGCCAAGGCGGCGGGGAAGAACCAGTACCGCTACTACCGCGCCCGCATGAACGAACACTCGCGGGCCCGCACCGCGCTCGACGCGGCGCTCGAGCGTGCCTTCGAGCAGGAGGAATTCGACCTGCACTACCAGCCGGTCTGGCAGGCCTCGACGAAGCGGATCTCGTCGTGCGAAGCGCTGCTGCGCTGGCGCCGGCCCGGCCACGGCGTGCTGCTGCCGGCGGCGTTCCTCGACACCGCGGACGAGGCCGGCCTGGCCGGACGGCTCGCCCAGTGGGTGCTGACGCGGGCCGCCGCGACCGCGCGGCGGATGCGCGAGGCCGGCTTCGACGTGCCGGTCTCGGTGAACCTGTCACGTCGTCAGCTCCTCGACGGCGACATCGCGGCGTGCGTGCAGCGTCTGTTCGCCGACGGGCTCGACGACGCCGCACTCCAGATCGAGATCGCCGAATCGGTACTCGTGTCGGACGAGCCGCGGCTCCAGCAGGTGCTCGCGGAACTGGCGGCACTCGGCCTCGGCCTGGTCGTGGACGACTTCGGCAGCGGCGTCTCGTCGCTGCGCGCGCTGCGACGCGTGCGCCCCGCCAGCATCAAGATCGACGGCGCGCTCGCCCGCGAACTGCCCGAAGGGCAGGATACGGCGGCCCTCGTGAGCGCGGTCGTGGCGCTCGGCCGCACGCTCGGGGTGCACGTGGTCGCCGAAGGTGTCGAAACGGAGGCGCAGTCGCGCCAGCTGCTCGCGCTCGGCTGCGACGACCTGCAGGGCTTCTACTACGGGCACGCGCTGCCCGACGGCGAATGGATCGGCTATCTGCGCTGGGCGTGCACGGCGGTCGTCGGCACCGATGGCCGCACCCCGGCCGTGCCCGTCCTGCCCGGCGCGCGCCGCCGCCGTGGCGGCGTGACCCGTTTTCCCGGGAGCGCGGGTCTGCCGGGGATTCCCGGCGCTCCGCGCGTGTCGAAAGCCGGGCACGTGGTGTTCGGCCGCTTCAGGAGTTGAGCCGCCGTCGCCGCTGCGGCCCCGTCCATGCGGATCCTGCATCTCACGACGTTCCTCCAGGGCGGCGCCGGCCGCATCATCGCCGCGCTGGCCGTGGCGCAGCGTCGCTCGGGCCATGACGTGACCGTCGTCGCCGACGATGGCGGCGAGGACGGGTACGGGTCCTACCCGGAGTATCTGGCGGCCCTCGCGACGGCCGGCGTCGGCTACGCGACGGTGCGGTCGACCTTCAAGCGGGAGCTGCCCCTCGCGATGCAGGCGGCGCAGCAGCTGCGCGCGATCGCCGGTCCGTCTCCGCCCGACATCGTCCACACGCACGCATCCATCCCCACGCTCGTGGCGCGGGTCGCGTTCGGGCCGGCGCGGGTCCGGCTCGTCCAGACGATGCACGGGTGGGGTGTTCGTAAGACGCCCGACCAGGTGACCACCGACCTGTCCCTGCTGGCCGCGGCCGATGCGGTCGTGACGCCGTCGGACGCGGCGCGACGGTTCCTGCACGCCCTCGGTCTCGTCCATCCGGCCATGCATGTCATTCCCTACGGGCTGGATCCCGCCGCGTCAACGGCGCCGGTCGATGCGGCCGACGTCGCGCGGCTGCGCCAGGTGCGCGCCGGCGGCGCCCGGGTGGCCGTGTGCCTCGGCACGATCGGCGCGCGCAAGAATCAGGCGCTCCTCGTGGCGGCGCTGACGTCGCTGCCGGAATTCGCGGCGGTCTTCATCGGCGATGGCGAGGGTGACGCACTCGAGGCGATGGCGGCGGCCCAGGGGGTCGGGGCGCGGGTGCACGTGCTGGGCTATCGCAGTGATGCCAGCCGCTACCTGCCGTACGCCGATGTGCTCGTGCTGCCGTCCCGCAACGAAGGTCTGCCCATCGCGGTGCTCGAGGCGCTGCGCGCCGGGGTGCCGGTGGTGGCGAGCGCAATTCCCGAGATTGCCGAAGCGATCGAGGACGGGCGCACGGGCTATCTCTGCACGCCCGACGATCCCCTGGCGCTGGCCGCGGCGCTGCGCCGCAGTGTGGTGCCCGAGGTGCGCGCCTCCATGGCGGCCGCGGCGCGTGCGACCTTTGCCGCCCGCTACGAGCTGACGTCGATGACCCGGGCCTACGATCGTGTCTACCGCGGTGAGTTCGGCCCCGAGCAGGAGCGCGTCGCCGCGCGATAGGCGGGCTCGTCGGCCAGGCACCACTCGAAGGGCGTGCCGCGCAGCGCGGCTTGCAGCTGCGCGAAGTTGGCGATCGTCTGGTCGAGCGGCAGCGACGACTGCCTGGTGAGCGTCGCCCGGTTGGTGAAGGTGTCGCCCACGCCGAACCACGCCGCGAGCTGCTGCAGCGCGCCCGGCGCCATGGCGCCCGAGCCGTCTGGAAAGAGATCCGTGTACTCCACTCGCAGAAAGCGGGCCCAGTCGAGAAACGCGCCCGCCACGCCGTTGTCCTCGAACGCCCAGTGCTCCATCGTGGCGAGCGCCTCGGCCGGCGGCACGGTCACCTGCAGGTCGGGCGGCGCCACGCCGTCACGCACGTAGTAGCGCCCGGTCGCGCGGCCCTTCAGCGTGGACAGCAGGCAGCGCAGATGGTTGTGGCGGGTGAGCTGGATGACGCCGAGGCCCCGGGCCTTGATGAGCTCGAACAGCGTCGGCGATCCGATCGAGCGCCAGACGCCGCCGATGTGGTGCGTGCTGTTGTACTTGACGTCCACGACGATGTGCCGCTTCGGCGTCAGGCCGCGCAGATACGTCAGGTAGTCGTCGAAGAGCTGGTCGTGACGGTCCGGGAACGCCCGGGTGACGTCGCCCGCGCAGTACGCTTCGAGGAACGTGAAGTAGTTGCTCGCGCGGACCCGGGGGTCGGATGAACGCCGGTCCTCGAACTTGAACACCTCATCGAAACAGCAGATGTCGGGGTGGGTGTCGAGGACCGACCGCAGCGCGTTGGTGCCGCTGCGCTGGCGCGCCAGCAGCACGGTCACATCCGGAAAGGTCATCGCCATTTACCGGACCGCCGCGGCATCGATCTGCGCGTCGAGGGTGGCGTGCAGCGCGCTGAACGGCGCCGGCAGCGCGACGTGCCACCGGGTTGGCGCATGTTCCCATGGCCGGGCCAGCAGCGTCCGGGCCAGCGGCACGAGGGCGGTCAGGTCAGCGGGGAGACGCACCGCGCCGATGTTCTGCTGCGGGCCGCCGGCCAGCTTTTCGAACGGCCACTCGTCGAACAGCCACTTGGCGCCCCACGCGGCATACTGCGGCGCCAGGCGCGGCAGGTCGATGTCGTGGAGGATGACCCACGACTGGCGTCGAGCCAGCACGCTCACGTGCAGCAGGTCGAGCAGCGGCCAGGGGTGATAGTGGTTGGCGTCGATGAACGTGAGGTCCACGCTCCCGGCGGGCAGCGCCTGCGAGAGCCGGCGGGCGTCGGTGTCGGTATCGAGTACCCACGTCGTGCACGGCTGCGGATACATCGTGCGCACGGCCTCGCCGGTGGCTCGCGCCGCGTCGAAATAGCAGGTCGGTGTGATATCGCACGAGCGAAGCCGCCGCGGCCGCGCACCGGCGGGCAGTGCGTCGAGGGCGTGCAGCAGGTACGCCGACGAGACCCCCGAGGCGACGCCGAGTTCGAGCATGTCCGCCGGTGCGTGGGCGGTCACCATCGCCTGCAGAAACTCAGCGTCGCCGGGCGGTATCGCACCGCGCACCCACGACGGCGCGGGCTGCACCTCGGGCCGCGGACGGCCGACGTCGTCGGCGCGGCAGGAGGCCGCGACGGTCATGCCGTCACCAGCTCCGGCCGGGCGGTGAGCCGGGCGGAGAGCGCGTTGCGCACCGCCGCGAACGCCGCCGGCAGTTGCGTGTGTTCGATCGAAGGCGCCTGCTCCCACGGGCGCTCGAGCAGCGCCAGGGCGACCGGTATGAGGCGCGAGGGATCGGTGGGGAGCTGCACCGCGCCGATCGACGTCCAGCGGCCCACACCTTTCACCTTGTTGAACGGCCACGCCTGGAACAGCCAGCGCGGCCCGAACACCTGATGGTCCGGATGTTGTACCGGCAGGTCGATGTCGTGCAGGATGACCCACGAGCCCGGCCTGGCGAACGCGGTGACGTGCAGCAGGTCGAGCAGCGGCCAGGGGTGTGAGTGATTGGCGTCGATGAAGGTGAGATCCGCGCCGCCCGGCGGGAGCGCTGCCGCGAGCGTACGGGCGTCGGCGGCGAAGGCCCGGTGCCACGCGGCCCGCGGCGCGGGATACATCTCGCGGCACGCCTGTCCGGTCTCGTAAGCCTCGTTGAAGTAGCAGGTCGCGCGGACGTCGCACGAGTAGAGCGCGCGGGCCGGGCCGGCTGGCAACTGGTCGAGCGCATACAGCAGGGCCGCTGACGAGGCCCCGGACGCCACGCCCAGTTCGACGACCGTCGAGGGCTGCAGCGCCGACACCATGTGCAGCAGGAACGCCGCGTCTTCGCCGCTGACGTACCCGGTGGCCCACGCCGGCGGCTGATACATGTCCTGCAGACCGGCGAGGTTCACGGGCACGGCACCGAAACGGTTCGTGAGGCGTGTGGCCGTGGACGGCTCAGGGCGGGGGGGAGGGTCCCGGTAGAGCAGCACGTGTTCGACTGGGACGTGCTGCAGGCGCGCGTACATCTCGTGCTCGAATTCCCGCGACGAGTAGACGACGACGTCTGCGAGGTCACGGCGGAACTCGTCGGGCGTCACACACGGCAGGCCGAGGAACGGCGCCGACGCCTGGCGGTCGATGAAGCCGCCGAGGAAGCGGCCGAGCTCCGGGCAGATCGCCAGCAGCCGGCGCGTATGTGTGCCGGTGCCATAGACGAAGACCCGAGGCTCGCTGACGTGCCAGCGTGTCACGAGCGCGTGCAGCCGCTGACGGACCGCCATGAGGTCGCGCACGTAGGGATCGCGGCCCGTGGGCGGCACCAGCCCGGCATACACGGCCAGCAGGTCATCGGGCATCGAAAAGAACTGCGCCAGCGTCGCCAGATCCGCCTGCGTCCCGGTCGACGAACCACCGGCGCGGGCCGACTTCAGCGTCCAGCCCAGGTCGAGCCCCGCGGGCCGTCGCGCATGGTACTGCCGGATCACTCCTTCGACGTCGGCATAGCCGCTTTCGAATGCGGCGGCCGGCACGGTGTAGAGCACGGCGGGCACGACGGCCTGCGACAGGCCGCTGCAGGCGGTGGCCGCGTATGCCGGCCAGAAGGGCAGCGTGCCGTGGGTCGCCGCCGAGGCGATGGCGGCAAAGGCGCGTGGGTGGGCGGCAAAGCAGGGCCCGCCGAACGTGTTGTCACGCCAGCCGGTTTCGAGACTGGCGCCGAGCGGCGTCACACATTCGTCCGTCCCCGCCGGCGTCTCTCGCACGAAGTACGACGTCGCGATCGAGACGCCCGGCTGGGCGACGGCCGCCAAGAGACGCGCCAGCCCGCCGGGCTCCGGCTGCACGCGCCCGTCGAGCACGATGGCCGGGGTGCTCGCGGCCGCGCCCGTCCAGTCCTCGAAGCGCAACCAGCGTCCCGCCTGCGCGGCGGCGTCGTGTCGCACCACGCGGTCCCTGATCTCCTGGAGCCCGGCGTCGTCGCCGGCGTTCGTGACGACGACATCGAAGGCGGCGCCGGCCGCGATGCGCTGCGGCGCCGGCCGGGCCAGCAGGTCGCGCACGAAGTCGACGTGTGCCGAGTTGGCGGTCTGCACGTCGTAGCCGGACCGGTAGTCGATGGCGACGCGGCCCTCACGGCAGATGCGCCCGACGGTGGTGGCGAGCGCCAGGGCCGTCGGTTCGGCCAACAGGTGGCGGTTGGCCGCGCCGACGATCTCGGGGATGCCGCCGATGGCCGTCGACACGAAGGGAATGCGGCGGGTGTAGAGCTCGATGACCGCGTATGGCAGGTTGTCGACCAGACTCGGGGCCACGACCAGCACGTGCGGCTGGGCCGCCAGCCAGGTCTGCGCTTCGAAGGAGCCGGCGTCGCCGATGATGGTCCAGGCGATCTCGGGAAGTGTCGCCATGTGAGCGGCGATGTAGGTGTCGCTCGGCTGGCCCTCGACGCTCGACGGCTTGCCGAGGAACGTCACGCGATCGATCTGCCCGCGCAGGGCGGGCGCGGCCAGCGCCTGGCAGAACAGGTGCAGGCCCTTGCGCGTCTCGAGCCGTCCGAAGAACACCAGGTGACGGAACGGCCCGGAATGTTCGATCGCGGTTGGCGCCTGCGCCAGCGTGGTGTCGAAACAGTACGGGATCACGGCACCCGGCTGCGCCAGCCGCCAGCGCGAGGCCGCCCAGTCAGCCATGTGCTGTGACGGAAAGATGGCGGCATCGGCCAGTCGGGCGGATTCCTTCTCGAGGAAGTCGACCGCCGCATCGGCCGGCGAGGCCGGCAGGCGTTTCATGCCCTCGTAGACCCATTGCCGCGACGAGTGCAGGGTCGTCGCCATGCGGACGCCGTCGAATGCCGCCGCCGCGTGGCGCGCCTGCAGTGCTCTGGCCCCGTGACCCAGGAACTCCTGGAAGAGCACGAGATCGAACCGGCGCGTCTGCAGCCAGGCCAGCACGGCGTCGGCCGTCTCGCTTTCGGTGCAGGCATAGCCGTCGCGCGGCGGGTGCACCACCGCGTGATCCTCGGCCCATCGCCCGAGGTCCACGTAGCGAAACGGCGCGGTGGCGGCAAAGTGTGTTTCCCAGTGGGCGGGTGTCTCGCGCTCGGTCCGTCCGGTATAGAGCACGGTGACGTCGTGCCCGGCGGTGCCCAGCGTGTGGGCCTCCCAATAGCAGGCGGTGCCGACGCCGCCGTTGGGAAACGGGCCGATGAACTCCGGCGAGACGATGCAGATGCGTGCGCGTGACATGGGGCCTCAGGCGCGTGCGGGCAGAGCCGGCGCGTATTTGAAGTAGTCGACCCATGCCGGGGCCGCGCTCACGGTGGCGTCGAAGATGGCCACCGCGTCGTCGACCTGCCCGAGCGACAGGCAGAGCGAGACGAGGTTGCACTGCTGGGCGGTCCATTCGCGGCCGCCGGGCTCGAATCGCTGCGCGCGCGCCGCCAGCGCGCGCAGCCGATCGGCGCCGAGATCGCGCAGGCGCGCCGGCAGTTCGCCGGGGGCCAGAGGCCGTTCCCACCGGTAGTAGGCCGTGGCCCACGGCATCGATCCCATGTAGGTGACGTGGTCGGCCAGCAGCTCCATCGTGATCGAGATCCAGGGCGTGTGCGGCCAGTGGTAGTCCTGCTGGATCACCGTGGAGACGCCCGGGATGAGGCGCGGGAAGAACTGCGCGACGAGGAAGTCGTTGGTCTCCCAGCTCTTGGCCACGTCGATGAAGAGGATCTCGATCGGCGTCGGCTCGGGCCATGGGAACGTGGCGATGTCGCCTTCGTGGACGGTCACGAACGAGGCGACGTCCGCGATCGTGCGGTCGTAGACGGGCCGCGTCGAGGCGCCTTCCGGCACGCCATCGACGAACTGGCGCGCGAAGTGATCGGCCACGAAGATGTCGTAGGAATGGACGCGACCCGCGCGTTCGGCGACGCGCGGGTTGTCGCGCAGGCCGGTGGCCAGGGCCAGCGTCGACCCGCCCAGGAACGCGCCGCCGTCGATGATCTCGCCGCGGCCCGTGTACGAGTCGCGGGCGAGCGTGTAGAGCAGCTCGAGTTCCTGCGCGCTCAGCATCGTCCGCGCCTGGCGGACTTCGGGGGGGAGGAGTGTGGATTCGGCGGGTCTCATGGGCGCTCCGGGTGTGTGTGGATCTCGTCTGGAGCGACAGCAACGGTTGTGCCAGCACTGCCGGATCGCCGACCCCGCAAGACGACGGTGTGAAACGTGCGGTGACGGCGGGCGCGGCATGTCGGCGTGCCGGCCGCGTCCGGAACACCGACACCAGGAGGTGTCAGGCCGGCTGGCCGGACGACAGCACCCGGCGGATCTCGTCCGCCGTCACGGCGCCGGCGGAGAAGTCCATCCACTGCGCCAGGGTCTCGCGGGCGCCGGGAGAGGTGGGCTGCGCGAGGAGCTCGCGACGCCGGGACGTAAGGCCGTCGTGGGGCCGCGCCTGCGCGCGGGCCGACCGCAGGATGTCGCGGACGTGGCCGCCGAGGGGCGCGTGCGGCCCGAGGACGTCGTGGAGCGTGGCGTGTTCGAGGTTCGCGCCGTGCAGGATGCCGGCGCCGGTGGTGTTCACGTACCGCCGTGAGCTGTCGGCACTGACCTGCTGGCACAGCCAGTCGCGAAAGGAGATGAGGTGCGGTGAGGTGAGGACCGGCCGGCCGTGCAGGTCCGGCACGCGCAGATCGGCGAGGCGTCCGAAGTAGTCGTCGACCAGCTGCTCCCACGTGCAGCCGTAGGTCGCCATCGCCTCCCGCCACGTCGCGTCGTAGATGGTGTTGGCGCAGTACGGGCGTCGCACCGGATACGACAGGTCGAGGCCGGCGAACACGATCGGCGCGCAGCCGAGACGCACCGCAAGATCGAAGGCCGTCGTGACCACCGACCCCCACGCGCGCAGCGTGCCGCGGTCGAGCCCGGCGGCGCGCAGCCACGGCCAGGGCTCGTGGTCGCTGACCTTGAACACGAAGGTGCGGCCGGCGAAGCCGGTGAACGCCGAGGGGTGCAGGCTGCCTTCGGCGGCCAGGAAGATACCGTCCAGATCGTCGACGCCGGCGAGATGGCGCGCGTTCAGCTCGGCCGGATCGACACCGGCGACGAGGTGGGGCCGTACGCCACCGGCCAGCAGTGGCCGCAGCGTCGTGTCGGCGCCGATGACGACGGCACGATCCTGGAGCGCCGCCAGCGCCGGCAGCTGGTCGTCGAGCGAGGGTCCGGCACCGACGATGACCGCCGGGTGACCCGCCAGCAGCCCGTCCAGTGCGGCCGCATCCCCTTCGCGCGCGATGACCGGAAGATTGGCCAGCGTCTGCAGGAGGTACCGTCCAGCGAAGCGCCGGCGCGCGTCCGCATTCGCCCGGGCCTCGGCGACCAGGCGGCCGGCCACGGCCTCGGCGGCCTTCGCGTCCGCGGCGCGACAGGCGGCCAGGGCGCCGTTCACGATCAGGGTCGGCGGCGCGCTCACATCGACGAGGCGTCCGCAGTTCATCGCTCCGCCGTAGTCGGGACCCGTGAGCAGACACAGGCGGCCGTTCGTGATCCACGACGTCAGGTCGCGTCGCGCGAGCAGCAGCGCCGCGATGCCGGGGTCCGGTTCGAGCAGCACGAGGCGCGTGGACGCGCCCGATCGTTCGAGGTCGTCGATGAACTCGCCGAGGGCCGGCCCGATGACGAAGAGCTGGCGGGGCCAGGTGGCGATGCGGGGGGCGTTGAGCGACTGCCACTCTCCCGTGGGGTGCCGCAGTTCCAGGCGCACCCCGTCCGCGCCATCTGCCACGGCCCGGGTGTGCGCCTCGTCGAGGCGTGCCAGCCCGGGGCGTTGTCCCTGCGCGCGTTCGAGCGCGGCAAGATTGGCGGCAAGGGTCGTCTCACTGAACACGCCAGATCCGGACTGCACGTTCCGTACCGGTGCGACGGCGCGGCGGACGCGTGGTGGCGACCCGACGTGGCACCGGCGCCGGCGTCGGCGCATCGACACCTGTGGACCCGCCCGGCCTGCAAAGTGCGGCGCGCCGGGGAGGGCACGGCATTTGCGACAGGCCCCGGGGAAGCGGGTCAAGGAATCCGGCAGCGCGCCGATTGCCCCAATGGTTCCGGACCGTCGTCCTGGCCAACACAACACGACATGTTCGTCATTATCGGCACGCTCATCGTCATCGGCTCGGTGCTTGGCGGCTACGTCATGCACCACGGCAAGATCGCGCTGCTCAACCAGCCGAACGAGTTCCTCATCATCTTCGGCGCCGCCGTCGGCCAGCTCCTCATCGGCACGCCGCTGCCGACGGTGATGAAGCTGCTCAAGCAGATGGGCGAGGTGATGAAGCCCGGGCTGGCCAAGAGCGACTACGCGGACCTGCTGGCGATGCTCTACCAGCTCTTCCGCCTGTCGCAGCAGACCGGCATCATGGCGCTCGAAGGCCACTTCGAGAACCCGAAGGACAGCTCGATTCTCTCGAGGTATCCGAAGTTCCTGTCGCGCCACGAGTCGCTCGACTTCCTCTCCGATTCCATCAAGGTGATCATCGTCGGCGGCATGGCGCCGCACGACCTCGACGCGCTGATGGATGAAGACCTCTACGTCCATCACCACGAGGCGAAGGCGCCGGCCGGCGCGCTGGCCAAGACCGCCGACGCGTTCCCCGGCCTCGGCATCGTCGCCGCCGTGCTCGGCGTCGTCATCACGATGCAGTCGATCGACGGCCCGCCGTCGGAAATCGGCGAGAAGGTCGGCGCCGCGCTCGTCGGCACGTTCCTCGGCATTCTGCTCTCCTACGGCATCTTCGGGCCGCTCGCGACCATCATCGAGACCCGCGTGGACGACGAGGGCAACTACGAGAAGTGCATCAAGGCGGGCGTGCTCGCGACCTTCAAGGGGCTGCCGCCGGCGATTGCCATCGAGTTCGCGCGGCGCGTGCTGCCGCATCAGGTGCGGCCGAGCTTCGAAGAGACGGAAAAGTTCTGCAAGGCCGCGGGCAAGCCCGAAGCGGCAGCGGCCTAAGTCATGAAACCCACGCAGCCGGTCATCATCATCAAGAAGAACCGCGGCGGCCACGGCGGCCACCACGGCGGCGCCTGGAAGGTGGCCTACGCCGACTTCGTGACCGCCATGATGGCGTTCTTCCTCGTCATGTGGCTCGTCGGCGCCAGTCCCGACGTGAAGAAGTCGGTGGCCGGGTACTTCCGCGACCCGGGCGTGTTCGACTTCGAGAAATCCACCGGCATGATGGCCGGCGGCATGACCGGCATCGACGAAGGCCGCGCGCCCGAGACGGTGCAGCAGCCCGATGCCGCGGCGCTCACCGTCGAACGCCAGAAGCTCGAAGAGTCGGCCTCGCGCATCAAGGACAGCCTGGCCGACGCCGGCGGCCTCGAGGAACTGCGCGACCAGATCGAGTTCTCGGTGACCGAGGAAGGTCTGCGCATCGAACTGCTCGAGAAGGACGCCTCGAGTTTCTTCGGCAGCGGCAGCGCCGCGCTGCGCGGCGAGAGCGTGCGCATCCTCGGCATCATCGGCCGCGAGCTGGGCCAGATGACCAACGACATCGTCGTCGAAGGGCACACCGACAGCCGGCCCTTCGGTGCCGGCCAGACCTACTCCAACTGGGAACTCTCGGCCGATCGCGCCAATGCCGCCCGGCGGGTGATGGAGGCCGTCGGCCTCAATCCCGGCCAGGTGCAGGGGGTGCGAGGGTTCGCCGCCACGCAGCTCCGCCTCGCCGAGGCGCCGATGGACCCGCGCAACCGGCGCGTGTCGATCGTGGTGCGCAGCCAGTCGCGCGCCCGCCTGGAAGACTCGCTGCGTCGCGGCACGGCGCCGGCCGCCGCCCCGCCGCCGCCCGAAACCACCACGCCATCCGGGGTGTCCCCGGCGACCGCGCCGCCGCCGGCGCATTAAAGCTTTGCCCCCGGAGGCCGATTGGCCCACCGGGGAACAACCGCCGGCCATACGGCCGGCAACGGCGGGCCTGCCCGCCGGTGCACGTTTCCGCGAGGTGCCGATGTCAGCCGCGCAATCCGCCGCTCCCGTACCGTCCACGTCCGCTGCGCCGGGCGCGCCGTTCGCGGAGCCGGTGGCCGAACTGGTCGTGTCGCCGGATGGGCGCATTCTCGAATGTGGCGCCGCCGCCGCGCGCGTGCTCGGGCTGACCGACCCGCGCGAGGCGATGGGCGTCCACCTGAGCCTGTTCTGCCGCGATGCCGATCGCCTCGCCGAAGCCCTCGGCGCCGCCGCCGTGACCGGCCGACTCGAGCGCTGGGACGCGGATCTGGTGCGGCTCGACGGCAAGGCGCTCCCGGCCGTCGTCGATCTGGTGGCGTCCTTCGATGCGCCGCGCACGCTCACGTCGCTGCGGGTGGCGATCAAGCCCGTGACGGCCTGGCCCACGCCTGCGCCCGGCCCGGTGGCCGTGCCGGCGAAGCGTGACGAAGCGAGCCAGCTCTCGCACGAGCTGAACAACCTGCTGGCCATCATCAGCGGCCACGCCGAGTGCCTGATCACGCCCGGCGCCAGCGCGGCCGACGCCGGCGCCGTCGAGGCCATCCGGCGCGCCGTCGCCTCGGCCGCCCAGGTCTCGGCGCGCGTGCGCGGCCTCAGCCAGCGCCGCGCACAGGAAGCGCGGGCGGTCGACATCGACGCGCTGCTCGCCGCCGTGCAGGACGACCTGCGCCGCACCTTCGGACACCGTCTCGCCGTGGCCGTGCAGCCGGCGCCGCATCCGTGGACGGTGTCGATCGACCGCGCGGTCGTGCACCACGCGCTGGCGGCCCTTGCCGCCGAAGCCCTCGAGTCGATGCCGCACGGCGGCACCCTGACCTTCCGCACGATGAACGTCGAAGTAGGCACGCGCCGTCCGCACACCCCGGTCGGCGCCCGTCCCGGCCGCTACGTGCGCGTCGAAGTCAGCTACCTCACGAGCGACATGCCGGCGCCGCCCAACCAGCAGCGCCGCGATACCGACGACGCCGGCGTGGCGGCCATCGACGCCCTGCGTCGGGCCGGCGGCCGCGTGATGGTCGACACCGACGGTCACCGCGTGGCCAGTGTCGTGCTGCTGTTGCCGTCGGACGGGGTGACCGTGCTGCGTCCGCGCAGTGCCGAGACGCCGCGCCACTCGGGCCAGACCGTGGTGCTCGTCGAAGGCGACCCCACCCATCGCCGGCTGCTGCAGGCGGTGCTGCGCGGGCAGGGCCACGACGTCGAAACCGTGAACACCGCCGAGGAGGCCGACCGCCTCGCGTCGCATCAGCCGGGCCTCGTGCTCGTGACCGACCGCCTGCCCGGCGCCTCGGCGACCGAGGCGGCTGCCTGGGTGGCGGCGCGCCCGTCGCTGCGCCTGCTCGGCACCTCCGATGACGTCGCGCGGGCGCTGGCGCTCGTGACCGACCCGCGCCAGGCGCTGGCGATCTCGCGGCCGCTCGCGGCCGGCCAGATCACCGACGCCGTGAAGGCCCTCTTCGACGGCGACGTCGCGCTCGACGCTGCCGATGCCGGCGCCGACGTGCTCGCACCGCTGTGGTTCAAGCGCGACGGCACGCAGCCGATTCACCCGCTGGAGGCGTCCTGATACGACTGGCCCCGGCGGGCAGCGTGCGAAGGGTTCATGGCGAATAACGCGGTCATCTCGCTCGACCTCAGGCGTCGCGGGCACGAGAGCGACCATGCCATGGTCCTGCGCCTGCTCGACGAAGTGCTGGCCTGGGCCCGCGACTTCCTCGCCGCCGACGAAGAAGCCGGCTGGCAGCCGCTCGCGCAGCGCTTCGAGGCGTGCCGCACGGCCGTGGCCGCCGGCGCGCCGTCCACCGAAGTGGAAGCGCTCGCCAGCGCCTGTCTGGCCGAAGGACGCGAGCTCATCGCCCAGCTCCAGCAGCTGCGCACGCAGCGTGTCGAAGAGTCGTTCGCGGTGGTCGAGGCGCTGCGCGACGTGATGGCGACGATGGGTGCCGAGATGAGCACCATGCACACCAGCCTCACGCAGTCCACTGAACGGTTCGAGGCGATCGGCCAGTTGAACGACGCACGCCAGATGAAGGCGCGCCTGATGGCCGAAGTGCTCACGCTGAAGCAGGTCGCCGCCAAGCGGCGCAAGGCGTGGGAGGAAACCGCGCGCTCGCTCACGCAGAAGGTCGCCGCCCTCGAGAAGGACCTGTCGGCCGTGAAGGGCGAAGCTTCCACCGACTCGCTGACCGGCGTGGCCAACCGCCGCGGCTTCGACGAGACCCTCGAGCGCTGGCTCGGGCCGTCGCACCCGGGCTTCGTGCTCGCCGTGCTCGACATCGACGACTTCAAGGGCATCAACGACGCGCACGGCCACGCCGTGGGCGACGACGTGCTCCGCTACGTGGCGAAGTGCCTGATGCAGTCGTTCCGCAGCGACGACCTGGTGGCGCGCGTGGGCGGCGACGAGTTCGCCGTGCTGGCCGCCGGCCTCACCTCGCGCCAGGCGGAACACCGGCTGCACGGCGTGCTCGCCCGCATCGCCAACGGCAAACCCGGCGAGGAGGGGCGTCCGCCCTGCGTGCCCACGATCAGCGTCGGCCTGTCCGAATGTGCCGCCGGCGACACCGCCGCCAGTCTCTACGAACGCGCGGACGACGCGCAGTACACCGCAAAACGGCAAGGAAAGAATCGTGTGATCGCCAAGGACGCCCGGCTCCTGCGCGACCTCGCGAGGCATTGAGGCACGACATGCGCGATACCGGGGCTCGCCGCGTTCTCATCGTCGACGATTCGCCCGCGTTCACTGACGCACTGAAGCGACTGCTGACAGCCGAAGGCTTCGTGGCCGACGTGCTGCACGACAGCGAGGGCGTGATCGGCGCCGTGGCGCAGTTTGCGCCCGACGTCGTGCTGCTCGACGTCGATCTGCCGGGCGCGAGCGGCTTCGAAGTGTGCCGCCGCCTGAAACGCTTCGAAGCGACGCGGCTCATTCCGGTGGTGCTGCTCACCGGCCTCGTCGGCCGCGAACATCGCCTGGCCGGCATCGAAGCGGGCGCCGACGACTTCCTGACCAAACCCTTCGATTCTTCGGAGCTCACCGCGCGCGTGCGGTCGCTCTCGCGCCTCAAGCGGTACACCGACGAACTCGAATCCGCCGAGTCGGTCATCGTCAGCCTGGCGCTCACCGTGGAGGCGCGCGACGCCTACACGGAAGGCCACTGCGACCGCCTGTCGACCTATGCCGTGGCCCTCGGCCGCGCCATCGGCCTTTCGGCCGACGACCTGTGGGCGCTGCGCAAGGGCGGCCTGCTGCACGACGTGGGCAAGGTGGGCATCCCCGACGCCATCCTGCTGAAGCAGGGCCGGCTCACGGCCGAGGAATACGAGATCGTGAAGTCGCACACCGTGATCGGCGAGCGGCTCTGTTCCGGCCTGCGCTCGCTGGCCTCGGTGCGGCCGATCATCCGTCAGCACCACGAGCGCCTGAACGGCACCGGTTACCCGGACGGACTGAAGGGCAGCGAGGTGTCGCTGCTGGCGCAGATCATCGGCGTGGTGGACGCCTTCGACGCGATGACGACCGACCGCCCGTACCGCAAGTCGCTCGGCATCGAGCGCGCCTTCGAGGAACTGCGCGGCGACGTGGCGAAGGGGGCGATGGACGCGACGCTCGTCGAGCGCTTCATCGAACTCGCGCCCGGCATCTTCGCGTCCACGCCGCCGAGCGCGGGCTGGGATGCGGCCCGCGTCGAGCGCGCCGCTGAACTCTCGCCGGCGACGGCCTAGCGGCCGCCGGGACCGCGCGGCACGGCCGTGCGATCGCCGCCGCCGCCCGAGAAGCCGCCCGAGTAGCCGGAGCCGCTCACGCCGCTGCTGCCCGAGGACGTGCCCGACGACGTGTTGCCGGTGCTCGTGGTGCCGTTGCTGCCGCCGTCGCCGGGCATCGAGAAGGTGGTCTCGATCGGCCGCACCTGCGTGTAGCCGCGGCCGTTGACGACCCGGCCTTCCGGCTGCGGCTGCGGGGGCGTGACGCCGCCGCCGACGCCGGGCTGCGTCACCACCCAGTCGGGTCCGAACGCGCCCCAGTAGCCGTAGTAGTAGCCCGGGAACATCGCATACATGCGCGGGTCGTAGCCGGAGCAGTTGCCCCAGTAGCTCGAGGCCGCCCAGCCGTAGGCCGCATAACAGTTGAAGAGCGCCGCCGGGCCGACGATCGGCGTGAAGAACGGATCGGCCATCATGTTGATACCGGCGCCGCTGCCGGCCCAGCCGCCGCCGCCAACGGCGCGTTCCACCTGGAACTTCGCCGGGTAGGTGACGCCCACCATGAGGTCGATCACGCGGTCGCCCACGCCGGCATCCGCCATCGCCGCGAGGTTCTTCGCGTTCAGCCGGAACGGCGTGGGCGCTTCGGCGAGCGCCGCCTGCACGCCGTCGGCGGGGAGCGCCGTGCTCAGGTCGATCACGTCGTCCACCGTGAACTTCGCCGTCGCCTCGGCCGACGGAGCACGCGCGCCGGCGGGGCGGGCAAGCGTGCCGTCGGGCAGCGTCTGGTTCGCGGCGCGCACGAGACGGCTCACACGCACGCTGGTTTCGCCGTCGTGTTCGACCGTTTCCACGTCCACCCAGGCCGGACCGGCGACGAAGAACGAGGCGGTCGAAAGCGTGCGCGGCGCGCCGCCGTTGCAGGCGATCGTGGCCTTGCGGTACAGACGCAGGCCGCTCGCCGACCAGCGCGCGGTTTCGGTGCCGCGGCAGCCGTCGGCATCGACCGCGCGCGCGGTGCCGTCGGGGACGCGGGATTCGAGGCCGACGCGCTGACCGCCGACGATGGTGGTGACGGTGGCGCCGTCTGTCGCCGGCGTCACGCAGACACGCGCGCCGGTGCCGGCCGGGTCGTCCGCGGCGCGCCAGCAGCCGAGGAAGGCCGACCAGCGGGCGTCGGCGGGCGGAGCCGCGGGCTGGGCGAACGCGGACGTGGAGGTGGCGAGGGCAACGAGCGAGACGCCGAGGATTGTGCGGGTCATGGTGATGGCTCCCGGACCTAGAACACCAGCTTCAGACTGGCGCCCAGACGCGCGCCGGCCAGATCGAGCGGCTCGAAATCCACGAAGTCGGCGCTCAGTTTCGCCGAACTCCAGGTGTAGCGGGCTTCCCCGGTGAGATAGAGCCTGCGATAGACGCGCAGGTCGGCGCCGGCCAGCGCATGCACGGCGGGCGCCCAGCCTTCGGAATTGAACGTGTCGTTGAAGACGCGCAGCGTCTGGAAGTCCACGAAGCTGCCGTACTGCTCGAAGCGGTATTTGATGGCGCCGGCACCGGCGCCCACGAACGGCGTGAACGTGCGCGGGATCCACGCGAAGCGGCTGATGCGGCGGCCCGAGGGCAGCAGCGACCAGCGAACGGTGGCGGCAATCTGGTGATCCTGGCGCCGTGTGGTCTGCGTGATCGGCAGGCCGGCGTTGTCGATGAAGTCGCGGTATTCGGAGGCCGTCTGCGACTTGGCGTTCTCGTAGAGCACGCCCACTTCGAGCCGCGGCGACAGTGACACCCCGACGCGCCCGCCGATGACCGGCGTGTTGAAGTTCTTCTTCTCGACCGTGAGCTGGTCGGTGATGAACTCGTAGAGGTCGCTGCCGGCGCTGGCAAAGAGGAAACCGCCGTCCACGGAGATGAACCCCTTCGGACGGCCGAGCATGAAGTCTGACGGCGGGGGAGGCGAGACCACCGGGGAGCGCGGCGACGACTGCGCCGAAGCGCCGGGCGCGGTCGCGGCCAGAGCCGCGAGTGCGATGACGACCGCGCGAAGGACGAGGACTGACCGCTGATGGATCATGTGCGCCTCCCGACAGGACACGGCTATCGCGTCTACCAAGCTAGCACGGCGATGTTGGAGGGACACCGGGAAATCATAGTGTGCCACAGCTTGCCCCTGAGCTGGCGGGGGGACGCCTCGGGACGGCGCGGCGCCGCCCTCGAGCTGCCGCGGCAGCTCCCGTCGCCTCGCGCTCGGCGGGCGCCCGCCCAACGCGAGGCCGGTGGCCGGTTGGGGCAGAAACGGCGGGCTGGCCATCAATCTCGGCGCCGGAAGCCGCCGCGACAGCTCAAGGGCGGCTGTGGTCGGCTGATGCCGCTTCGTGTGGGGCTACAGCGGCCTGGTCTGTCGAAAGGGACACAGTGTCGTCGATCCATTTGCTGAGTCTGGAGCGAACTTCCGGCAGTTCGTGCACGAAATGGTACATGTCAAGGCGCGCACCGCGATACCGGTCGATTCGGACATTTAGTAGCGGGCCCTCCCAACCAGATGGAGTTGAATCGACGTGGACGTCGTTCATGAAGAACACAAGTGGCGAGGCGGAGCCGAAGGCCAATGTTTGCAGAATCGCGCTCGGGAACAATGTGAGGCTCGCTCCAAAGAGGGACATCGCTATGCCCGCGGTCACGACGGTCGGTAGCCACAGCGCCGGGTGGAGAGCCGGGAAGTCCGGAGCGCCGAAGCGGGGCGCAAGAGGCGCTAACAGTCCCAGGCAGTAGGTTGCCAATAGGAGCCTTGGCGGCAGCCGTTCCATGGGCAGGAATAGAGTCCGGTGGGCTAGGCCCAGGGCCGTCGCGCTGGCACGTGCGGCCAGCTGAGCCACTGACAGGACTAGGGTCGCCTCATCCCCGGTCGCTCTGACCACGAACAACCGCGAACCGACAGGGGCAAAGTGGGAGGGGAGCCGCCATCGGCGTAAGCGTCTGTCGATCGACCGAATGCGTGTATGCAAGGTCAGAATCCACAAGCCTGCAGCGAGGGAACCCACGCCGATTCCCCAACTGAGCACTTGAAGCAGCGGGAAGCCCGGGTTGAACCAGGCGACGAGTGCGGCCCCGGCTGTTGTCGTGGGCCAGAAGATCACCGGGTACAACCGGACGGCTCGTTGAAGGGCGCTACCGGAGGCTCCGCGGAATAGCAGAAACGGTGTAGCTAGCGCTGCGATCCCGGCGACCGCGGTGCGATCGTCGGGCGGCATTGTTGCGAGAGCACGGAGAACGACGTTTCCGCCATGACTATGGGCAATGACTAGATGCACGCCGTGCGGATTCCGTTGTCGCTCACGAGCAAAGTGACCTCTGAACTCAACGGCTGCGTGTTCTCGCGCCTGGATGCTATTCGAGCCGCTCCACGGAAACTGCACAAACCGAATTTGAGCTCCGGACGACGCAAGGATCGCTTCTCTGAACTTGCTGCCCTTCTCGAACCACTGTGGTGCCGTACCACGCCGGCGCCGAACGCGACCCAGTATGCCGCCTGGCCACGTGCCGTGCACCAGGTGAATCGTTGTGAGTAGCCCGCTGTTCGGCATTGTCACCCTACTGTGTCGGCTTTGAAATCCGGAGGACCTGCTGCAATTCGCCCACCCACTCGGCGAAGCGAAGCAGCATCGAATCTGGAACGTCGCTCGCGGATTGAAGAGCCGCGCGTGGGGAGCAACTCCCGGCGGCGTAGGAAAGTACGTGCAGGTACTCGCGGGCTGCGTTTAAGTACATGAGACTCGGCAGCATCACGTCCGATTCGAACGGCTCTAAGTACGATCGATGGGTCTTGTCGACGAGCGCAAGCATTCGCATTTCGTACCCAGCCAGTGAGCGCCTGTTTGACTCGATCTCGACCCTCTCAGTCTCGAGCTGTCGGCCGAGGGCTTCAATTTCGGCTCGTCGGGCTTCGAGCGAGGGTCGTTCACGTTCCAGAGTCCGACGGTAGCCCTCTGCGGAACGGAGCAAGGCCGCTACGGACGTGTCGGGGCTCTTGCATGATGAAACCGCCCGAAGTGCGTTTGGAAGGTCTCGTAATTCAATCTGCTGGCGCTCCGCGACTATGGGCGCCCAGTTCCGCTGAACACGGTCTCGGCCGCGCTGCAGTGCCGCCCACTCGTCCGAGAGGGAGCGCTGCTGAGAGGTCGCCGATACCTGGCAGAGCAGCAGAAGGGGCGCGACCGACCAGCGGAACCGGCGAAGACGGTTGGCAGTGGCGATGCTGCGCCCAGAAGGGGGAGTGCGCATCGAGTAACCTCGCTGCCGCTGCCGGAAGGGGGCGGAGCGGCGTGGCGAAGACCTTAGCTCTAGTGAGTCCCGCCGTCAAACTCGACACATAAGCGATCGGCGCGATGGGCTCCCTTGAGGATGCGCGTTGCCGAGCCGTTGCTCGCGGCAGCTTGAGCCCTCGGCCCTACGAGCCCCGCTCAAGGCGTGCCAACGTCACCTGTCCCAATCCGCGTCGTACGGCCGTCGATTGAAGCGGTCCCAGTCGAGAGGTGGTCCAGGTCTCGCGCGGGGCCGGACCAGAGCACCTCGAGCGCTACGTGGGCCGGCGGAACGGTTTCGCAACCGGGCCACCACCGCCGGGACGATGCAGTCGGTACAACCTCGCCTGATCGCCGTGTTCGTGCGCCAGGGCTGCCTGTGCACGTCCCGGGCGGCCCCGGACGGGAATCCCTATTCGATGCTGCTGTCCAGGCGCTCACGTGGCGCAACTGACGTGCAGCGCTGGCCTGCCGGGAGTTGGTATCTCTGCAATAAAGGCCACCGACAGCGGCAGCAGCGCCAGCGCATGAAGGCGGGGAAGGACTGGCGGGAGGGCGGCTTCGTGTTCACGGTGACGCGCCGCGCCGTCGGCCGCCAGCTGGCTACGCCGCTCCACCCGCGAAACGTCCTGAGGACGCTCCACGAGCTACTGAGGGCCGCGGACCTGCCGCGAGTCCGGTTCCACGACCTGCGCCACAGCGCGGCATCGCACCGCTGCTGGCGTCGGGCGTGCAGCTCGCCGAGGTCTCAAAGTTGCTGGGACACGCTGAGCTGCGTCTCACGTCAGACGTTTACGGCCACCTGCAACGCGAGACCGCAGCCCGGGCGGCCGAGCGGATGGACGTGATGCTCGGATCAAGGGCTACGCAGGCGATCGGGCGGCCAGTTGCTGCTACGCTTGCGCAGACCCCTACTGGCGGAGGCTCGAATGTCGTTTGCTTTTGGCGTACCTGTGCGGGACCGTTGGCGCGCCCGGTCGATGACGCTGGTGCAGTGGCTTACGCGGCCGGGCATGCGGCTTGGTGATCCCGTGTGTGAGTTGGATGTAGATGGAGTCCGGCAAACGCTCTCGATGCCGTCACGGCTCATGCTCCCGGGCGATCTCGCGGATCCGCTCTGGCATTACGTTGCAGAAGGCGGCGAGGTCGGTCCTTGGGGGACGCTCCTAGAGGCCACGTCGTCGTATTCCTCGCCCGGTCCGCGTAGATTCCACGCTTCGACTCGGAGGCCTCTCCAACGCCGCGCCAGGTATCCCAGGATCTTCATCAACTACCGCCGGTCCGACAGTGAGGTGTGGGCCGGACGAATACACCAGGCCTTGGCCGCGGCATTCGGTGACGACGAAGTGTTCTTAGCTGAGTTCAGCATCGTGCCAGGCGAGGACTTCGCATAGACAATTCAGCAGGCGGTCGCCCACGCTCACGTGGTTGTAGGGGTGGTGGGACCTGCTTGGACGCAGGTCAGGGACGAGAAGGAGCAAAGGCGCATTGACAAGTGGAATGACTTCGTCGCGTTGGAGTTGACGGCTGCGTGGGATCTGGGCAAGCAGATCATCCCGATCCTAGTTCCAAACACTCCGCAGGACGTATTCTCGAGCGACTTGCGTGAACCGCTGGGCCAACTAGCCGAGCTTCAGTGGCTTGAGGTGTCGGGACGTTACTGGAGTCAGTCAATCGAAGCCCTCCTCGCCGCTGTTCGATCGGGGCTTGAGCGCGGCTGAACGAACCGGCACCGGACTTCAAGGCTCAGGCTTCGGGTTGAGGATCGTCAAGCCCGGTGTGGGCGAGCGCGGCCAACTGTGGCCTGTGCTTTCCATGGATCCGGGTCCCATCTCCAGCAATTCACGCGTCGTGATTTGCTGCTCCAACTCGACGACCTGAACGACCTCGTTGTCTGCCTGCTTAAGCGTGGCGTCGCCAAGCGGCACGAAGTGCGTGTACATTGTCGAGCGGTCGTCGAGCGCCTTCACGATGACCCACATGAGCACCCGGCGTTCCGTCGTAGATGCCGGCTCGCCGAGGGCAACTCGCCAAGCCTTCTTCATGTCGAAGTCGATCGTTAGTTCAATTGGTGCTGCGCGGCCACCCGCCACCACGATCGGGCCGGTGGCAGGGCCGCGCCCTGGCTCCGCTGGCAGGAACTGCTTCGGGTATTGCCCGCTGTCCGGGGATACGAAGATGAGCTCAGGCGCCAGAACAATGACGTCTCGATTTCCAAGGTTTTGTGCGACCATCCGCACCGTGAGTCCCGCTTCGGTGGGCCGCAGTTCGGCCATCGTGATCGTGGCCCTACGCGAAATAGACAGGTACTCGCTGTAGTAGGTGACGCTAGAGACGATCAGGGCCGACCACGCCACTGCGGTCGTCCACGGCAGTTCTCTGAGTCTTAGCAACCACTTGCGTAGACCTGTCGCCTCGCGGCCTATCGCTACTGCCGCCGACGTGGCGTCCTCAGGCTGCACCGCTTCGGATTCGGGTGGACTCGGACGGCGGTCTCGCTGTCGTCTTCTCATCCCCTGAGGGTGTCAGATTGGGTGTAGAAAAACCGCTGGAGGGTGCGGAGCGCCGCCAAAACTCAAAAAGCCTGAAATCTGGAGCCGGCGATAGGACTTGAACCTACGACCTGCTGATTACGAATCAGCTGCTCTACCAACTGAGCTACGCCGGCTCGGCGTGGGGCCTTAGCGGATCGGGAACCCGATGGCCAAGACTCCGGATTCTATCACCGCCGGGCACGGGCGGGGAAGCTGGAAACGCGTCGGGCGAGCTCAGGAGGCCTGGACGGCCGTGTCTGACCCGCGGCGGCGCCGTGCGGAGCCCGGGGCGTTGCCGGCCCACCAGTCGGTGCCGGCCGTGGCGTCCAGTTCGAGCAGGCGCAGCAGGTCGTCGGCCGGGACGGCGCGGGAGAACAGGAAGCCCTGGCCCAGCGGGCAGCGGAGCTTCTTGAGCGCCTGCAGTTCGGACGGCGTCTCGATGCCCTCGGCCACGACCTCGATGCCGAGGATGGCCGCCAGTTCGATGGCGTACTGCACGATGGCGGCGCTGCCGCCGTGCTGCGGGTTGCCGCCGAGGTAGCTGCGGTCGATCTTCAGCGTGTGCACGCCGAGCGCGCGGATGTGTTCGGTGGCGGCGAGCCCCAGGCCGAAGTCGTCGAGCGCCACCTTGAACTCGGCGTCGCGCAGGGCCTGCGACACCTGCACGGCGCGGTCGAAGTTGGCCATTGCGTCCAGTTCGGCGATCTCGAGTTCCAGATCCCCCGGCTCCACCCCCGCGTCGCGCACGGCGGCCGTGAGGCGGCCCACGAGGTCTGGCGCGAGCAGCTGCGAGCTCGACAGGTTCACCGAGATGCGCATCGCCTGTGCCGGCGGATGCCCGCTACGCCACTGCGCCAGCGACCGGCACGCGTTGGTGATCGTCTGCCAGCCGAAGGGCACGAGGCGGCCGGCCTGCTCGAGCAGCGGCACGAAGATGTTCGGGCGCAGCAGGCCGCGTATCGGGTGACGCCAGCGCAGCAGCGCCTCGGCCCGCACGATCGATCCGTCGCCGAGGTGTACGGTGGGCTGGAACCACATCTCGAACTGGCCGTCGCGCATGGCCGCTTCGAGGTCGGAGGCGAACTCCATGAACTCCGACGGCGCGGCGCGGGCCGAGTCGTCGAAGAGCTGCGTTTCGGCCGGGCCGCGGGCCTTGGCGCGCACGAGCGCGGAGTAGGCGTCGCGCAGCAGGTCGTCCACCGAATCGTGACCGGCGCTGTTCATCGCGATGCCGACGCAGGCCGACGCGAACAGGCGATGTCCGGCGATCGGGAATGCGGCGGCGAGCGCGTCGTGCAGGCGCGCGGCCACGCGCAGCGCGTCGCGGGCGTCGATGAGATTCGAGATGACGAGCGCGCACTCGTCGCCGCCGAGCGGCGGCAGCGCCACGTCGCCGGCCATGGCCTGCGTGTCGTGCACGCCGATGCGGGCCACGAGATCCCCTTCGCGCAGACAGCGCGCCAGCCGGCGCAGCGCCTCGCGCAGCAGCACGTCGCCGCCGTCGTGGCCGAGCAGCTCGTTGAGCGCGCCGAAGCGATCGAGGTCCACGAGCAGCAGCGCGAAGCGCGAGGCCGGTGTGTCGCGCGCCGCTGCCACCAGGCGGTCGACGTGAGCACGCAGGGCGAAGAGGCCCGGCAGGCCGGCGAGCGTATCGGTGCGGTTGCGCTCCTGCACGTCGGCGAGGGTGCCGGCCAGACGCACGGCGCGGCCGCTGGCGTCGCGGTCGGCCACCCCTTCGGCCACCACCCATCGGAAGGCGCCGCCGTGCGCGCGCAGGCGATGTTCGCAGCGGAAGGCCGGCGCCGCCCCGCTCAGGTGGCGGTCGAGCGCGTGCATGACCGACGCGACATCGTCGGGGTGCACGCGGCCGAGCCAGGCGTGGAGGGATTCGGTGGTGTTGCCCTTGGCGTCGCCGAGCAGGGCATGCCACGCCGCGGAGTAGGCGACGCGGTCGGACGTGACCGTCCATTCCCACGTCGCGCTCGTCGGCGCGTCAGGCATCCCGGAAGGGAAAGGTGTGCCAGCCACAGGGTGGAGCGATGGTAGCCCCGCGGCGCTCACAGGCCAAGAGGGAAGCTGCGCGGATTCTTACGAGGGGAGCAGCTTTTCGACGCTTTCGACCAGGTGCTCGACATCCACCGGCTTGGCTTCGAAGGCATCGCAGCCCACGCGCATGGCCAGGTTGCGCGAGTCGGTCTGCGTATTCTCGGAGAGCGCCACCACGAGGATGTGACGTGTCACCGGGTCGGCCTTGAGCCGCCGCGCGGACTCCCAGCCCTCGAGGGCGGGGGGATCCATGTCCATCAGAATGACGTCCGGCTTGTCGGTCCGGACACTTTCGAGCGCCTCGCGCCCGGAACGCGCCGTGCGCGCCCGGAACCCCCGGGCGAGCAGCGTCCGCACCATGGCCTGGCGCAGCGCGTCCTGATCGTTGACGACGAGGACGCTCCGTCCGGCGGTCGTTGATGCCATTGGATTCATCCCAGTGCGAACACCGGGTATCAGGATTCGTGCCAGCGGGCCGCGCGACGCCGTTCCGTGCATCGTTGTGCTGTTGAAGGGCCGAAATTATGGCTGCGGGTCAAAATTCGGGGCGTCCCGACAGGAATTGTTGTCGGCGGGCCGGACGGTCGAGCTGCATTTCCGGCGGCGTGCACGCCGCTGCCCACGCGGCGCTGGCGTTGCGCTACCATCTAGGGTTCCCGCCATGTCATCCGCCCGGACCCCAGCCCCCCTCGTCGTGAAGGGGGCGCGCACCCACAATCTCAAGAACATCGACGTGACCCTGCCGGCCAACAAGCTGGTGGTGCTCACCGGGGTCAGCGGGTCGGGCAAGTCGTCGCTCGCCTTCGACACCATCTACGCGGAAGGGCAGCGCCGTTACGTCGAGTCGCTCTCGGCCTACGCCCGGCAGTTCCTCGAGCGGATGGAGAAGCCCGACGTCGATCGCATCGAAGGCATCGCGCCGGCCATCGCCATCCGCCAGAAGAACAGCGTGCGCAATCCGCGCTCCACCGTGGGCACGGTGACCGAGGTGCACGACTACATGCGCCTGCTGTTTGCGCGCGTCGGGCGCACCTTCTGCACGACCTGTGGCGTCGAGGTGGTGCGGGAAACCGCGGAGGTGGTGGCCGACCGGCTGCTGGCGCTTCCGGCCGGCACGCGGCTGCTCATCGGCTTCGACATGCCGGTGTTCACGGAGGCACCGCCGCCGCACACGAAAGCCGACGACGACGGCGACGACGCGGCGGAGGGCGATGATCGCCCGGCCGAGGTGCCCGCCCCGTCAGGTCCGGCCTCGCCCGGGCGCGCCGCCGTCGAGTCGCTCCGCCGCAAGGGCTTCGGCCGCCTGCTCGTGGATGGCCGCGCCGTCGCCTTCGAAGACCTGACGCCCGCCGACATCGAGAAGAAGACCACGCTCGCCGTGGTCGTGGACCGCCTGCGCACGAGCCCGGACGAACGCTCGCGCCTGACCGACTCGGTGGAAGTGGCGTATCAGCAGGGCGGCGGCGCCGCCTGGGCGATCCAGCTCGGCGAGGACGGCGCGGCCGACACGCGCCACGTCTTCAGCGAACGCTTCGAATGCCGCGCCTGCGGGCTGCCGTACGAAACGCCGCAGCCGCGCCTCTTCTCGTTCAACAACCCCTTCGGCGCCTGCCCGTCGTGCCACGGCTTCGGCAACATCATCGAACTCGACGTCGACCTGGTGGTGCCCGATCAGGCCAAGTCGATCGCGCAGGGCGCCATCGAGCCGTGGACCAAGCCGCATTACCGCTCGCACGTCGCCGATCTGAAGAAGGTGGCGAAGAGCCTCGACGTGCCGCTCGACGTGCCGTGGCGTGACCTCACCGACGCGCAGCGCACGGTGGTCATCGACGGCGACGGCGGCGACTGGACGGGCGTGCGCGGCTTCTTCGCCTGGCTCGAGCGCAAGAAATACAAGGTGCACGTCCGCGTGTTCCTGAGCCGCTACCGCGGCTACCAGACGTGTCCGGAATGCGCCGGCACGCGGCTGCGCCGCGAGGCGCGCGCGGTGCGCGTCGGCGATCGCACGATCGATCAGGTGTCGGCGCTCACGACGCGCGAAGCGCAGACCTTCTTCGACGGCCTGGCGCTCGGCGCGCAGGAGGCCGCCATTGCGGAGAAGGTGCTGGTCGAAATCCGGCGGCGCCTCGGCTTCCTGGCCGACGTCGGCCTCGACTACCTCACGCTCGATCGCCTGTCGGCCACGCTCTCCGGCGGGGAAGCGCAGCGCATCAGCCTGGCGACGTCGCTCGGCGCCTCGCTCGTCGGCACCCTCTACGTGCTCGACGAGCCGTCGATCGGGCTGCATCCGCGCGACAACCAGCGGCTCATCACCATCCTGCGCAAGCTGCGCGATCAGGGCAACTCGGTGCTCGTGGTCGAACACGACGCCGACATGATCGCCGTGGCCGACCACGTCGTGGACATGGGGCTCGGCGCCGGCGAACACGGCGGCCGCGTCATCTTCAACGGGCCGCTCGCGGACCTGGCCGCCGAGCCGCGGTCGCTCACGGCGAAGTACATGCGCGGCGAACTGCAGATTTCGGTGCCGGCCCACCGCCGCAAGGGCTCGCCGCAGAAGATCCGCCTCATCGGCGCCCGCGAGCACAACCTGCAGAACGTGGACATCGAGTTCCCGCTGAACACGCTCACCTGCGTGACTGGTGTGAGCGGCTCGGGCAAGTCCACGCTCGTGCACGACGTGCTCTATGCCGGACTCAAGCGCGCCAAGGGCGACTGGGATCGCAAGGTGGGCTTCCACCGCCGCCTCGAAGGCGCGGAACTGCTGAGCGACGTGGTGCTCGTGGACCAGGCGCCGATCGGCCGCACGCCGCGCAGCAATCCGGTCACGTATCTGAAGGCGTTCGATCCGATCCGCGAACTGCTGGCCGCGACGAAAGACGCCCGCAGCCGCGGGCTCACGGCCAGCGCCTTCTCGTTCAACGTGCCGGGTGGCCGCTGCGAGGCCTGCCAGGGCGAGGGCGAGGTGAAGGTGGAGATGCAGTTCCTCGCCGACGTCTCGGTGCCCTGCGAGCAGTGCGACGGAAGACGCTTCAAGCAGACCGTGCTCGACGTGAAGTACAAGGGCCGCAACGTCACGCAGATCCTCGACCTCACCGTGCGCGAGGCGCTGCAGTTCTTCAGCGGCTCGCTCAAGGTGCTGCGCCGCCTGCAGGTGCTCGACGAAATCGGGCTCGGCTACATCCGCCTCGGCCAGCCGGCCACGACGCTCTCGGGCGGCGAAGCGCAGCGCGTGAAGATCGCCTCGCATCTGGCGTCGGCCGGCGGCGAGCGCCTGCTCTACATCCTCGACGAACCCACGACCGGACTGCATTTCGACGACATCGCCAAGCTGCTCGCGGCCTTCCGGAAGCTGCTCGAAGCCGGCAGCACGCTCGTGGTCATCGAACACAACCTCGACGTCATCAAGACGGCCGACTGGGTCATCGACCTCGGCCCCGAGGGCGGGGCCGCCGGCGGGCAGGTGATGGCGATGGGCACGCCCGAGCAGGTGGCGCGGGTCAGTGCCTCGCACACCGGCCGGTATCTGGCGCCGCTCCTCGTCGCCCGGGACGACCAGTGACTTCCCGCCGCTTCGCCGTGTCTCATGGGCAGGTCTTCCAGAATGCTGCCCGTGGTCTGTCCGCGCCCGCGTCGGTTCCGGCCGGTAGAATGGTCCGGACGAGCTAGCCCGTGGCCGACGCTCCGCTGTCTCCCGACGATCCCGATGCCGACCTCGTGGCGCGCGCCCGCCGCGCGCCCGGCGGCGACACCCGCGCCTTCGACGAGCTCATGGCCCGGCATCGCAGCCGGGTGGTCGCCAACTGCCGCTACCTCACGTCGGGCAACGACGCCGAAGACCTCGCGCAGGAGGTGCTCGTGAAGGCCTACTTCGCGCTGAAGAAGTACGAACACCGCGCGAAGTTCTCGACCTGGCTCTACCGCATCAAGGTCAATCACTGCCTGAACCACCGCCGGGCCGGGAAACGGCACGACGGGGATGTGGCCATCGACGACGCCGCGCCCGACAGCGCCGCGCTGACCGTGCCGGCCGATGCTGACGTGGCGCTCGACCGCGCGGCCGACGTGACCCGCGTGCGGGCCGCCGTCGCCAGCCTGTCGGAGACGCTGCGGCAGCCGCTCGTCATGCGCGAGCTCGACGAGATGAGCTACGAGGAAATTGCCGCCGCGCTGGGCCTCTCGCTCTCGGCCGTGAAGATGCGCATTCTGCGCGCCCGCCAGGAACTCCGCGTGGCGCTCGGAGTCGCGCATGGCTGAGCCGCCGCTGCCCGAGGAGCCGCGCGACGAACCGCTCGGGCTCGCCGGCTTCCTGGAGGAAGACGTCGAGTGGCAGCGCCTCATGACGCGGGTGCACCAGTCGATCGCGCGGCGCGAGCTGTCGGGGCAGGCCGTGGAACTGGGCGCGCAGGGGTTCACCGGCGTCGTGCTGGAATACCTCAAGGCAATCTTCGAACTGTTTGGCGGAACCGGAGGCGGACGGCGTGCTGACTGAGCATCTTCTGACGGCGTGGAATGATCTCGTGGCCACGGTCACCGGCGTGCTGCCGCGCATCGTGATGGGCATCACCGTTGCGATCGTGCTCGTGCTGACGGCGAAGTTCATCCGCCGCATGACGGCGATGGCCTGCCGGCGCGCCCAGGTGGACAAGCTGAGCGACGCGCTCGGGCTCGCCGCCCTCGTCGGCCGCCTCGGTGTGCGCCAGCCGGCGAGTGAGTGGATTCCGGCCGTGGTCTATGCCGGCACGCTGCTGCTCTTCGCGCAGACGGGCGCCACGATGCTTGGGCTGGCGCCGATCGCCGATTCGATCCGCGCCTTCTTCTCGTACCTGCCGAACGTCATCGCCGCGATCGGCGTGCTGCTGGCCGGCAGCGCGGCCGCGGATTTCGCCGGCAACGCCGTGCGGCGCGCCGCCGAGGATTCCGGCATCGATCTCGCGCCCACGCTCGGCAGCGTGTCGTCGGCGCTCATCCTGTTCGTCACCGGGATCATGGCGCTCTCGCAGTTGCGGATCGACACCGAGATGATCCGCATCGTGACGATCTGCGCGCTCGGCGGCATCGCGCTCGCGTTCGGGTTGTCGCTCGGGCTCGGCAGCCGCGAAGTCACCCGCAACATGATCGCCGGCTTCTACGCGCGCAAGGTGCTGCGCCCCGGCGACACCGTCACGGTGGGGGAGCGCACGGGCACGCTCGTCATGATCACGCCCACGCAGACCGTGATTGCGCTTCCGACCCGCGAGGAACTGGCGGTGTCGAACGGCGTGTACCTCGAGAGCGGCCCCGGCGTGGCCTTCACCACCGCCGACCGGTCGCGCGAAGGGTAGCGGCGCCCGCCGCCATGCCCCGCCGCGCCGGCCGCGTGCTGCCCGCGAGTTTCTACGCGCGCCCGACCCTCGTCGTGGCCCGCGAGCTGCTCGGCGCGCTGCTCGTGCACGACAGCGCCGACGGCGTCGTGGCCGGCCGCATCGTCGAGGTCGAGGCGTACATCGGCGAGTCGGATCCGGGCTGTCACGCGGCGGCCGGCCCCACGCCGCGGAACCGTCCGCTCTACGAGGCGCCCGGACATGCCTACGTCTACCTGAACTACGGCGTGCACTGCCTGCTGAATGCCGTCACCGAAGACCACGGACATCCAGCCGCGGTGCTGCTGCGCGCGGTCGAGCCGCGCGACGGCCTGGCGCTCATGCGCGCGCGGCGCACGCGCGAGGGGCAGCCGCCGCCGCTCGACGCGGCGCTCTGCCGCGGGCCAGGGAATCTCTCCCGCGCCTTCGCCGTCGCGCTCGCGCACAACCGCGTGCCGCTCTCGGGCGCGCTCAGGATCGAGGCGGGGGAGGTCGCGAGCAGCGACGTGCGCTGGACCCGGCGTATCGGCCTCACGCGCGGGGGCGACCGCTACTGGCGGCCGGTGGTGGCGGGCAGTGCCGCGGTGTCGGGCACGCGGCTCTGGAATGCCGATGCGCGGCCGCGGCCGTGGCCGGCTCGCGCCTAACGGCGCGGCGTGCGGGCCGCTTCTTCGCCCACCGGCACCTTGATCGTGCGCCGCGCCGATTCCCGCAGGATCTCGATCGATGCGGTGCTGCCGATGGGGCTGTCGGCGATGGCGCGCAGGAAGGCCGAGGCATCGGCGACCGGCTTGCCGTTCAGGCTGAGGATCACGTCGCCCGGCCGCACGCCGGCCTGATAGGCGGGCCCGCGCCACATCCGCATCACGACCAGGCCGTCGCTGCCGGTCGTGCCGAGTTCGTCGGCGAGCCGCGAGGTGAGGGGCGACATCTCGACGATGCCGATCCAGCCGCGCCGCACCTTGCCGTACTTCGTGAGGTCGTCGACGACGCGGCGGGCGAGGTTGCTCGGCACGGCGAAGCCGATGCCCTGATAGCCGCCGCTGCGCGAGAAGATCGCCGTGTTGATGCCGATGAGTTCGCCGCGCGCGTTCACGAGCGCGCCGCCCGAGTTGCCCGGGTTGATGGCGGCATCCGTCTGGATGAAGTCTTCGTAGGCGGCAATCCCGACGTTGGCGCGGCCGAGCGCACTCACGATGCCGAGGGTGACCGTCTGATTGAGCTGGAAGGGGTTGCCGATGGCGAGCACCCACTCGGCGACCTTGAGCTTCGACGAGTCGCCCCACTTCATGACCGGCAGCCCCTGGGCGTCCACCTTCAGCAGCGCCAGGTCGGTCGAAGGGTCAACGCCGATGACCTTGGCGCGCAGCTCGCGTTTGTCCACGAGGCCGACGGTGACTTCCACTTCGCCTTCGCCCACCACGTGGCTGTTCGTGAGCACGTAGCCGTCGGCCGAGATGACGACGCCCGAGCCGAGGCTCGACTCGTAACGGTTGCGCGAGCCGAACATGTCGGGCTGGTCGCCGAAGAAGTACTGGAAGAACGGATCGCTGCCAAACGGCGAGTTGGGCACGGCGACCCGCTGCAGCGACGCGATGTTCGTGACGGCGTTGACCGTCTGTTCCGCCACGCGCGTGAAGTCGGGGCCGGGGGCAGGTACGGCCGGGGCGCCCGCGGCACGCGGTGCGGCAGGTGCGGCCTGGTCGACGGCGGTGGCGGCGGCGTCCGTCGTGCCGCGCATCCGGCCGGACACGACGAGCCCGGCGGCCAGTCCGGCCAGGACGAGCGAGACGGCGAGCACGAGACGGCGCATGGGGTGGGCCTAACCGACGTCGACTTTGCGCGGCCCGTGACCGGGCAGCTTCGGCACGACGACGGTGAGCACGCCGTCCTTGAGATCCGCGGCGATGCGGTCGGCGTCGATGCCTGACGGCAGGCGGAACGTGCGCGAGAACTCGCCGTGGCCGCGTTCCACCTGGTGATACTGCTCGCAGGCGACGCGGGCGTCGCGGCGGCCGTGCAGCGTGAGGTGGCCGTCGTGGACCTCGACCCGCACCTGCGGACGCGCCACCCCCGGCAGCTCGGCCGTGACGATGTAGGCGTCGGCAGTTTCGCAGAGGTCGGCGGCCGGCACCCAGCCCTGCGGGGCGGGGGCGGGCAGACGCTCCATTTTCAGCTGGATGGCCAGCAGGTCACGAACCGGATCCCAGCGCGCGAAAGCCACGAATCGGATGGTAACACGGGCCCCGGCCGGCCGTGTCGGCGGGCCCCATCCCGGGGGCGGCGTGGTAGCATCGACAGGATCGAGGCCACCCTCGAGCAGGACCCATGGCAAACACTCTCGCAGCGACGCGCCTCAAGCGGGGCATGATCATCATCCAGAACGGCGACCTTCTCCGGATTCTCGATCTGGAGCACAAGACGCCGGGCAACCTCCGCGGTTTCGTCCGCGTGAAGGCGCGCAACCTGCGCAACAACAGCCAGTCGGAACAGCGCCTGCGCTCGGACGACGTCGTCGAACGCGCCGTGCTCGACGAGAAGCAGATGCAGTACCTCTACAGTGACGCCGCGGGCCATCACTTCATGGATACCTCGAGCTACGAGCAGATCCAGCTCTCGGAAGAGGCCATGGGCGACTCCTCCGGCTTCCTCAAGCCCGAGATGACGATCAACGTCGAGTTCCACGGCGACGCGCCGGTCGGCATCGAGCTGCCGCCGACCGTCGATCTGAAGGTCGTCGAAACCGCGCCCGGCATCAAGGGCGCCACCGCCACCAACCAGCTCAAGCCCGCGAAGACCGAGACCGGGATGGTCGTGAACGTGCCGCCCTTCATCGGCGAAGGCGACGTCATCCGCGTCAGCACCGAGACGGGCGAGTACCAGTCGCGGGCGTAAGCTCGCGCCGACCACAAGGGAAGTCGCCATGGACGTCGTCCGGGCCGCCAGCCAGGGCTGGATCGAAGTCATCGTCGGCAGCATGTTCAGCGGCAAGAGCGAAGAGCTCATCCGCCGCGTCCGCCGCGCCCAGATCGCGCGGCAGCGCGTGCAGATCTTCAAGCCGGCGGTGGACGTGCGGTATTCCGACGACCACATCGTCTCGCACAGCGAGCTGAAGATCGAAGCCGAGCCGGCCTCGTCGGCCGCCGACCTGCTGGCCAAGGTGCGGCCCGACACGGAAGTGGTGGGCGTGGACGAAGGGCAGTTCTTCGACGCGGCGCTGCCGGCGGCGTGTGTCGAGCTGGCCGGCCGCGGCATGCGGGTCATCGTCGCCGGCCTCGACCAGGACTACCTCGGGCGGCCATTCGAGCCGATGCCGCACCTGCTGGCGATCGCCGAGTTCATCACGAAGACCCGCGCCATCTGCATGGTGTGCGGCAACCCGGCCAACCACACGCAGCGCCTCGTGCACAACGCCGACCGCGTGCTGCTCGGCGCGCACGGCACCTACGAGGCGCGCTGCCGGCGCTGTTTCGACCCGACGCTGTCGCGCCAGGACGCGGTCGTCCCGGCCGCCAATTGACGCGCACCCGCGGCGCGGGCAAAATCGCGGAGTGACGCTCGTTGACCTGCTGCCGCAGGTCCTGTTCGTGCTCGGCCTCGGTTTCCTCGTCGCCAACATCCGCGCGGCCGTCGATCTGGCGCGCTGGGCGCGGCGCAAACCGGGCGCGCTCGCGGTGTGGCTGCCGCCGAGGCCGCCTTTCTACGCCATGAGCCTGGCCATCGGCGGGGCGATGGGCTGCCTGCTGCTCTCCGCGCTCTTCGTGCCGCGGCCGTTCCCGGCGGTCTTCGGCGAGCTGATGATGTTCATCTACTACGCCGCCATCGTGCCGGCGAGTGCCCGCATCGCCCGCGGCCTCTACGCCGACGGCATCTGGGCCGACTCGGGCTTCATGCCCTACGAGCAGATCGGCGGCCTGCGCTGGCAGGAAGGGGAGTCGCCCATCCTGGTCATCGCCTCGCGCCTGCAGACGCTGGCCCGCCGCCTGCCGGTGCCCGGCCCCCGCCTGGGTGAGGTGCGGCGGCTCCTGCGGGAGAAGATCGCGGAACACGCCATCGACATCGAGTCGGGCCCCGGGCTCCACCTCGGCGGTCACGACGCCCGAAACGACGTCTAGAGGGCTGGGACCAGGGACCAGGGGTCAGGGACCAGGGAGCAGGCCGGGACCCTACGGTCGAGGCAGTTCGTCCCTGCGATCCCGCGCAGGCGCGGCCCTGCACGCTAATGCAGCCGGCGCGGCTGACCGATAGTCTCCCTGCCGAAGCCTCCATATTGGGGGCGTCATGGAGGCTCCGATGGCCGCGCGCCCGACCTGGAAAGGGTTTCTCAAAGTCAGCCTGGTGACCATCCCGGTGCGGGTCTATCCCGCCACCGAGTCGGCCGCGACGATCTCGTTCAACCAGCTCCACGAGGAGTGCCAGACGCGCATCCAGCAGAAGAAGTGGTGCCCGTCGTGCGAACGCGAGATCACGAGCGCCGAGATCGTCAAAGGGTATGAGTTCGAGAAGGGCCGCTGGGTGGTGGTGGCCGAGGACGACATCGCCAAGGTGAAGACCGAATCCACCAAGGTCATCAACCTCGTCCAGTTCGCCAGCGACGACGAGATCGACCCGATGTACGTGGACAAGGCCTACTACCTGGCGCCCGAAGGCCCGATGGCCGGTGACGCCTATGCGGTGATGCGCGACGGCATGAAGGGCAAGGCCGGCATCGGTAAGGTGGCGATTCACGGCCGCGAGTACCTGGTGGCGGTCAAGCCGCACAAGCAGGGCCTCGTGATGTACACGCTGCACCACGCCGCCGAGATCCGCACCATCGATCAGATCGACGAACTGCGCGAGGTGCGCGGCAAGGTGTCGGCGGCCGAGGCCAAACTCGCGCAGCAGGTCATCGCCAGCTACGAAGGGCCGCTCGACCTCAAGAGTTACACCGACGAGTACCAGGCCGGACTGCGCTCGATCATCGACGCGAAGATCGCGGGCGAAGAGTTCGTGGCGCCGAAGGAAGACGCCGCGCCGAAGGTCATCGATCTGATGGAAGCGCTGCGCCGCAGCCTCGACCAGGTGAGCGCGGGCCGCAAGCCGGCCGCGAAGGTCAGCGACGCGAAGGCGGAGCCGGCGGTCAGGGCCGTGGGCCCGAAGGCCGTCGCGCGCAAGCGGAAGGCGTCGTAACCGTGGACGTGCAGCACAAAGTGGTCTGGGCCTGACGGCCCCGCGCCCGGCTCTGCTCAGGCCGCGGCGCGTTCTGGCGGCCGCGCCACGAGCGGCACGTGCAGGTGGAACGTCGTGCCCTGGCCGGGCGTCGTCTCGAAGCGCAGGTCGCCGCCGTGCCGGTCCACCAGAATCGATCGGGCGATCGACAGGCCCTGCCCCGTGCCTTTGCCGACCGGCTTGGTCGTGAAGAACGGGTCGAAGATCTTGGTCTGCCTGTCCTCGGGGATGCCGCCGCCGTCATCGGCAATCGAAATGACGACCGCGTCGCGTTCGCGTCGCGTGCGGATGTGGATGTGCCCGAGGCAGTCGGTGCCGCGCCGGCGGTCGGCGATGGCGTGCGCGGCGTTGACGACCACGTTCAGCACGGCCTGATTGATCTCGCCGCCGTTGCAGGTGACCGGCGGCAGCTCGGCGAAGTCCAGGTGCACCTCGGCGACGTAGCGGTATTCGTGCCGCGCGACGATGAGCGTGCTCTCGATGGCGCGGTTGATGTCGATGGCCGACATCGCGGCCTCGTCGGCGCGCGCGAACTCCTTCATCGATCGCACGATCCGCGCCACACGGTCCAGGCCTTCGAGTGACAGCCCGATGGCCTGTGGCAGGTGGTCGAGCAGGTACTCGAGGTCGGCCGCGTCCTCGGCCTCCCGCGCCCGCTGCCGCAGCACCGTCGCGCCCGGGCCATCCGCGTCGGCCAGCAGCGCGCGGTACGTGCCAATCAGCGCCTCGACCGACTGCGCGCCGTCGCGGACGAAGTGCAGGCTGTCGCTCACGAACTGCACGGGCGTGTTGATTTCGTGCGCCACGCCGGCGGCCAGGCGGCCGATCGACTCCAGCTTCTGCGCCTGCTGCAGCTCGAGCTCGAGCTGGCGCTGCGCGGTGATGTCGAGGGTGACGCCGCGCAGGATGGGCCGGCCCTCGCCGTCGAGCGCCGACACGACCACCACACGGACGAGCGCGATGCCGGCCGGCCGGCGGTGCAGGCGGTATTCGAGTTCGATGTTGGTGCCGATGGGCGCCGCCATCAATCCCCCGAACTGCCGGCGGACGCGCTCGCGGTCGTCGGCATGGACGGCGTCCCACGAAAACGGGCGGCCGAGAATCTGCTCGACGTCGTAACCGAAGATCCGCGCGGCCTGCGGCGACAGGTACCGCCAGGCCGTCGTCACCGCATCGATCTCCCACGGCACGGCGTCGGTGGTTTCCACGAGGTTGCGGTAGCGGTCGAGGCTGGCCGCCAGTGACTCGGTCGTTTCGGCCAGGCGCCGTTCGGCGTCGCGACGTTCGGTGATGTCGACGATCGTGCCTTCGATGGTGGCCGGGCGGCCGCCGCGAGCGTCGACGAGTGTGGCACTCTCGATGACCCACACCGGCGTGCCGTCTCGCCGCTTCAACTGATGCTCGACGTGGGGCAGCGTGTGGCGCGCGGCGAGCTGCTCGACCCAGCGAACACGATCGCCCGGATCGGCGTAGAGGTCGGCGGCGGTGCAGAGCAGCACGTCCTCGCGGCTGCCGTAGCCGAGCGTGCGCGCCAGCGCGTCGTTGCAGTCGAGGAGCCGGCCATCGAGCGTGCTCTCGTAGACGCCGGCGAGGCTGCGGTTGAAGAGCAGGCGGTAGCGTTCCTCGCTGGCCTGAATCGCCTGGGCCTGATCGCCGAAGCGCTGGTCCAGATAGGACGACAGCACCGCCAGCACCATCACGAGCGCGCTCACGGCCGTGACGCCGACGACACCGAGCGCCGAGACGTCCACGGCGCCGCCGAGCCCGTGATGGGACGGCCCCGGCGCGAACGAGGCCGCCGCCATCCCCGTGTAGTGCATGCCGGCCACGGCCGCGCCCATGAGCAGGGCGCTGGCAAGTTTCAGGGGCGCGAACGGCCGGCGCTCCGAGCGGAAGCGGAAGGCCAGGCGCAACGCGACCCACGACACGACGATGGCCACGGCCACCGCGGCCGCCACCATGCCCGGCGCATAGGTATGGGCGGCATCGACCCGCATGGCCTCCATGCCGACGAAATGCATGGTGGCGATGCCAAGGCCCATGAACAGGCTGCCGGCAGCGGCGGCACCGGCCGACAGGCGCTGGCGGCTCACGACATAGAGCGCGAGGCCCGAGGCGAGCACGGCCGGCACGAACGAGAGCACCACCATCGGCAGGTCGTAGCGCACCGGCACCGGCAGCTCGTAGGCGAGCATGCCGAGGTAGTGCATCGACCAGATGCCGGCGCCCATCGCCGTGGCCCCGCCGAGCAGCCACAACCGGCGGGCGCGGCCATGGGCCACCGTGACCCGCCCGGCGAGATCGAGGGCGACATACGCGGCCGCGGCCGCCACGATGAGCGACAGGGCGACCAGGCCAGGGTGGTAGTGCCCGGCGAACATCCAGCATCCTTCCGTCGAACGGGTTCACGAACCTGCACGGGCACACGCGTGCTCGTCAGCGGACGAACCGGTAATCGACGGAAGGCGACGGCGGGTTGAGCAGCCCGGCCGTCAGCGGAGCAGCCAGCCGAGCAGCCCGAGGCCGGAGGCCGTCGGGTCGCGCAGCCAGTCGGGCGGCGTCAGCCACACGAACGACAGGATGGCGATGACCCAGACGTCGTAGTGCAGGGTGGCCCGGTCGTCCCGCCAGAAGAAGTAGCGCGAGAACAGGCCCAGCACACCGTCGGTCGCCGGCATCGGCAGCTTGTTCAGCGCCAGATATGTGTAGTGGATCCGGTTCGCCACCGTGACGACGGCCAGCGTGAGGATCACCCACAACACCCCCGCCATCCGGTCGGTGAAGGCGCCGATCATGAAGAGCACGATGCGCTCGGGCCGCTCCATGAAGCCGACCTTGCACTTGTCGATGAGGCATTCCGCCCGCGCCCGGGCGTAACTCGTCATGATCGAGAAGATGAGGGCGGCGGTGGCCACGAGCACGTAGCCCTCGCGGCCGAGCGACGAGTAGAGCCAGATGAGGCCGGTGAAGAGCGCCAGGTCGGAAAAGCGGTCGAGCGTCGAGTCCCAGAAGGCCCCGAACTCCGACTGCTTGCCGGTGATGTGGGCCACCTTGCCGTCGATGAAGTCGAAGATGTTGGCGCAGATCATGATGACGCCGGCCAGCACGAAGCGGTCCACGGCCAGCGCCCAGGCGGCGACGACGTTGATGATGACGCCGATGAGCGTGAGGACGTTCGGGTGAATCCCGAGCGCCACGCTCGTGTTGATGATGAGGCGCAGGGGGAACATGCACGCCGCACCGATGAATCCTGTGAAAGTCATTGGCTAGAATGAGAAGCGTAGCGCATGGCCATTCAGGATCTCAAGGAACAGATCAGCCGGCTGCCGGAGCAGCCCGGAGTCTACCTGTACGCCAATGCGGCCGGCGAGACCATCTACGTCGGCAAGGCGCGCACCCTGCGCGACCGGGTCCGGAGCTACCTGGCGGCCCGCGGCAGCAGCCCGAAGACCGACGCCCTGCTCGACGAAGTGACGGCCCTCGAGGTCATCGTCACCGACTCGGTCGTCGAGGCGCTGGCCCTCGAGAACAACCTGATCAAGCAGCGCGCGCCGCGTTACAACATCCTGCTGCGCGACGACAAGAGCTACCCGTATCTGAAGCTCACGCTCAGTGAGGCGTTCCCGCGGGTGCTGGTGGCGCGGCAGGTCGCCCGCGACGGCGATCTCTACGCCGGCCCGTTCCTGCCGGCCTCGCTGGCGCGCCGCACCATCGGGCTCGGACACAAGCTGTTCGGGCTGCGGTCGTGCAACGAGGTCATCACCGGCAAGCGCGCCCGGCCCTGCCTCGAATACGACATCAAGCGGTGTCTGGCGCCCTGTGTGGACACCGTGTGTGCGCCGGAGCGGTATCAGCAGGCGGTGGAAGACATGCGGCTGCTGCTCGAGGGCCGCGTGGACGAACTGGCGGCCGATCTCGAAGCGCGCATGCGGGCCGCGGCCGCCGCCGAACGGTTCGAGGAAGCGGCGCAGCAGCGCGATGCCATGCGCGTCGTGCAGGCGGTCGGCGCCCGCCAGCAGAAGATGGCCACGCCGGCGCTGGGCGATCGCGACGTGTTCGGCGTGGCGGTGGGGCCGGCGAGTGCGGTGATCCAGGTGTTCCAGGTGCGGCGGGGGCGCGTGGTCGAACGTGTCACGCTGCAGGGCGCGGCCGCCGATGCCGCCGAGGGCGCCGGCGCGCTCGTGGCCGCGGCGTTGCAGCAGTTCTACGAGGGCCACGAGCCGCCGCGCGAGATCGACCTGCCGGTGGACATCGAGGACGCGGACGTGACCGAAGCGTGGCTGTCGTCGCGCGCCCAGCGGCGCGTCACGCTGCTCGTGCCGCAGCGCGGCGATCGGCGCCGGCTCGTGGACCTGGCCACGCGCAACGCGGAGCTGGTCGTGCGCGCCGCAGCCGACCCGGGCGGGGAGGCGTTTGCCGCCCTTGACGGCCTGCGGGAGGCACTGGGGCTGCCGGGGCTGCCGCGCCGCATCGAATGTTTCGACATCTCGACGCTCCAGGGCAGCGAGACGGTCGCCTCGCTTGTCGTCTGCGAAGACGGCCGGATGGCGAAAGGTGAATACCGGAAATACCGGGTCTCGGGGCCCGGGGCCCGGGGCTCAGCGCGCCAGGAGTCCGAACCCGAGCCCCGAGCGCCGAGTCCCGAGCCCCGGTTCCTCAACGATTTCGCCGCCATGGCGCAGGTGGTGCACCGGCGGTTCTCACGGCTGGTCGAGGCCGGCGGGCCGTTCCCCGACCTGCTCGTCATCGACGGCGGACGCGGGCAGCTCGATGCCGCCTACGGCGCCCTGGAGCGGCTGGGGCTGGCCAACCTCGTGGCCGTGGGACTGGCCAAACGCGAAGAGCTGGTCGTGACGCGCGACGCCGACACGCCGGTGGCCTTCGACCGGACGAGCCCGGCGCTGCGGCTGCTGCAGCAGATCCGCGACGAGGCGCACCGCTTCGCCGTGACCTTCCACCGCAAGGCGCGGTCGCAGCGTGACTTCGGCTCGGACCTCGACACGATTCCAGGCGTGGGGCCGCGCCGCCGCCGGCAGTTGCTGACGCGCTTCGGGAGCCTCGCCGGCGTGCGCCGGGCCACCCGCGAAGATCTGGTGCCGGTGGTGGGGCAGCGCTGCGCGGATGCCGTGCTGACCCACTTCGCGCGCGGCGTGCCGTCGCGCTGATCCGTCCCGGCGGGCCGGGCGCCTGTGGTACGCTTGAGCGCTTTGGCGGACCTCGATTTCCTGCAGATCGGTCTTCTGCTGGCCGTGCTGATTGCCTCCCTGACGTTTCACGAGGCGGCGCACGCCTGGGCCGCCGACCGTCTGGGCGACCCCACGGCCCGCCTGCTCGGGCGGCTGTCGCTCAATCCGCTCGTGCACATCGACCCCATCGGCACCGTGCTCTTTCCGCTCCTCGCGGCCGCGACCGGCGTGCCCCTCATCGGCTGGGCCAAGCCGGTGCCGGTGGATGTCCGTAATCTCGCGGCGCCACGGCGCGATTTTGCCCTGGTGGCCGCCGCCGGCCCCGCCAGCAACCTCGTGCTCGCCACGGTCGGGGCCGTGTCGTTCGCGGCCGTGCGCGGCGACGACTTCGGGCAGGTCGAGTACACCCTGGCGTTCTTCGTCGTGATGAACGTCATGCTGGCGCTGTTCAACCTCATTCCTGTGCCGCCGCTCGATGGCGGCAACATCCTGCTCGGCGTGCTGCCGCCTTCGATGGTGGGTGTCGTCGAGCGTATCCGGCCCTACGGCATCCTGGTGCTCTACGGGCTCATGTTCTCCGGCGTGTTGTCGCGGGTGATCGCGCCGATCCAGTTCGGAATCCTGAGATGGCTGCTGTGACGACCAAGCGCGTGGTGTCGGGGATGCGCCCGACCGGACGACTGCACCTCGGGCACCTCGTGGGCGCCCTCGACAACTGGGTCGCGCTGCAGCGCGACTACGACTGCTACTACTTCATCGCCGACTGGCACGCGCTCACGAGCCACTACGCCGAGACGGCGGAGCTCGTCGGGAACGCGATGGACAACGTAGCCGACTGGATTGGCTGCGGTATCGACCCCGAGCGCAGCACCATCTTCGCGCAGTCGCTCGTGCCCGAACACGCCGAGCTCTACCTGCTGCTGCAGATGGTCACGCCGATCCCGTGGCTCGAACGGGTGCCCACCTACAAGGAGCAGACCGAGCAGCTCGCCGATCGCGATCTGAGCAGCATCGGTTTCCTCGGCTACCCCCTCCTGCAGACGGCCGACGTCATCATCTACGACGCCAACATCGTGCCGGTGGGCGAGGACCAGGTGCCGCACCTCGAGCTGTCGCGCGAGGTGGTGCGCCGCTTCAACAACTTCTACGGCGAGATCTTCGTCGAGCCGCAGTCGATGCTCACGCCGACGCCGCGCCTGCCCGGGCTCGACAACCGCAAGATGAGCAAGAGCTACGGCAACACCATCGACCTGTCGGATGATGCCGCGGCGGTCGTGAAGAAGGTCCGGCAGATGTACACGGACCCGAAGCGCGTGCGCGCCGACATCCCCGGCACGGTCGAGGGCAATCCCGTGTTCATCTACCACGACGCCTTCAACCCGAACCTCGACGAGGTGGACGACCTCAAGGCGCGATACCGCGCCGGCGCCGTCGGCGACGTGGAAGTGAAGACGAAGCTGGCGGCCGCCGTGAACGCCCGCCTCGAGCCGATCCGCGAACGCCGCGCGGCCGCCCTGGCGCGCCCGGGCTACCTGCGCGACGTGGTCATGGAAGGCTCGAAGAAGGCGCGCGTGCAGGCGATCGAGACGATGACCCGCGTGCGCGAGGCGGTGAAGCTTGTCTACTGACGGCCAGTCGCGCGACCCGAACTTCGAGTCGCAGCTGGAGTCGATTCCGCTGCATCTCGAGACGTTCGACGGGCCGCTCGACCTGCTGCTGCACCTCATCAAGAAGAATGAGGTGAACATCTACGACATCCCGATTGCGCTCATCACCGAGCAGTACCTCGCGTACCTCTCGCTGATGCAGGAGCTCAATCTGGACCTGGCGAGCGAGTTCCTGGTCACCGCCGCCACGCTCATCCACATCAAGAGCCGGCAGCTCCTGCCGCGGCCCGAGGCCATCAGCGAAGACACCGGCGAGGAGATCGACCCGCGCGACGCGCTCGTGCAGCGCCTGCTCGATCACCAGCGCTTCAAGGCCGCCGCCGAATTGCTGCACGAACGCGAGACGCTGCGCAACGCGCAGTGGACGCGTCCCGACGCCCGCGTCGAGGCGA
>CADEFD010000004.1 GCA_902826515.1 uncultured Acidobacteriota bacterium
CCACGGCGCCGCAGGGCTTCTTCAACGACGACGGCAAGGCCATCGGCTTCGACGGACGCGACCCGTTCTCGATCGGGCAGCGCAACCAGCACGCCAGCTACATCACGGGCACCGGCGGCACCGGGCCCACCACGGTGATTCGCACCTACGTCGTCGATCAGGCGTTCAGCTACTTCATTCCCAACCTGTTCGGGGGCGAGCACACCGTGAAGGCCGGCGGCGGCTACAGCTGGAACAACATGGATCCGCGCTCGACGTTCGACTCGGGCACCTTCCAGTTCCGTACCGACGCACCCTACAACCCGGCCGATCCCGCCACCCACCCGTTCCAGTTCGACGTCACCGTGGGGCCGCCGAGCGACTACGGCTACGACGTGGTGTCGAAGGACCAGCGGCGCTATCTCTTCGTGGAAGACAAATGGAGCGTCACCGGCAACCTGACGTTCAATCTCGGCCTGCGCTGGGACAACCACAAGCAGACGCCGAACCACAACAACGCCTTCGCCCCGCGGGCCGGCTTCGCGTGGGATGCCTTCGGCACCGGCCGCACGGTGGTGCGCGGCGGCGTCGGGAAGTTCTACGCCTACGTGCCGGTCGTGCACGATCTGACGCTGCAGCAGAGCGGCGTCCGCACGCTCTTCCCGTCGATCTCGATCAACGCGTCGAGCCCGAATGCCAGCCTCGTGCTGATTCCCGACATGATCACCGACACGGCCGGCAACCCCGGCGTCGCCCGGCTCTCGCCGGCGGGGCAGGCCGTGCTGAACGCGCTGCGCGACGCGGTGGTTGCCGGCACCGCCTTCAACCGCAACCCGCGCATCGACAGCCCCGATCGGCGGATGCCGCACACCTGGTCGTGGAGCGGCGGCGTCAGCCAGGAACTCTTCGGCCAGTTCGCGTTGTCGGTGGACTACGTGGCGAATGCCTCGCGCAACCAGCTCGGCGTGGTGGACATCAACGAGCCCGTGAACGGCGTGCGTCCCGGCGTGGCGGCGTTCGATCCGAACGGCACGCTCATTCCCGCCGAGGCGCGCGGGGTGAACTTCCAGCGCGTGCTCCAGTCGCAGACGAGTGACGCGTTCGACGGCGACTACAAGTCGTTGCAGGTGTCGCTCGTGAAACGTATGGCCAACCGCTGGAGCGGCCGTGTGGCCTACACGCTGCAGCGCAGCAACTACGTCGGCACCGGCAACCCCGATGCCCGTCGCGTGTGGCTCGACAACGACATCCGCGCCGACTACGGCGAGTTCGCCTCGAATCGCACGAACGTGCTGGCGGCGAGCGGCAGCTGGAATCCGTGGCGCACCCTCACCGTGGCGACCGTGGTCAGCGCCATCAGCGGCGCGCCGGTCAACGAGACCGTCGGCCGCGACGTCAACGGCGACCTCGACAACAACGACCGGCCGATCCGCGGCATCGACGACCTCACGATTCCAATCCGCTCGGCCCTCGACGATCAGGGACGGGCGGTGCCGTTCGGTATCCGCGGGCCGGGGTCGGTCACGACCGACCTGTCGATCCGCTATCAGCTGCCGCTCGCCGGCCGGCTCGAGAGCCTCGACTTCTTCGTCGACTTCTTCAACATCTTCAACCGCCTGAACGAGGTGGCGCCCACCGGCAATCGCGCCTCGCCGAACTTCATGGTGGCGACCTCGGCGAACTTCCCGCGGCAGTCGCAGCTCGGCCTCCGCCTGCGGTTCTGAGGACGGCCGCGATGTCTGGCATGCGGTTCGTCGCGGCGGCGATCGTCGGCGTGGTGCTCGCCTGGAGCACCGCGCCGGTCCTCGCTCAGATGGAACTGGGCGTCATCAAGGGGCAGGTGCTCGACGACGCCGGCCAGCCCCTCGAGGGCGTGAAGATCCGGCTCGTGAACGTCGATCGCGGCCGCGAGGTCGTACTCACGACCGGCAAGGACGGGCGGTTCTACCGGCGCGGCCTCCAGGCCGTCGAGTACAAGATGACCGTCGAAAAAGACGGCTATCAGCCCATCAACGACGCGGTGAAGCTCGTCGCCGGCACCGACCGGAACTTCGACTTCAAGCTGGCGAAAGCCGCGGCGGGAGGGTCGAAGGAGTTCCAGGCTGGCGTGGCGGCCTTCAACGCCGGCAACTTCGACCAGGCGGTCACGCAGTTCCAGGCCGCCATCGCGCAGGCGCCGGCCGTGCCGGCCCTGCACGTCAACCTGGCGCTCGCCTACTTCCGCCTGAATCGTCAGGCCGAGGCGGTGGCGAGCCTCGAGCAGGCGGCGGCGCTCGGCCCGGGTGATGCCGCCATCCAGTATCAGCTCGGCAGCGCCTACGTGGACATGCAGGCCTACGACAAGGCGGTGGCTGCCTTGCAGCGGGGGCTCGCCACGAAGCCCGACCTCGCGAAGGACCCGCTCGCCGCCGAAGCCACGGCGACGCTCGGCGCCGTCTACTTCGCCCAGGGCAAGGTGCCGGAGGCGGAGGCCGAGTTCCAGCGCGTGCTCACGGCGACCCCGAAACACGCCGCGGCCACACTCGGCATGGCCAAGGTGTTCTTCAGCCGCAACGAGGTGCCGAAGGCGCTCGAATGGTTCGAGCGCGTCGTCGCCGACCACCCTGGCACGCCCGAGGCGACCCAGGCCGCCACGTTCATCAAGGAACTCCGCAAAGGTTAACGATCAAGGAGGCCGCCCGTGAAGCAGCACCTCGCCGTCGCATGCGTGTCGTTCGCCCTCGTGTTGACCGCGGTTCTTCCGGCGCAGGAAAAAGGCGGCGGCGACGAAACCGGGCCGTACGATCTGGTGGCCGGCTGGCCGCAGAACTACTGCGGCGAGGGCCACGTCATCGGCTCGACGGCCGGTATCTGGGCCGAGAGCCCCGACCGTGTCTACATCTTCAATCGCGGCTGTCTGCCGGTCGTAAAGGACGCGCGCGGCGCCGCCGACGCCTTCATCCCGGCCCGCAACGCCTCGGGCTACGACCTCTCGCAGAAGGATCCGGCCCGGCATCCGCGCTGGGATCACGTGTTCAACGTGGTCGATCGCAACGGCCGGCTCATCGAGTCGTGGGATCAGCACAACAAGCTGTTCGTGCGTCCGCACCGCATCCTCGTCAACCCCTACGACGCCGACCGCCACGTGTGGCTGGTCGATGACGGCGCGCACGCCATCTACAAGTTCACGCGCGACGGCAAGACGCTCGTGATGACGGTGGGCACGCCGATGCAGCCGGGCAACGACGCGACACACTTCAACCGGCCCACGGACGTGGCGTGGCTGCCAGACGGCACGTTCTTCGTGAGCGACGGCTACGTGAACACGCGGGTGGTCAAGTTCGACAGCAACGGCAAGTTCCTGCTGACGTGGGGCCAGAAGGGCAATGAACCCACCGAGACGCGGCCCGGCTACATGAACACCGTGCATGCCATCGTCATCGACCGGCAGCGGCGGATCTACATCAGCGACCGCGCCAACTCGCGGATCCAGGTGTTCGACGAAAACGGCAAGTTCCTCGATGCCTGGCCGAACGTGCGGCGTCCTTACTCGCTGCTGCTGTCCGAGGATCAGCACCTGTGGGTCGCCGACGGGCATACGCAGAAGTTCACCAAGTTCGACCTGAACGGCCGGCTGCTGTTCTCGTGGGGCACCTTCGGCGCCTTCCCCGGCGGCTTCTGGGGGGTGCACCAGTTCCACACCGACACCGAGGGCAATCTCTACACCGCCGACGTCCACGTGGGCCGGCCGCAGAAGTTCCGTCCGAAGAAGGGGGCGAACCCGGCGCAGATCATCGGCACCTACATGCGCGGCACGAACTGACGGCGGCGTGGGACCCGTCATGCGCGCCTGTCTGGCGACGTCGCAGGCTCTGACGGCCCTGCTGGCGCTGTCCGTCTGCGGGTGTAACGCGCCGCCGGCCGGGATTTCGCCTGGCAGAGCGGCCGCGCCAGCCCCGGCCGTGGCGCCGGAGCGCGGCGGCCAGGAGGAGTTCGGCCCCTACGAGCCGGTGCCCAACTGGCCGCAGCCGCTGCCCGATGGTCCCGACGGCGTGAGCCACGCCGGCTGGACATGGGGATCGGTGGGGGCCGTGTTCGCCGAAAGTCCCGACCGGATCTGGATCGCGCAGCGCGGCGAATTGCCGCTGCCGCCCGGCGCGAAGCCGTGGACGCCCTACGCGCTGCTCGCGCCCTCGCGCGGCAACGCCACCGGGAACGACGACGGCGTCAGCGCGACCTGCGAGCCCGTCGCGACGCGCGGGTGGGAGCGCCGGTATCACCACGTGATCGTCGTCGTCGATCGCGACGGGAAACTCGTGCAGTGGTGGCCGCAGCACGACGCCCTCTTCGCGGTGCCGTGCGGCCGCGGACCGCACAAGATCAAGATGAGCCCCTACGACCCCGAGAAACACGTCTGGGTCTTCGACGACCAGCTCCACGTCATCCACAAGTTCACCTACGACGGGAAACTCGTGCTGACGCTCGGCACGAAGGGGCAGCGCGGCCGCGACGGCGGCCGGCTCTTCGACCGTCCCACCGACATCGCGTGGCTGCCCGACGGCACCTTCTTCGTCACCGACGGCTACGGCGGCACCCGCGTGGCCAAGTTCGACAAGGACGGACGGTTCCTGATGGACTGGGGGGCGGCGCCGAAGGACCCGACGAATCCGGGGCCCAACGAGTGGAACACCGTGCACAGCATCGCCATCAGCGACGACCGCCGGCTGTTCGTCGTGGACCGCGGGCACCGGCGCATCCAGGTGTTCGACGAACACGGCACGTTCCTCGACATGTGGAGCACCGGTCTTCATTCCTCTCCCTACGCCCACTTCATCTCGACCGACCAGTTCCTGTGGGTGGCCGACGGCGGCACCATGCGGATGCTGAAGTACGACCTGAACGGCCGGTTCCTCTACGGCTGGGGAGGCCCCGGCAACCAGCCGGGGCAGTTCAACGGCCCGCACTCGCTCACGGTCGATCAGGAAGGCAACCTCTACACGGCCGAAGTGTTCGGCGGACGCGTGCAGAAGTTCCGTCCGCGGCCGAACGCCGATCCGGCCAGGCTGATGGGACAGGAGCCGCGCGTCCGCGGTGGCGCCGCGGTGCACGGAACGTAAGGCCTCAGCTTGACTCCGCCGCGGCGGGGACGTAAGGTCCGCCTCACCGGCCACAATCCATGCGCCTTGCCCGTCGCGACTGGCGTCCACCACCGCTGGTCCTCGCGATCGTCACCACGATCGGCGCGGCCGCGGTGGTGCTCTATCTGCAGCAGCGCGCGATGATCGCGCTCGAGTCGCAGAATGCCGTCATCATCCGGCAGCTCGCCGAACAGACGGCCACCGACATCGCCGTCGAACTCCGCCGCACGCTCGACGGCCCGATCTTCGACACGCTCGCCGCGGTGAACCATCCCGAGCTGCGGTCGGGGCGCCTCGACCTCGTCGCGCAGCACTTCGCGCGCGGGCTCGACGCCTACCCGCACGTGGACCGCTTCTTCGCGTGGAACGCCAGCACGACGCCGGGTTCGGCCGGTGAGCCGGACGTGCTCTTCTACGGACGCAGCGGCGAGTTCGGCCGCGATCCGGACCTCGGGCAGGCGGTGCTGGCGCTGGCCCGCCGCTACGCCGGCACGCAGCAGATCTACGTCGCCGCCGACGGCATCGGCAGCGAGCCCCGGCAGGTGTTCCTGCGCCTGTTCTGGACCGATGCGCGGCGGCGCGACTTCTTCGCGGTGCTCGGCTTCGTCATCGAACCGGCCAGCATGCGCGAGCGGCTGTTCGCCGGCACCCGCGGCCGCGCCTTCGACGGGCTGCTGCTGCGCCGCGGCGGCGACGTGCCGCTGCAGCTGCGCATCACGGACGAGGCCGGCGACGTCGTCTACGGCACGCTGCCGCCGGGCACCGACGGCGCGCGGCTGGCCTTTCCGATGCTCTTCTATCCGGCCGACGACATCCGGTCGCGCCTGGCGGCCGGCGTGGCGCCCAGTCCGTGGACGATCGACGTCGGGGCACCGCCCTCCGCGCGGGCCTTCGGCGTCGGCGGGCAACGCTACTGGCCCACGGCGTTGTCGCTGCTGCTCATGCTGGCGGCGCTTGCGCTGACCGTGCAGGCGCACCGCCGGTCCACCGAACTCGCGCGCATGCAGACCGACTTCGTCGCCCACGTCTCGCATCAGCTCAAGACGCCGCTGTCGCTGCTCAGCACGGCCACCGAGACGCTGCAGATGGACCGCATCCGCTCGCCGGAGAAACTGTCCGAATATCTCGACACCATCCGCGCGGAAGCCGCGCGCCTCTCGGCGCTCGTGCAGCGTGTGCTCGAGTTCTCGCGCGTACAGCAGGAGCGGGCCTACGAGTTCGAGCAGGTCGATCTCGGCGCCCTCGTGCGCGAAACCGTGGACGCCTTCGCGCACGGCCTGAACCAGCCGGGCCGCTTCGTCGTGGCGCTCCAGGGGCCCGGGCCCTATGTGCAGGCCGATCCGGCCGCGCTCGAACAGGTGGTCGCCAACCTGCTCGACAACGCCGTCAAGTATTCGAGCCCCGACCATCCGGTGACGGTGCGCGTGCGCGCCGAACGTCTGGCGGCGGTCATCGAAGTCAGCGATCGGGGCGTCGGCATCGCGGCGGCCGACCAGGCGCGGATCTTCGAGCGCTTCTACCGCGTGCCCGGCGCCGGACACCGGCAGGGTTTCGGCCTGGGGCTGCCGATCGTGCGCGAGCTGGTGCACGGCCAGGGCGGGCACGTGGACGTGTCGAGCGCCCCCGGCGAAGGCAGCACCTTCCGCGTCACGCTGCGCTGCATCACGGGGCCGCCCGCGCCGGGCCGCCCCCCGCTCAGGCAACCGGAGGCCGCGTCATGAACACCGAACCGGTCCGCGCCGACGACGTCCGCCACGTGCTCGTGCTCGAGGACGAGCCGCAGATGCGGTCGATGCTCACCGACAACCTGGAGTTCGAGGGCTACCGCGTCACCGCGGTCGCAACCGGCGAGGAAGCCCTGCAGGCGGTCACGGCGCGGCATTTCGCGCTGCTCCTCGTGGACGTGATGCTGCCCGGCATGAGCGGCTTCGATGTGTGCCAGCAGCTGCGCGCCCGCGGCATGCACGTGCCGATCGTGGTGCTCACGGCGCGCAGCGGCGAGCAGGACCGCGTGCGCGGTCTCGACCTCGGCGCCGACGACTACGTCAGCAAACCCTTCAGCGTGCACGAACTGCTGGCGCGGGTGCGGGCACTCGTGCGCCGCGACGACTGGCACACGCCGGGCAGCGGCGAATTCTCCGTCGGCGACATCGTCGTCCGGCCGCGCCAGCGGCTGGTGCTCCGCAAGGGCCGCCGCGTCGCGCTCTCGGCCCGCGAGTTCGAGCTGCTGCGGTATCTCTTCGCGCACCGCAACGAGGTGGTGAGCCGCGAACAGCTCCTGCGCGACGTCTGGGGCTACAGTCACCTGTCGGTGACGCGCACCGTCGACAACTACGTCGCCAAGCTGCGCACGCACATCGAGCCGCGCCCGCACGAGCCGCGGTATCTCATCACCGTGCACGGCAGCGGCTACCAGCTCCTCGCGTAGCGCCGGCGCCCGCGGAGCCGCCTAGGACGCCACGCCGGCGAACTGGCTCTGGTAGAGGGCCGCGTAGCGGCCGCCGGCGGCGACGAGCGCGTCGTGCGTGCCCTTCTCGACGATCCGGCCGTCCTCCATCATCAGGATCACGTCCGCCTGGCGGATGGTCGAGAGGCGGTGCGCGATGACGAACGTGGTGCGACCGCGCATCAGGTGCGCCATCGCGTCCTGGATGAGCACCTCGGTCCGCGTGTCCACGCTGCTCGTCGCTTCGTCGAGGATGAGGATGGCCGGGTCGGCCAGCACGGCCCGGGCGATCGTGAGCAGCTGCTTCTGGCCCTGCGAGAGATTGGTGGCCTCTTCGTTGATGAGGGTCTGATAGTTCTCGGGCAGCGTGCGGATGAAATGATCGGCCTGCGCGGCCTTCGCCGCCTGCACGACGGCCTCGTCGGTGGCGTCTTCGCGGCCGTAGGCGATGTTGTCGCGGATGGTGCCCGAGAACAGCCACGCATCCTGCAGCACCATGCCGAACAGCCGCCGCAGGGGGCCGCGTCCGAGGTCGCGGATGTCCACGCCGTCCACCCGGATCGCGCCGGCATTGACGTCGTAGAAGCGCATCAGCAGGTTCACGAGCGTGGTCTTGCCGGCCCCGGTGGGCCCGACGATGGCCACCATCTGCCCGGGTTCGACGGCGAGCGTCATGTCGTCGATGAGCGGCGTTTCCGGCCGGTAGCTGAAGGCCACGTGTTCGAAGCGCACGTCGCCGCGCGGCGCGGCGAGCGTCGCCGGGTCCGGCGCGTCGGCCGGCTCCTCGGCTTCGTCGAGCAGTTCGAAGACCCGCTCGGCCGAGGCCACGGTGAGCTGGATGGTGTTGGCGATGCTGCTCAGCTGCGAGATCGGCATCGAGAACTGGCGGCTGTACTGGATGAACGCCTGCACGTCGCCGATGGCGATGGCGCGCCGCGTCACGAGCAGGCCGCCGATGACCGCCACCGCGACGTAGCCGAGGTTGCCGATGAACATCATCACCGGGAACATGATGCCGGTCACGAACTGGGCCCGCCACGCGCCGTCGTAGTAGGTGTGGTTGAGCGTGCCGAAGCGGCTGATGGCGCGGGCCTCGTGGCCGAAGGCCGTCACGATCGCGTGCCCGGCGTACATCTCGGCGACGTGGCCGTTGAGTTCGCCGAGCGCCTGCTGCTGCCGCACGAAGTACCCCTGCGAACGTTTCGCGATGCGCGACACGACCATCACGCTCAGCGGCAGCGTCAGCACCACGACCACGGTCAGGATCCAGCTGATCGTGAGCATCATGACGATGATGCCGACGACGGTGAGAACCGACGTCAGCAGCTGCGTGAGGTTCTGCTGCAGTGTGCTGCTGATGTTGTCGAGGTCGTTGACGGCGCGGCTCAGGATCTCGCCGTGGGTCTTCGAGTCGAAGTAGCGCAGCGGCAGGCGGCTGAACTTGGCTTCCACCGCCTGGCGCAGCGCGTAGACGGTGCGCTGGGCCACGCCCGACATCAGATACTGCTGCACGTACTGGAAGAGCGCGCTCACGACGAAGAGCACGAGCAGCGTCAGGAGCGTGCGGCTCACGGCCGCGAAGTTGATGCCGGCGCCGCCGAGCCGGCGGCTCAGGTAGCCCTCGAAGATGGTCGTCGTCACCCCGCCCATGAGCTTCGGGCCGATGACGCTGAAGAGTGTGGAGATGACGCCGGCCGCAACCACGACGAGCAGGGTGGCGCGGTGCGGCGCCAGATAACCCGCCAGCCGGCGCAGCGAGCCCTTGAAATTGCGGGCCTTCTGCGCAGGCACGCCGAGGCCGGCCATCGGACCGCGCCCGAACGGGCTGGCCGATGGCGCCTGGCGCGGCGGGGCAGCGGCCGCGCTCATGCGACCTCCTCGCGCGAGGCCTGCGATTCGGCGATCTCGCGATAGACCTCGCAGCTGCGCATCAGCTCGGCGTGTCGGCCGATGCCGGCCACGCGGCCATCGTCGAGCACGATGATGCGGTCGGCGCCCATCACGGTGCCGATCCGCTGCGACACCACGAACACCGTGGCGGCCGTGGTCTCGGCCCTGAGCGCGGCCCGCAGCCGGGCGTCGGTCGCGAAGTCGAGCGCCGAGAAGCTGTCGTCGAACACGTAGATCGCGGCGCCGCGCACGAGCGCGCGGGCGATCGCGAGCCGCTGCTTCTGTCCGCCCGAGAGATTCGTGCCGCCCTGCGACACCGGGGCATCGTAGCCCTCGGGCATGGCATCGATGAACTCGGCCGCCTGGGCCACGGCAGCGGCCCGGCGCATCTCGTCGTCGCTGGCCGCTTCGTGCCCGAAGCGGATGTTGGTGGCGATGGTGCCCGAGAAGAGCACGGTCTTCTGCGGCACGTAGCCGATGCCGGCGCGCAGGGCGTCCTGCCGCCACTCGCGCACGTCGACGCCGTCGACGAGCACGCGGCCGTGGTGCACGTCGTAGAAGCGCGGGATGAGGCCGGCGAGGGTGGACTTGCCGGCGCCGGTGCCGCCGATGACGGCCGTGACCTCACCGGGCCGGGCCGTGAACGACACGCCCGAGAGAGCGGGCTCTTCCGCGCCGGGATACTGGAAGGTGACGTCCTGGAACTCGACGAGACCGGTCATCGCGGCGGTCTCGCGCGGCACCGCCTGGTCGGTCACCTCGGGTTCGACCAGCAGCACCTCGGTGATGCGGGCGGCCGAGGCGGCGGCGCGCGGCAGCGTCACGAACACCGCCGTGACCATGAAGACGGCAAACAGGATCTGGATGGCGTACTGCAGCGACGCCATCATCGCGCCGACCTGCATGGTGCCGCCGTCGATCCGCGACGCGCCCAGCCACAGGATCGTGAGGCTGGTCAGGTTCATGGTCAGGAACATCGCCGGCATCAGCAGCGCCACGAGGCGGTTGACGCGGATGGCGGTGGCCGTCACGTCCTCGTTGGCGGCGGCGAAGCGACGGCTCTCGTGGGCGCTGCGGTCGAAGGCGCGGATGACGCGCACCCCCGAGAGCCCCTCGTCGAGCACCAGGTTCAGGCGGTCGATCTTCGCCTGCATCTGCTGGAAGAGCGGCACCGCGGCCCACATGATCGCCAGGAACACGAGCCCGAGCACCGGAATCACCGTGAGGAGCACGCGCGCGAGGCCGGCATCCTGCGAGTACGAGAGCACCACACCGCCGATCGCCATCATCGGCGCGGTGACGGCCATGCTGAGCAGCATGAGCAGCACCTGCTGCACCTGCGTCGTGTCGTTGGTGGTGCGGGTGATGAGCGACGCGGTGCTGAAGCGGTCGAACTGATGCACCGGGAAACGCGCCACCCGCGCGAAGAGGGCGTCGCGCACGGCCCGCCCGAAGCCCACGGCGACCCGCGACGAGAAGTAGCTGGCGCCGACCGCGCAGGCGGTGCCGATGACGGCGACGACGAGCATCAGCCCGCCGATCTCGAAGATCCGGCGGGTGTCGCCGACCACGATGCCGTGGTCCACGATGTCGGCCATGAGCCGCGGCAGGTAGAGGTTGGCGAGCGACTGGGCGAGGGCGAGCGCCAGCACCGACGCCACCGGCGCGCGGAAGGGCCGGAGGAAGCGGACGAGCATCAACATCGGCGGGATGTTCCGATCCTCTCACACCCGCGCGTCGTCATGGCTCGGTGATGATGCCGAGCTCGACGTAGCGCGGGCGCACGGCGTCGCGCATCGCCGGGAGCTGCCGCCAGAACCAGAGCGCCATGAGCAGACAGGTGCCGCCGCTGAGCGCGTAGGTGGCCTCGACGCCGATCCGCGCCGCCAGCGACCCGGCGAGCAGGCTGCCGAGCGGCCCCGATCCGGCGAGCGCGATCGTGTAGAACGACATCACCCGGCCGCGCCGGTCGTCGTCCACGATCGTCTGCACGATGGTGTTCGTGGCGACCACCTGGTACATCAGGCCGTAACCGGTCACCGTCATGAGCGCCATCGACAGCCAGAGGTACGGCGACTGGCCGAGCAGGATGCAGCCGATGCCGAAGCCGCCCACGGCGAAGGCGATGAGGCGGCCGAGGCCCACGACCGTCGTGCGCAGCACGAGGCGCACCGCGCAGGCAAGCGCGCCGACGCCGGTCGCCGCCATGAGCAGCCCGAGCGTGTGGGCGCCGCCGCCCAGGGTGCGCCCGGCGAGCACCGGCGTGAGCACCGAATACGGCGCGCTCAGCACGCCGATAGCGGCGAGGAAGATGAAGAGGGTGCGGATGGGCGTGGACTGCACGATGTAGCGCCAGCCGTCGGTGAGTTCTTCCCACACGTGGCGCTCCGTCCGCGGCCGGGTGTCGGGCGTGAGCCGCATCGCCAGCAGGCCCCAGATGACGGCGAGGTAACTGAGGCCGTCGATGAGGAAGCAGTAACCTTCGCCCACCGCCGCCACGACCACGCCGGCAATCGCCGGGCCCACGAGCCGTGTGGCGTTGAAGTTCGACGAGTTGAGGGCGATGGCGTTGCTGAGGTCGGCGCGATCGTCGATCATCCGCACCACGAAGGCCTGGCGCGTCGGGATCTCGACCGCGCTCACGACCCCCTGGAAGAGCGCGAGGCCGATGATCCACGGGATCGTGATGTGATCCGTCAGCGTGAGCGCCGCCATGGCGAGCGACTGCGCCATGGCCAGCACCTGCACCACGATGAGCACCTTGTGGCGGTCGTAGCGGTCGAGCCAGACACCGGCAAGCGGCGGCAGGACGAGCGATGGCGCCTGGCTGGCGAAGGCGACCAGGCCGAGCAGGAACTCCGAGTCGGTGAGCCGGTAGACCAGCCACGAGGTGGCCAGCCGCGTCATCCACGAGCCGATGAGCGAGATGCCCTGGCCGATGAAGAACAGCCGGTAGTTGCGCGACCTGAGCGCGCGGAGCGGCGAACTCACCAGATCTTCACGCGTTCGTTCGGCGGCCGGTACATCCGGTCGCCCGGCTTCACGTCCCAGGCGTCGTAGAAGGCCTGGAGGTTCGTGAGCGGCACGAGCGCGCGGTAGTCACCCGGGGAGTGCGGGTCGGTCAGCAGGCGCTGGCGCAGCGCGTCCTCGCGCATGCGCGTGCGCCACACCTGCGCCCAACCCAGGAAAAACCGCTGATCGCCGGTGAACCCGTCGATGACGGGGGCGGGCGCGCCGCCGAGCGACATCCGGTAGGCGCGATGCGCCATGGCGAGGCCGCTCAGGTCGCCGATGTTCTCGCCGAGGGTCAGGCGGCCGTTGATCTTCATGCCGGGCAGCGGCTCGTAGGCCTCGAACTGCGCGGCCAGCCGGCCCGTACGCTCCTCGAAGGCCTTCAGGTCGGCCTCCGTGAACCAGTTGCGCAGGTTGCCGTCGCCGTCGGACTTGGCGCCCTGATCGTCGAAGCCGTGGCTGATCTCGTGGCCGATGACGGCGCCGATGGCACCGTAGTTGACGGCGTCGTCGGCCTCCACGTTGAAGAAGGGCGGCTGCAGGATCGCGGCCGGGAACACGATCTCGTTGTTGGCGGGGTTGTAGTAGGCATTGACCGTCTGCGGCGTCATGCTCCAGCGCGCGCGGTCCACCGGCTGGCCGAGCCGCGTCACCATGTCGTCGTAGGCGAAGGTGTAGGCGCGCTTCGCGTTGCCGAGGGCGTCGTCCTTCTTCACGACGATCGACGAGACGTCACGCCACTGGTCGGGATAGGCGATCTTCACGCTGAACTTCGCGAGTTTGGCCTGCGCCTGGGCCTTGGTGGCCGGGCTCATCCACTCGAGCTCGTCGATGCCCGCCTTGAACGCGGCGAGCAGGTTCGTCACGAGCTGGTCCATGCGCGCCTTCGCGTCGGCCTTGAAATACCGCTCCACGTAGAGCCGGCCGAGCGCCTCGCCGATGGCGCCTTCCACTTCGTCGACGCCGCGTTTGGGCCGCGGCCGCATTTCCTGCTGGCCTGACAGCGTTCTGCCGCGGAACTCGAACTGCGCCCGGCCGAACGCCTCCGGCAGTTCATCGGCGTAGGTGGCGAGCACGCGGAAGACGAGCAGCTCCTTCCACGTCGCGAGCGGCGTCTCGCGCAGGATGGCATCGAGCGCCTTCAGGTAGTCGGGTTGACGCACCACGACGTCGGTGGCCTTCTCGAGGCCGGCCGCGCGCAGGTAGGCCGGCCAGGTGAACGACGGCGTCAGCGCGCCGAGCTCCGCCACGGTCATCTTGTTATAGGTGGCGTCGCGGTCGCGCGTGCGGGCGCGGTCCCAGTGTTTCTCGGCGATGGCCGTCTCGAGCGCGAGGATGCGGGCGGCGGCGCCGGCCGGGTCCGGCTGCTTTGCGAGCGTCAGCATCGTCGTGATGTAGGTGACGTAGGCGGCCCGCGTGGCGTCGAACCTCTCGTCCTTCCGCAGGTAGTAGTCGCGGTCGGGCATGCCGAGGCCCGACTGGTTCACCGACACGATGTAGCTGTCGGACTTCTTCTGGTCCTGGCCCACGAAGGCGACGAACGGGCCGCCCACGCCGATGCGCGCCATGCGGCCGAAGAGCCCTGGCAGGTCGCCCGGCGCGGTGAGCGCCGCAATCGCCTTGAGCTCGGTGCCGAGCGGCTCGGTGCCGAGCGCCTCGATACGCGCCGTGTCCATGAAGGCCAGATAGAGGTCCGCGACCTGCTGCGCCGTGGACCCCGGCGTCTGCGGCGTCTTCGTGACCGAATCGATGATCTCCTTGAGCGCCGCGTCGCTCTTGTCGGCGAGCTCGACGAACGACCCCCACGTCGAGCGGTCAGCCGGGATCTCCGTGGTCTTCATCCAGGTGCCGTTGACGAAGCGGTTGAAGTCGTCCTGCGGACGCACGGTGCGGTCGAAGGCGGCGAGATCGACGCCCAGGGCGCGTGGCGCCGGCTGCGCGGTGAGGGCGGCGCCGCCGGCGGCGAGGGCCACGAGCGCGGCGGCGCATACGGAGCGGGCGGAGGTCCGGAGGATGCGGGTCATGGCCGGCCTTCTGGGGTGGTGCGGCCGGAGATCGGCCACTCCGCGCAGAATACCATCGGGCCCGTATAATCAGACGGTTCCGCAGGAGAGTGCAGTGAGCGAGCAGGAAGAAGATTTCGCCGCGTTGTTCGAGGCCTCGGTCAAGACCGCGAAGCAGTTCGATCGGGGCCAGATGGTGGACGGCACCGTCGTGTCGATTGGCCCGAAGGTGGCGCTCGTCAGCATCGGCGGCAAGAGCGAGGCCGAGATCGAGGTGGCCGAGCTCAAGGACGCCGACGGCGACATCGAGGTGTCGGTGGGCGATCGCCTGCAGGCGATGGTCGTTTCGACCGCCGGCGGCCTGAAACTGTCGCGCAAGGGCGTGCGCAATGCCGCCACGCAGCGCGAGCTGGAAGACGCCTACGAGGCCGGCCTCGCCGTGGAAGGCCGCGTCGAGAAGGAAGTGAAGGGCGGCTACGAGGTGCGCATCGCCCGCGAGCGCGCCTTCTGCCCGTTCTCGCAGATCGACATCGTGCGCACGGCCGATCCGGCAGTGCACGTCGGCCAGACCTACACGTTCCGCATCATCGAGTACAAGGACGGCGGCAAGAACCTCGTGGTGTCGCGCCGCCGCCAGCTCGAAGAGGCGCAGCGCGCCAACGCGGACGCCGTGCGCGCCTCGATCGTGCCGGGTGCGGTGCTGACGGGCCGCGTCACCTCGGTGCTCGACTTCGGCGCGTTCGTGGACCTCGGCGGCATCCAGGGCCTGCTCCATGTGTCGGAGATGGGCTGGTCGCGCGTCTCGGCCAACGAAGTGACGGCGCCCGGCGACCAGATCACCGTGAAGGTGCTGCGGGTCGACGACGCCACCGGCAAGATCTCGCTCGGCCTGAAGCAGCTCCAGAACGATCCATGGGTCCACGCGGCCGGGAGCTACGCCGTCGGGCAGGTACGCACCGGCAAGGTGACGCGCGTCGCCGAGTTCGGCGCGTTCGTGGAACTCGAACCGGGCATCGAAGCGCTGGCCCATGCCTCCACCTTCCCGCCCACCGGCCGCGCCGGCGGCTGGGCGAAGGCGATCGCGCCCGGCACGACCGGCGCGTTCGAGGTGCTCACGATCGATCCGGCACAGAAGCGCATCGGCGTGGCGATGGTCGAGGAAGGCACGACCCGCGCCGCCGGCGCGACCTCCGCCAAGGAAGGGATCGTGCCTGGCGCCATCGTGACCGGCAAGGTGGACAAACACGAGAAGTTCGGCGTGTTCGTCTTCCTGGCGCCCGGCAAGACCGGGCTCATTCCGTTCTCGGAAACCGGCGTCGATCGCGACGAAGACATGCTGAAGACCTTCCCGCTCGGGAGCGAGGTCGAGGTCGTGGTGCTCGAGGTGGATCCGGCCGGCCGCCGCATTCGCCTGAGCCGCAAGGCCGTGGCCCAGCAGCGTGAGCAGGCGGAACTGCGTGAGTACGCTCAGCGTCCGGATGCCGCGCCGGGTGCGTCGCTCGGCTCGCTCGCCGACAAGCTGCGCGGCGCGCTCGGCGGCCGCTAGCGCCGGTCCCGGCCTCAGCGCGCCAGCACGTCGCTCAGCGTCTGCAGCAGCGTGCCGGCGGTGAACGGCTTCGAGAGGAAGCAGCCCGGCGGCAGGCCCGCGGCACGTGCCAGCGCCTCGTTGCTGCTGATGCCGCTCGCGGCGATGATCCGCACGTCGGGCGCGCGGCGCCGCAGCTCGCGGATGAGGCCTTCGCCGCCGAGCACCGGCATCATCATGTCGGTCACGACCACGGCGATGGCGGCCGGATCCGCCGCCACGACCTCCACCGCCTCGGCGCCGTTCGTCGCGACGAGCACGCGGTACCCGGCGGCTTCGAGGGCGTGTTTCGCCACGTGCCGGATCGCGGGTTCGTCATCCACGAAGAGCACGGTCTCGCCGGCGCCGGCTGCCAGCGGCCGCGGCGTCGTCTCGGCCGCCGCCGCCGGGGCCGCGCCGGGCGTGGGCAGGTAGACGCGGAAGCGCGTGCCGCGGCCCGGCTCGCTGTAGACGCGGATCTGGCCGCCGTGATTGCGCACGATCGTGAGCGACGTCGAGAGGCCGAGGCCGGTGCCCTTGCCCGGCGCCTTGGTGGTGAAGAACGGATCGAAGATCCGGTCGATGTCACTCGCCGGGATGCCGATGCCGCTGTCTTCCACCTCGATGACCACATAGGCGCCGGCGGCGGCGTCGCGCAGGAGCGGCTCGCCGAGCGAGGGCAGCGACATCGCCGAGGCCGAGACGTGCAGGCGTCCGCCGCCGGGCATCGCATCGCGCGCGTTCACGCACAGGTTGAGCAGCACCTGGTGGAACTGCGTGGGGTCGCCGACGAGCGGCGGCAGGCCGTCCTCGACGGCCGATGAGATGGCGATGTCCTTCGGCAGCGTGTCGCGCGCGATCTGCACCACGTCGTCGACGAGCGGCCCGACGGGCACTTCCACGCGGCGGCCGTCCTGGCCGCGCGCGAAGGACAGCACCTGTCGCACCATCTCGGCGCCGCGCCTGGCGCTCTCGCCGACCTTGGCGAGCAGGTCGCGGCTGTCGTCGTCGGTGGCCTGTTCGTAGAGGATCTCGTTGGCCAGCATGATCGGCTGCAGCACGTTGTTGAGATCGTGCGCGATGCCGCCGGCCAGCGTGCCGATGCTTTCGAGCCGCTGTGCGCGGTAGAACTGCTGTTCGAGCTGCCGCCGCTCGGTGACGTCGGTGTCGATCGTGAGCAGACTCATCGGTTCGCCGCGTGCATCGCGCACGAGGGTCCAGCGGCTCTGCGTGATGACGCGGCGGCCGTCGCGGGCCCGCGGCTGCAGTTCGCCCACCCAGGTGCCGGTGGCGGCGGCCTGGGTGATGGCCGCGTCCACGGCGGCGCGGTCGTGCGCGTGCAGCAGGTCGGCCACCGTGCGCCCGAGCACCTCGTGCGCCGGCCAGCCGTAGAGCCGCTCGGCGCTGCGGTTCCAGTAGGTGAGGCGGTCGTCGAGGCCGCTCACCATGATGGCGTCCTGCGCTTCGTCGAGCAGCGAGGCCTGTTCGGTGAGCCGCCGGTTGACGCGTTGCTGGCGCACGAGCAGCACGGCGCCGACGAGACAGACGAGCGCGATCGCCAGGCTCACGAGCGTGCCCACGGTGTAATAGGTGCGGGCGCGCTGCTCGACCGGCGCCAGGGCCGCCGTTTCGGACGTGGCGACCGCGGCGATGACGGGATAGCCGGAGAGTTCGCGGTAGGCCACGATCCGGCGGTGGCCGTCCTGCTCGCCTTCGTCCAGGTAGCGGCCGATAGGGCGGGCCGCAACTTCCCGCATGAGCTGCGAGCCCGAGATGTCGGAGCCGAACGACGTGACCGGGCCGCGCCGCAGGGCGAGGGTGATGCCGCTCGCGAGTGTCTGCGTCATGACGTCGAGCGGCCCGAGGGCGGTCTGCTCGAAGAGCGATGTCAGGTAGCGCGGCTCGAGCGAGATGAGCACCATGCCGCCGAATCCGCCATCGGGCCGGGTCACGCGCCGCGAGAACGTGATCACCCAGCGGCCGCTGATGCGTCCGAGCACGGGCGCCGACACCAGCAGATCGCGCGACGGGTTGTCGCGGTGGTACTGGAACAACGGCCGGTCGGCGGCATTGGTCGCGGTGAACTCGCTGACCGACTCAAGCGCGTCGCCGCGCGCGTCGAACACGCCCATGAGCGTGATGCTGCGTGTGCCGGCGAAGGCCGGCGCGACCAGCTCGGTGAGCGGCACGCGCGGCGGCGCGTGTTCGGCCTGATGCCGCATCAGCACCAGGAACTGATCGATGCCCTGAATGAGCTGCTGCGTCTGCACGTCGAGCGCGAGCGCGAGGTTCGTGTTGCGGCCGAACTCGGCCTCCAGGGCCTCGGCCCGTTCTCCGTGGACGCGGCTGACCAGCGTCACCCAAAGCCCGGCGAGGAGCACGAGACCGAACACGACGAGCGCGATGGCGCCGCCGGGGACGCCGCGCGCGCGGCGTCGCGGCGCCAGCGGCCGGCGAGCCGGGGCGTCTGCGGTCGCGACGGGCGTGGCCAGGGGCGGCTCCATCCGGTAAGTGTGCGGATTCTAAGCCGGGTGCCCGGCGGTCACGCCATGCATTGCGGATGAGGTGGCTCCGTGTGGCAAGATGCCCCCGCGCCCGCTGCCGGCCGAGGCCGGCGTTCCGGAGAGTCCGATGAAGTGTGTGTCGTCTGTCGTGGCGGTCGTGCTGTGTCTGACCTGCAGCTCAGCCATGGCCGGTCCTGCCTCGGGCAGCGTGCGGTCGAAGACCGGGGCCATCCAGCCGAAACGGGCCGTCGCCTACGTGGTGCGCGACGACCGCGACGCCGCGCCCCGCGTCGAAGTGCTGCTCACCGACGCCGCCATCGACGTGACGCGCCTGCGCGGGGAGCCCGATCCGCACCGTGCGGCAATCAACCTCGAGGCGCTGCGCGATCACGACTACCTGCTGCTCTGGGTGGCGGCGGATGGCACCGTGACGATGAATGCCACCTATTCGAAGACGATGACGCAGTACATCAACGACACCGAGGGCGGCCTGATGGCGACCTTCACCGTCAACACGCCGCAGAAGATCGAAGGCCGCGTGCATTCGCCCGTGCCGCTCAGGAGCGTGGACGGCGCCAGCTACACGATCGACGTGAAGTTCTCCGCCGATGTACTGGCCGGTCCGCCGTCCCCCGGGGCCCCGGCCGGCCCCCGCTGATCGCTATTTCTCGACCGACTTCTTCATGTCGCTGAGGTCCTTCGACAGGGCCTCTTTGACCTTGCCGGCGATCGCCCAGCTCACCGGCGAGAGCAGGCCCGGCGGCAGGCCCTGGTTCTCGAGCGCGAAGGTGATGCTGACCTGCGTGCCCTCGCCCTCGGGCGCGAACGTGAACACCGTGTCGATCTTCGCGCCGGCCTTGTAGTGGGTGATCGTGTAGTGCCGGCCCTTCTCGAACGCCGTGACTTCCATCTCGGCGTCGTCGAGCCGGCCCATGATCTCGCGCGTCTCGCGCCAGCGGGTGCCCAGGCGGAACTCGCCGGTGCTCAGCACCTCGACATTCTTGATGCCCGACACGCGGCCGGCGTTGTGCTCGATGTCGGTGAAGGCCGCGAATACCTGGTCGACGGGCGCTTCCAGCTTGTTGGTCACCGTCACTGTGGTCATCACTCGCCTCGCAAGGGCCCGTGGGCCCGAATCGTTCAACGCCCGCGCGATGATTCGCGCGCGGCACACCCGCACCGTGTGACGACAATGCAAAGGGGGTGCCTTGTGGAACCGGACGCTCCGGAGTCGAATTGCCGGGGATTGCGCCCCGCCGGCCGGTGCGCGCGCCGGATCCTCCCGCGGCCGGGTGGGAAATCCCCGCGGATCAGCGGGCGATCGTCAGGCCCTCGGCCTTGTGCGTGGCGATGAGGCCGGCCAGCAGGCCCGATGTGCGGATCTCGCGCGTGAACGCCGCCAGGTACGCCGCCGCCGCCGTCCGCTCCTTCCGCACGCCGATGGCCTGCTGCACGGCGGTGAAACGTCCCGGCAGGAGGCGCGTGCCGGGCATGGCGCGCACGTCCTCGCGCAGCCTGGGCGTGAGGCCGGCGAGCGCGTCGTAGCCGCCCTGCGCGAAGAGGGCGGCGGCGCCGGCGATGCCGTCGGCTTCGACCACCTGCGCCCGGCGCAGCGTGCGCTGCAGGTACAGGGTGTAGGCGGCCCGCGCCGTCGAGACGATGCGCACGCTCTCGTGATCGACGTCGCTGATGGCGCCGATCGTCGAATGCTCCGGCACCAGATACGTGGCCTCGATCTCCACGTACGCCGGGCTGAACGTGATGACGTCGGCCCGGGCCGGCTCGGCGCCGATGAATGCCACGTCCCACGCGCGGGTAACCGCGGCGTCGGCCGCGAGGCCGGCGTTGCCGTAGCCGACGAACTCCACGGTCGCGCCGGCCCGCCGGGCCAGCTCCCGCGCCAGCTCCGGCGCCACCCCGGCGTGATCGGGCGCGCGCGACGACACGAGCAGGAAGTTGCTGTAGTTGAGCCCGGCGCGCAGCCGGCCATTCGGCGCCAGCTCGGCCTTCACGGCATCGGACATCGGGGTCATGGTCTGCACGGCCGTGGCGGCCGCCGGCCGCCCGTCGGGGTGGGCCGCAAACGTGGCGGCGGCGGCCAGGCCGGCCAGCAGCCCGCGCATTCGGCGGCTCGTGAAGTGGGACGTCATCGTGCGCCGCGATCGGCGCCGTGATGATACCGCCGACCGGGGTCGGCCGGCTGCATCAACGCGTGAGCCAGACGCGGATGACCACGCCGTTGTTCCTGCCGGGCGTGATGTTGTAGTCCATCGACACCGGAAGATTGGCCGCGAAGGCGTCGCGCAGCAGGTCGAGCATGGCCCGGCGTGCCTGCTGGTTGCCGTCGCCGCGCAACTGGAAGCCGAAGGCCTTGCCCGGCTGGTTCTGCAGCGTGACCACGACCTCGACGTCGATCTGGTCGCTCGGCGGGCCGTACTTGGTGCCCACGTCGTGCACGCGGAGCACGGCGATGCGGCCCGAGGTGTTCAGCAGATCGGCGTGGGCGAGGCCGGGCCAGCCGGCCAGGCAGCAGGCAACGAGCACGGGAGCGAGGACGCGGGTCATGGCAGTCTCCTTGATCGGGGGTCACTGGGCCGAGGGCATCACGCGGATGACACGGCCCGATCGGAAGCCCGTGCGCACGTAGTCGAGCACGACGGGGCGGTTGCGACGAACGGCGTCGCGCAGGGTGTCGAACATGCCGGCATGGGTCGAGGCATCGGCCCCGGTGCGCAGCGTGAAGCCGAACGACATGCCCGGCGCGCCGTCGAGCTGCACGATGGCCTCGGCGTCGAGCTGGTCGCCGGGCGGGCCGAAGCCGGTGCCCACATCGTGGGCGCGCAGCAGCGTGACCCGTCCGGTGGTATTGACGACGCTGCCGATGGGGTCGCTCGTGAACACCTCGTAGGCGCCACGACCGAACGTGCCGGCCCGCAGCAGGCCGGTCGTCGGATGCACTTCGAGGTCGTGCACGTCCATCGCTGGATGCAGGCCGTTGTTGTAGGCGGACCACGTCCACGTCCGGCCCTGATCGGCCGATCGCCCCTGAAAGACCCCCTGCGTCGTGGCCACGACGAGCGCCAAGGGCCGCAGCCGATCGACCACGAGCGCGTTCACGAGCGCGGTCGGCGGCAGGTTGGCCGTGATGTCATTCGCCGCGTAGGCGAGCGCGCCGCCTGGCGCGCGGGTGAGGCGCACGACGCGGCTCGCGCCCGATCGAAACGCCGCGTACACGACGGACGCGTCAGCCGGGTCGGGTTCGATGTCACTCGACGCAGCCGGCGCCGTCAGGCCGAAGACGCCCACCCAGCTCGTGCCATCGGCCGAGGCGAACACCTTGCCGCCGCGTGTGCCGGCATACGAGATCCCGGTGCGTCCCACCGCCACGGCCAGGGCCTGATCGTTCGCTGGCGGCGTGAACACCTGCGTCCACGGCAGGCCCTGCCACACGCCGTTGCAGCTGGCGAGCAGCCGCGACGTGTTCACCGGATCGACCGCCAGCTTCGCCAGCGGCGCGGCCATGTACTCGCCGCCCTTCAACAGGCACCCCTCGGGCAGGTTCTGGCCAATCCCGGCCCACGAAGCGCCGGTGTTGGTCGAGCGCACCACCTGATGCATGGCCTGCCCGGCTTCGTACCAGTGCGCGCCGTTGTGCGGCGCGACTTCGACCACGCCGGAATCGCCGCCGGTCACGTAGCGCCACACCGTGTCGCCGTTGACGCTCTTGCTCGTGCCGTTGTCCTGCGTGCCGCCGATGACGATCGCCGGGTCCATCGCCGAATCGGCCAGGTCGTAGAACTCGACGTTCGCGATGCCGCGGGCCATGAACGTCCACGTGCCGCTCGCGCCCTTGACGGCGCGGTAGATGCCGCCGTCGTTGCCGGAATAGATGACGCCGGGTGTTTGCGGGTCGTGGGCGAAGGCGTGGTGATCGACGTGCGGCTGCGGTGACGGCTTCGAAAAGGTCATCCCGCCGTCGGTCGAGACCCAGAACACGGTGCCGGTGGCGTAGACGAGATTCGGATCGACCGGATCGGCGGCGATGAGGCTCCAGAGACCCGGGCCGGTCGCCTCGTCCGGATGCCAGGCTGGCTCCCACGCCGATTCGCGCACGCCGCTCACGACACATGTCGCGGCCGTCGTGCGGAAGAGACGGAACGACGCGCCCTTCTTGAAGCTGGCGTAGGTGCGGCCGCGCGTCTCGGCGACGCGGATGGCCGTGTCGCCGTCCACCGTGGGCAGCATCGCCGACGGACACCCCTGCAGGCGCCGCCAGGTGTTGCCGGCATCCGCGGTGGCATAGACCCCCGCCGCCGCATTGCCGAAGGCCTGCATGCCGGCCACGAGTTCACTGGGCGCCCCGCGCCGCATCAGCAACGACGACACGCAGCCGCGCAGGGTGTTCACCCACGTCACCCCGCCGTCGAGCGACCGCTGCACGCCGCCATCGCCGCTCCGGCATCCCGACAGGAACACCGTCTCGGCCGTGCGCGGCGAGACGATCATCGCGCCGCCGTCGATGGCAAACGGCCGCAGATCGCCGGTGAACGTCTGCGTCCAGCTATCGCCGCCGTTCTCCGAACGGTAGATCCCGAGCGGCGTCGCCAGGAACACGCGCGCCGGCTGCGTCGGGGCCACGGCGAGCCCGGCCACCGTCAGCGTGGGCAGCGCGTCGGCCACCGGACGCCATGTGGCGCCGCCATCGGTCGTGCGCCACACGCCGGAGCCGCGCGCGCCGACATAGATCGTCTGCGGGTTGCCCGGATGTATTGCGATGCTCGTGACCCGGCCTACCGAGTTCCGGCTCGGGCCATCGCCGTTCGTGATGAGGGTGGGGCCGATGGATCGCCACGTGCCGATGTCGGCCGCGCCGGCGGTGACGACGGCGACGAGCGCCGGCAGCAGCGCGAGCGCCGCGTGGATCTGTCGCGTACAGCCGGTCGGCATGGTCGTCGCTCCTGTCCCGGTAGCGGTGGAACCCGCACGGGCCCCTCAGGAGGACAATCGAAATTGGTGGCGCGCCGCCGCCACCCGGCGGTACCGGGGCGTCAGCGCACGGTGCGGAAGAACGCGCGCACGTCGTCCACGAGCAGTTGCGGCTGTTCCATCGCGGCGAAGTGGCCGCCGCGCGGCATCGTCGTCCACCGCGTGATGGTGTAACGCGACTCGAGCCATTGCCGCGGCGACCAGATGATCTCGCGCGGGAAATCGGCGCAGCCCATCGGCGCGGCAATCTTCCCCGGCACGGGCGGCGTCGTGGGATGCCGGCTCTCGTAGTAGATGCGGGCCGACGAGGCGGCCGTTTCCGTGACCCAGTACAGCGTGATGTTCGTGAGCAGCTCGTCCTTCGTGAAGATCGTCTCGGGATGGCCGTCGCAGTCGCACCACGTGCGGAATTTCTCGACGATCCACGCGGCGAGGGCCACCGGGGAGTCGTTGAGGGCGATGCCGATCGTCTGCGGCTTCGTGCCCTGGATCTGCTGATAGCCGGTTTCTTCGTTCTGGAAGGTCTGCCGCGTCTTGAGGCGCGCCTTCTCCGCGTCGGTCAGCCCCGCTTCGGGATCGCTGCCCGCCGGCGCCGCGCCGAAGCACATGTTGAGGTGCAGGCCAGCGACGTGCGCGGTGTCGCGCGCGGCCACCTGCGTGCTGATGATCGAGCCCCAGTCGCCGCCCTGCACGCCGTAGCGCGTGTAGCCGAGGCGGGCCATGAGCGCCGCTTCGATGGTGGCGATGCGTGCCGGATCGTAGCCGGCGGCCGTGGGCGCCTCCGAATAGCCGAAGCCGGGGATCGACGGCATCACGACGTCGAAGGCGTCGCGCGCCTCGCCGCCATGCGTGACCGGATCGGTGAGCGGGCCGATCACCTTCGTGAACTCGGCGATCGATCCGGGCCAGCCGTGTGTGACGAGCAGCGGGAAGGCGCCGGTCTGTTTCGCCTTGCGGTGGACGAAGTGCACGCGCCGGCCGTCGATCGTGGTCGTGAACTGCTCCATCGCGTTCAGTCGGCGTTCGGCGGCGCGCCAGTCGAAGCGGTCGCGCCAGTAGGTCACGAGTTCGCGCAGATACGCGGTGTCGGTGCCGAGCGCCCAGCCGGGGCCGTCGAGCGGCGCGGGAATGCGCGGAGTCTTCAGGCGCGCCTTCAGATCCGCGAGTACCGCGTCTGGCACCGCAATGCGGAACGGCCGGATCGTCGTGTCGTCGGCCGCGCGTGCCGGCGCAGGGGCGGCGGGCGCCTGCGGGGCGGGCGTGGCCGAGAGGCCCGGCGCGAGACCGGCGAGCGCGACGAGGCAGCAGGCGAGGAGTCCGCGGTTCATGCCGCGCAGCCTACCACCAGTCCGCCGCGCGGCAGGCCGCTCAGAACACGCCGCTCAGAGCACGCCGCGAAACGCGGACGCACGCACCGTGTGCCCGGGAAACACCGTGCCCGCCGTGGCGGTGTCGGCGCCGAGGTGACGCACGACGATCTCGGCGAAGACGTCGCGGAAGTCGGTCGTGACCGCGAGGTCGCGGCCTTCGTGCCGCATCTCGGGTGCGAGGCCCGGCCAGCGCCCGTAGACGCGGCCGCCCTTCACCGGGCCGCCGAGCACGAGCATCGCGTTGCCGTGGCCGTGGTCGGTGCCGCCGCTGCCGTTCTGCGCGACGGCGCGGCCGAATTCCGACATGGTGACGATGACGGTGTCGGCGAGGCGATCGCCCAGATCGCGCGCGAGCGCCGCGAGGCCGCGCGAGAAGTCGTCGAGACGCGCCGCGATCTGCCCGGTGGCGCCGCCTTCATTCGCGTGGTGGTCCCACTGCGTGCTCTCGGCGAACGCGATCTCGAGCCCCACGTCGGCCTTGGCCAGCCGCGCGATCTCCTGCAAGGCGTCGCCGAAGGGCGACCGCGGATACGTGACGCCGGCGGCCGGCACGTAGGGCGCGCGGGCCGACGCCGCCAGGTGACGCAGGGCGTCGAACGCCTCGGCAGCGGTGGCGTGCAGGGCGCCGTCGCGGCTCGACGCATACGCGGCTTCGACGGCCGCGGACGTGCTGCCGCCGGACCGAATCGCGAAGTCGTCGAGGCGGCGCACGGCGAGCGCCGGCGCGTGGCCCCGCAGCGTGCGCGGCATCTCGGTCGTGAGGCTCACCGCCTGCAGCGGGTGTCCGGCCTCACGCGTCTGGAGATAGCGGTTCAGCCAGCCGTCGCGCGTGCTCTTCACGCCGGGGGTCGCCGATTCCATGTAGTCCTGCGCGTCGAAGTGCGAGCGTGTCGTGTCGGGCGAACCCGACGCGTGCACCACGGCGAGCTGACCGGATGTCCACCACGGGGCGAGCGGCGCCATCCGCGGATGCAGACCGAAGAAGCCGTCGAGATCGAGCGCGCCACTGTCGCGGCCGGGACGCGCGATCGCGATGGTGGGACGAGCCGCGTAATAGCCGGCATCGCCGTACGGCACGACCATGTTCAGGCCGTCCACCGCGCCGCGCTGGAAGATGGCGATGAGCAGCTTCTTCCTGGTGCCGGCGGCTTCGACCGTGCGGGCAAGGAACGACGGCGCGAACCCGAGCGACACGAGGGCGGCACCCCCCGACTTGAGGAACACGCGGCGGCTGGTCATCTCGTCTCCTAGCGGTACTGGAAGGCGGGCGCGGCAATCGAAGCGGCGACGTCCGCGGTGACTGCCGGCGGCAGACGCAGCCCCGGCACGCGTCCGGCGCCGAGGTCCGCGGCGAAGTTCACGCGGCCCACGAGCGCGCCGGCGGCCGCCCACGTGGCCGCGGTGTCGTCGTAGCCGGTGGGCGGCTGGCAGAGGTAGAGCGGCATCCCGAGTTCGCGCAAGGTGCGGGTCAGCGGGCGCGCCGATCGCACATCGGCGGCGGTCGCGCGCAGCGCGCTCGCCACGAACTCGAGCGGCGTCTTGAGCTTCGCGCCGGCCGCCGCGGGCGCGAAGAACTCCGGCGACGTCACGATGACGCGCACCACCTCCCGCAGGTCGCCGTCGGTCTCGCGGAACCGCGCCGCGGCGCGCTCGACGAGCGCCTCGGGCGGCGTGTCACCCACGAAGCGCGTCGCCAGCATCCGCGCCACGCGGCGGGCGGTGGCCGGATGTGCGCTCAGCAGGTCGAGTACCACCTCGCCGTCCTCGATGCCACGACCGGCCGGCAGCGTATGGCCGAGCACCGTCTTGGCGCCGCGGTCGTGCAGCGCCGGCACGAAGCGGAAGCCGGACCCCTCGCGCGGCTGCATCGTCCAGCCGGTGAAGGCGCGGGCCACGGCCACGACGTCGGCCTGCGTGTAGCCGCCGTCCACCCCGAGCGTGTGCAGCTCGAGCAGTTCGCGCGCGTAGTTCTCGTTCAGGCCGCGCGGCGGCCGCGGCGGCGCTGCGGCCGGGCGCCGGGCGGCGCGACGCGGAGCCGCGCCGGCCCGCCGCGCGCCGGCCTCGGGATCGACGTTCTCCCAGTTGTCGAGATAGAAGAGCATCGCCGGGTGCCGTGCCGTGGCGCCGAGCAGGTCGCGGAAGCGGCCGAACACGTAGGGGCGGATGGCGTCGCGTTCGTAGGCCGTGACGTAGCTGCGCGTGGGACCCTTGCCGGCGAACACGTTGAAGTGGTTGAACCACGCGTCGGTGAGCACGGCCTCGAGCTGGCGCTCGCTGTAGACGGCGCGCAGCAGCTTCGCCTCCTCGAGCTCGTCGAGCACGAGACGCCGCTTCGCCTGGGCCGCTGACGGCGCGGGCCGCGCTGCGCTGCTCGCGGCGTCCGGCGCGGCCGCCCCGGTGGCCGCTCGCTGACGTGCGCGCCGTTCCTCGATGGCGGGGCGCTCGAACTCCTGCACGATCGTGCGCGCGTCGAGTGTGAGGGTCGTGAAGGCCGACAGCCGGGCGTCGAGCGCGCCATCGTCGAGGCGCGCGGGGTGGAGCTGCTGCTCGATCCACGCGGCCACGCCGACCCGGCGGACGGCGGCGACGTCACCGGGGCGCGGGCCGTAGCCGAGCCGGTGCAGCACATGCGTGGCGGCGCGATCGTCCTCGGGGATCGCCGGCGCGGCGGTGACGAAGGCGGCACCGACGAGCAGCCCCGCCGTGAGTATCGACAGCGTGCGATTCCCCATGTCAGGTCAGACCGTCCGGCGGGCCGAAGGTTTAAGGGCGCGGTGTACCATGCGGCACGCGCCCATGACGATGCCGGCTCCGCCCTCTACCGTTCGCGCCGCCGTCGTGCAGGCCGGCGCCGTGCCCTTCGACAGCGCCGCGTGCGTGGACAAGGCCGTGGACCTCATCGGCCGCGCTGCCGCCACCAGCGCGCGGGTGGTCGTGTTCCCCGAGGCGTTCATCGGCGGGTATCTCAAGGGCCTCGGCTTCGGCCTGGTCGTCGGCGCCCGCGACGCGGCCGGCCGCGACGAATTCCGCCGCGCGCTCGAGAGCGCCATCGTCGTGCCCGGGCCCGAGACGGCGCGGCTCGGCGAGGCCGCCGCGGCGCACGGCTGCTACGTGGTCATCGGCGTCATCGAACGCGACGGCGGCACGTGTTACTGCTCGGCGCTCTACTTCGGGCCCGACGGCGCGCTGCTCGGCACGCACCGCAAACTCATGCCCACGGCGCTCGAGCGCATGATCTGGGGTTTCGGCGACGGCTCCACGCTCAAGGCGGTGGACAGCCCGTACGGGAAGATCGGCGCCGTCATCTGCTGGGAGAACTACATGCCGATGCTGCGCATGGCGATGTACGCGCAGCAGGTGGCGCTCTACTGCGCGCCCACCGCCGACGATCGCGATTCGTGGCTGCCGTCGATGCGCCACATCGCGCTCGAAGGCCGCTGCTTCGTGCTCACGGCCTGCCAGGTGCTGCGCAGGGACGCGTTCCCCGGCGATGTGCGCGTGTCGCTCGGCGACTCGCCAGACGCGCTGCTCATGCGCGGCGGCAGCGCCATCGTCAGTCCGCTCGGCGTCGTGCTCGCCGGTCCGCACTTCGGCGAGGAGACGATCCTCACCGCCGACCTCGACCTGGCCGACATCGGCCGCGGCAAGTTCGACTTCGACGTCGTGGGTCACTACGCGCGCCCCGACGTCTTCCGTCTCACGGTCAACGATGCCCCGGCCGTGCCGGTGATGATCGCGCCGCGGCCGCCGGCATAGGCGCGAGGCCGTGACCGACAGTCCTCTCCACCTGCGGCGTCTGGCGGCCCTGGCCGTGCTCGTCGCGGCGGCCGGTCTGGTGGTGGCCTCCGACACGCTGCACGGCCGGCTGGCCGACGCGGTGGCGTGGGGCGAAGCGCTCATCGCGCGCGCGCCGGCCGCCGGCATGGCCGCGTTCGTCGTGCTGTCGGCGCTCTCGGCGATGTTCGCGTTCTTCTCGAGCGGGCTGCTTTCGCCGGTGGCCATCTCGGCGTGGGGCACCCTCGGCACCCTCGGCCTTCTGTGGCTCGGGTGGCTGCTCGGCGGCGCCGTGACCTACGCGGTAGGGCGTTTCCTTGGGCGCTCCGCCGCCGCGCTCTTCGTGGACGACGCCACCCTCGCGTTGTGGGAGGCGCGCGTGACGAGCCGCGCCCACGTCTCGCACGTGCTGCTCTTCCAGCTGGCGATGCCCTCCGAGATCCTCGGCTACGTGCTCGGCCTCGTGCGGTATTCGTTCGGCACCTACATGGCCGTGCTGGCCGTGTCAGAAATCCCGTACGCGCTGGCCGTCGTCTACCTCGGCGAGTCGTTCCTGGCCGGCAACGCGGCGACCTTCGTGCTCATCGGCACGGCGGTGGTCGCGACCACCGCGGCCTTGTACTACGTCGTGCGTCGCCGGTTGACGTAATCTCCCGGGGAACGGCGGGTCTGTGCTGACCGTATGTCACTACCTATGACCATCACGCGCGTCCAGCGATGGGTCCTGCCGGTGGCCGCCCTCGCCCTGCTCGCCGGCGCCGGCGTGTCGCGTCCGGCGGCGCAGACGGATGCCGCGGCGTTCATCGCGCGCATCGAAGCGCCGCAGGTGCCCGATCGCCAGGGCTTCGATGGCCTGACGCTGGCGCAGGTGATGACGCGGCTCAACGTCCCCGGCGTGAGCATCGCCGTGGTCAGGGACTTCGAGGTGCACTGGGCGAAGGCGTACGGCGTGGCTGACGTCTCGACGGGCCGCCGGGTCGAGACCTCGACACGTTTTCAGGCAGCCTCCATCAGCAAGCCGATCACGGCGCTGGCGGCGATGCGCCTCGCGCAGGACCAGAAGCTCGACCTCGATGCGGACGTGAACGCGATCCTGACGTCGTGGAAGGTGCCCGAGACCGCCCTCACCAACGGGCATCCGGTGACGCCGCGGTCGCTCTTCAGCCACACCTCGGGCGCCGATGACGGCTTCGGCTTCCCCGGCTACGATCCGGCGCTGCCGCGGCCCACGCTGGTGCAGATCCTGAAGGGCGAGGCGCCGTCGAACGTCGGCGCGGTGCGTTTTGCGCGGCCGCCGTTTGTGGCCTTCAAGTATTCGGGCGGCGCCGTCACGCTCATGCAGCTCGCCCTGACCGACCTGACCGGCCAGGACTTCGCGGCCTTCATGCAGGCGACCGTGCTCGCGCCCTTGCGGATGACGAACAGTTCCTTCGCCCAGCCGCCGCCCGCCGACGTGGCTGACCAGTTGTCGCGGGCGCACAACGGCCAGGGTCGCGCCATGGACACCGCCTGGCACGTGTATCCCGAGCAGGCCGCTGCCGGGCTGTGGACCACACCCACGGATCTGGCGCGGGTGCTCATCGAGGTGCAGTCGGCGCTCCGCGGCCCGGCTGGCCGGGTGCTGTCGCGCGCGTCGGCGAAGGACATGACTTCACCGGTCGGCGTGGGCCCGTACGCGACCGGCTTCGGCGTGGAGCAACGCGGCGAAGGGTGGTACTTCGGCCACGGCGGCTCGAACTGGGGCTTCCAGGCGGACGTGCTCGGCCACCTGCGCAAGGGCTACGGTGTGGCGATCATGACCAACGGCGACCGCGGCCGCGCCCTCATCACCGAGATCGAGGCCCGCGTGGCCGCCGCATATGGCTGGGACTCGCTCGACAAGCCGCTCGTGAGGTGACGCGCATGGCCCGACGTCTTCGTTACCAGGTCGCGGTGTCGCTCGACGGCTTCATCGCCGGCCCGAACGGCGAGTACGACTGGATTGTCATGGACCCGGCGATCGATTTCGCCGCGATGGCGGCCGAATTCGACACGGCGGTCATGGGCCGCAAGACCTACGAGGTCGTGAACGGCGACGGCCATATGGCGATGCTCGCCGGCATGCACTGTGTGGTCTTCTCGCGCACCCTCCCGCCGTCCTCGGCGCCGGGGCTGCGTGTGGTGGCCGACGACCCGGCCGCCGTCGTGGCCGGGCTCAAGGCCGAACCGGGCAAGGACATCTGGCTCTACGGCGGCGGCGAGCTCTTCCGTGCACTTCTCACCGCCGGGCTCGTTGATACGGTAGAGCTAGCCGTCATTCCGGTGCTCCTTGGCGCCGGGGTGCCGCTGCTGCCGGCCGGTCCGGTGGTCCCGCTCGTGCTGAGTGATCAGAAGGTCCTGCCAGCGAGCGGCATCGTCGCCCTGGCGTACGCCGTGCCCGGGGGTGTGGGGCCGGCGCCCACCATTTCTTACGTCAGAGGGTGAATTTTTCCCTCCGAGAGCGGATTCCTCCCTTGACCCAGGGGTTACACTGGATGACACTGCGTAGTTCCGGTACCCCACATGCTCAACGCCCGTACTCTCACCCTCGCGGTGACCGCTCTTGGTCTGGCTGCCTCCGCATTTGCGCAGGCGCCCACGCCCCCTGTGTCGCAGCCCGCGCCGCCGCTGCCTCTTGGTCCCACGCGCGAGCGAGGCGTCAGCGTGACGCCCTCCTACGAAGGCTGGTACCAGAACGCTGACGGCACCTACAGCCTGCTCGTGGGCTACTTCAACCGCAACAAGGGTGAAGCCCTCGACATCCCGGTGGGTCCCAACAACAAGATCGAGCCGGGCCCGATCGACCAGGGCCAGCCCACCCATTTCCAGATCGGCCGCCAGTGGGGCGTGTTCGTCATCAAGGTGCCGAAAGACTTCGGCAAGAAGATGCTGACCTGGTCGATCACCGCCAACGGCGAAACCCAGTCCATTCCCTTCGGGATCACCAACGGCTACACCATCGAGCCGTTCCAGGAAGCCGGCATGGGCAACAAGCCGCCGGAGTTCACCTTCGAGAGCGGCAAGGTGTTCGGGCCGCCCACGACGGTGTCGGCCACGCTGACCGGCACGGTCAATCAGCCGGTCGCCATCAGCTTCAAGGTCGACGACCCCAAGGAAACCAAGAAGGGCTCGGAGCTCACGAACCGGCGCGGCGCCGGCGCGGTGGCCACCGTCTCCTTCCACAAACATCGCGGGCCCGGCACGGTGAAGTTCGAACCGGCGCGGGTGGCGACGAAGACGCAGGGCGAAGCGGTCTCGACGACTGCGACGTTCAGCCTGCCGGGCGAGTACCTGCTGCGCGTGCAGGGCAACGACGAATCGGGCGAGGGCGGTGCTGGGTTCCAGTGCTGCTGGACGAATACTTACGTGAAAGTCACCGTCAAGTAACGACAGGAGCGCGATGATGCAGCTTGAAATGCGGAATCTGGTGAGTGGCGCGGTCGGCGCAGTGGCCATGACGGCCCTGCTCGGCGGCGCCTCGGTGGCCTCGGCGCAGACCGCGCCGACGTTCACGAAGGACGTGGCGCCGATCTTCCAGGCGAAGTGCGAGGCCTGTCACCGGCCCGAGTCCATCGCCCCGATGTCGCTGCAGACCTGGCAGCAGGCGCGGCCGTGGGCGCGTTCGATCAAGGCGCGCGTGAGCGATCACTCGATGCCGCCGTTCCAGATCGACCGCACCGTGGGCGTCACGAAGTTCAAGAACGACGACTCGCTGAGCGCCGCCGAACTCGAGACCATCGTGAAGTGGGTGGACGCCGGCGCGCCGCAGGGCAGCGCGAAGGACATGCCCCCCGCCATCGAATGGCCGGCCGAGCAGGGCTGGAACTTCGCCAAGACGTTCGGCCAGACCGAACCCGACATGATCGTGAAGTCGGACTCGTTCACGATGCCCGCCGTGGCGCAGGACGCCTGGGACAAGCGCGTCACCCCGATCGAACTCACCGAGCCGCGCTGGGTGCGTGCCATCGAGATCCGCCCGAGCAACATCAAGGGCCGCAAGGTCATTCACCACGCCATCGCCTACCTCGAGCAGACCGAGCCGGGCGCCGACGCCGCCGACGGTCCCGCGCCGCTCTTCATGGAATGGGCCGTGGGCAAGCAGGGCGAGATGATGCGCCCCGACACCGGCAAGCTGCTGATGCCCGGCGCGCGTTTCCGCTGGGACATCCACTACTCGCAGGCCGGTGAAGAGATCACCAGCAACGTCGAGATGGGCATCTACTTCTACCCGAAGGGCCAGGAGCCCAAGTACCGCACGCGTCTGTCGTTCGTGCCGGCCGCGGTGGGCAACCTCGACCTGCGCCCGAACACGGTGACGACGACCGAAGGTTTCTTCCCGCTGCGCGACAACGCCCGCATCGAAAGCTACCAGCCGCACATGCACCTGCGCGGCAAGGCGATGATGGTCGAAGCCATCCTGCCGAGCGGCCAGCGCCGCGTGCTCAGCCACACGAGCGACTTCAACTTCATGTGGATGACCACCTTCGTCTACGCCGACGACGTGGCGCCGCTGTTGCCGAAGGGCACGCTGCTCAAGGTCACCGCGTGGCACGACAACACCAGCGCGAAGAAGACCAATCCCGATCCGAACCAGTGGGTGGGTTGGGGCGACCGCACGGTGGACGAGATGGCCCACGCGTGGATCAACATCGTCTACATGAACGACGCCGACTTCAAGGCCGAGCAGGAAAAGCGCAAGGCCGCGACGGCCACCTCGCAGGAGCGCTAAGCTCCGCCGCCCGATCCGCCGAGGCGCGCTCCCCCAAGGGGGGCGCGCCTCGTGTCATGTACGGCGGGTATCAGCCGGCGGAACCGACCGGTGCCGCCGCCGCCGCACCGCGCGTCAGCCACGCCGCTGCGATCTCGTACGAACGCAGCCGGGCCGCGTGATCGTGGATGTGGGAGGTGACGATGACCTCGTCGGCGCCGGTGCGGGCGACGAACTCGTCGAGCTGCGCGTGCACGGTCGCCGCGCTGCCGACGAACGAGACGCGCGTGCGCTGCAGCGGATCGGCGGGTTCGAACGCGTCGCGCATCCACTCGCGCGACGGCGGCGGCAGCGTCACCGGGCGCCCGGCTCGCAGCGCCGCGACGCTCTCGCGGCCGGACGAGGCCAGGAACTCCGCCTCGTCGTCGGTCGCCGCGGCGACGATGTTGGCGCCGAGCATCACGTAAGGGGCGGGGAGCTGGGCGGAGGGCTGGAAGCGCTCGCGGTAGATCCGGATCGCGTCGAAGAGCATCGCCGGCGCGAAGTGTGAGGCGAAGGCGAACGGCAGGCCGAGGGCCGCCGCCACCTGCGCGCCGAACGTGCTCGAGCCGAGAATCCACACGGGCACGTGCAGGCCGGCGCCCGGGGTGGCCACGACGGCCTGCCCGGGCCGCGGATCGTCGAAGAACGCCATCACCTCGATGACGTCGTTCGGAAACCCTTCGGGGTCGCTCTGCAGCGTGCGCCGGAGCGCGCGGGCCGCCGCGTGATCGGTGCCGGGGGCGCGGCCGAGGCCCAGATCGACCCGGCCCGGGAAGAGCGAGGCCAGCGTGCCGAACTGTTCGGCGACCTGCAGCGGCGCGTGGTTCGGCAGCATGATGCCGCCCGAGCCGATGCGGATGCGCGAGGTGCCGCCGCCGACGTGCGCGAGCAGCACGGCCGTGGCCGCGCTCGCGATGCCCGGCATGTTGTGGTGTTCGGCCAGCCAGAAGCGCGTGTAGCCGAGGCGTTCGGCATGCTGCGCGAGCGCCAGCGTGCGGCGGAAGGCATCGGCCGTGGTGCCGCCCTGGAGCACGGGCGACAGATCGAGCACGGAAAGCGGCACGGACATCATCCTTACGATACCCGCCCGGGCGCCGTCGTTTCACGGGCGGATTCATGCCGCGGGTATACTGCCACCCGGGCGTGTTCTTCGTGCTCCCCCGCGCGAGCGCCACGTATTCGTTCCGGGGGTGATCCATGTCCGCGTTGTTGGCCGCCCTCGTCGGCGGCGCCCTCCTGACCCAGCCGTCCGCCGAAGCCGCCATGCAGACCCTGCTCAAGGCCGCGGTGACGCTGCGCACCTTCGACTACTTCGCCGCCGCCTGCACGCGCGGCCCCGGCTTCGATGCCGCGGCCTCGCGTGTCATCGGGGCGTGGACGGCGTCGCAGCGCGTGGCGCAGGTGCGCGCACGGGTGGACGAGGCCGAGCGCAACCCGCGCCAGAAGCAGGTGATTACCTCGGCCGTCGAGTCGATTGCCGATCGCCTGAGCGAACAATCCATCGGCGACTGCGCGGTGGCCGTCAGCGTCACGAAGACGAGCGAAGCGCAGTTTGTGACCTCGGCGCCGGACCTGGCCGGCGCGCCGGCGCCCGGTGAGGCCGCCGCTTTGGCCGCGCCCTCAGCCGCGGCCCCGCCGTCGCCCTCGATTGTCACGCCGGCCCTGCTCGCCTCGATCGACAGCATCGGCTTCGACACGCGCGCCGGCTTCGGCGTGGGCGGTTTCATCACCACCGAGGTCGTGCCGGTCGTGCTCTTCCGCAACGGCGACGCACTGACCGACGTGCGGGGCCTGACCGCCCCGGGAGATCTCGCCGCGCACAAGACCGTCCAGCCCGGCGCGTGGACGCGCTGGCAGCGCGCCGGCGGCGAACTGCAGATCGCCCGGGCGAAGGGCTTCGCGAAGCTGCCCTTCCAGGTGACCTACGCCACGTTGCCGGCCGGCTTCACGCTTCGCGGGATGTACCGGCGCCTCGGCGGCGCCGGCACACTCGGCGTGGGCGGCACGTCGTCGGTGGCCGCGTGGGACGAGTTCCGCTTCACGGCCGACGGCGTCATCGAACGCGGTGGCGGGGCAGGCGCGAGGAGCGAGGCCGGTGGCACCTCCACGGCCACGCGCGGCACGTCGGCGGGCCAGCGCGGCACCTACCGGGTCGACGGGCTCGTGCTGCACGTCACATGGGATGACGGCACCGTCGCGCAGCACATCCTCATCACCGATCCCGACGACCCGAAGGGCGCGATCTGGATCGACGGCCACGGCTACGCGCGGAGGGGTGAATGAGATTCTGGCCGTGGCTCGTGGCCGGCCTCGGTGCCGCCCTGCTGCTCGTGGCGGTGGAGGCCGGAGCAGTCGTCGGCCCGGTGCGTCCGGTCGTGATGGTGGCGCTCACGCTCGTGGCCGGTGCGGCCATCGGCGGTGTGTGGGGTTGGCGGAGCTGGCCGGCGGCGTTCCTTGCCGGCGCGGGCGTGCCGCTGCGGCACCTGACGAACCGCCTGCTCGGCCTGCCCGACACCACACAGCCGAACACCCTCGATGCGGTGATGATGATGGGATTCTTCGCGCTCGCCGTGAGCGCCGCCGGCTTCTGCGCCGGCGTGCTGATGCGTCAGGCCGTTTCCGACGGCGACGTGTGACCGCCGGCGCGGGCGGCGCGTTCGCCTTCTTCGATGTCCACGCGTGAGAGCAGCCAGCCGCCCACGACGAAGAACACGATCATCCCGAGCACGGCCGAGCGCGACGATCCCGTGAGCATGCCGCTCAGCGTGAACACGAGCGGGCCGAGCACCGTCGCGAAGCGTTCGACCACGGCGTAGAACCCGAAGTACTCGGAGGTCTTCGCCGGCGGGATGAGCCGCGCGAAGAGCGAGCGGCTGAGCGCCTGCGCGCCGCCCTGCACCGTGGCGACGAGGGCGGCCAGGATGAAGAAGTGCACGGCGTTGGTCATGAAGTAGCCGAGCGTTGCCGCCACGGCGTACACGCCGAGGGCGAGGAAGATCGCCCGCTTGGTGCCCATCTTCGCGCCGAGCCCGCCGAAGATGAACGCAAACGGCACGCCGAGCAGCTGCACCATCGCGAAGGCGGCGATCTGCTGCGACTGGCCGACGCCCACTTCTGCACCGTAGATGCCGGCAAACCGGATGATCGTCTGGATGCCGTCCTGATAGACGAGCATCGCGAGCAGCGCCAGGAACGCCTGGCGGTACTGCCTGATTTCGCTGAACGTGCGGCCGAGCCGTGAGAACGTGGCCGCAAGCGGCGACGCACCTTCGGCCTCGGTGGGTTCGACGAGGCGCGGCGGCTCCGGCACGTGGCGCAGCAGCGGGATCATGAAGAGCAGCCACCACACGCCCACGCTCGCAAACGACAGCTTCGTGGCCGCGATCGTACTCGGCAGGCCGAAGGTGGCCGGGCTCAGGATCCACGCGAGGTTCACGACGAGCAGCACGCCGCCGCCGAGGTAGCCGAGCGCGTACCCGGCCGACGACACCCGGTCGGTCTCTTCGGCCTTCGCCACGCTCGGCAGCAGCGAGTCGTAGAACACGAGCGAGCCGGACACACCCAGGTTGCCGAGGATGAAGATGATCGCCGCCCACTGCCAGCCGCCTTCGCTGATCGTGGTGAGCAGGAACGTGGCCAGCACACCCAGGCCCGCAAACAGCACGAGCAGCTTCTTGCGGCGCGCCGTGAAGTCGCCGTAGGCGCCGAGGATCGGCGAAGCCACGGCCACAATCGCCATCGCCACGGTGGTGATGAGGCCGAACCGCGTCGTCGCTTCCGTGGGCGACATGCCCGACGCCGCGTAGCTGGCGAAGAAGGCGGGGAAGACCGCGGTGATGACGGTGGTGAAATAGGCGGAGTTGCCGCAGTCGTACCACGCCCACGCCCGCTGTTCCGGGGTGACGAGGCCGACGCGGGCGAGCAGTCGGGCCAGCACGCCCCGAAGCATACCCTGCCGTCAGAGCCGCAGCATCGGCAGGGGGCTGAGCGGATGACGCACCAGGCGCGCAGCCGAGAGCTGCAGGAGCCGCCGATGGAATCCCGCATCGGGCCAGCGGCGGCGGATCTGGTCGATCCGCGCCCGCGGCAGGCCGAACGTCAGCAGCCCACGTGTGACGTCCACCCAGTCGGCCCGGCGGAACGCCTCGACCAGTGGGGCGTTCGGGCCGCGATACGCCGTGACCTTGTGATGTTCGAGGATCATGGACGTGACGGCGGGGATCTGCGCCTGACGTCCGTGACGTGCCAGATGGGCCGCCGCCAGCGCGACCGATGGCTCCAGGTAGTCGAACGTGCCGGCGGTCCAGATGCCGAGGTCGTGGAAGACCGCGGCGACCTCCAGCTGGTCGAGCGGCAGCGGCCGGCCGCTCGACAACGCCACGCAGAGGTGCACGACACGATACACGTGGTGGCGGTAGCCGACGGCGTCGGCACCGAGCGCCGCCGCGTGTGCGGCCAGCACGGCGTTCACCGTCGGCAGCGATGTCAGCAGGTCGTCAGCCATGGAGCCAGCCTGCCAGCGCGCGCGTGAGCCGCGGCATCACGATCCAGGTCAGCGCCGCCACCGGAATGGCGGTCGACACCGCGGCCTGCGCGAGGAAGGGCAGGTGCAGCGGGGCGAGCACGAACGACAACGCGAGGACCTGCGGCAGCAGCGCCAGCCACGTCACGAGCGCCATCTTCCAGCGCGGCGGTGGCGCCGCCGGCCTGGCGCCCGGAATGGTGAACCAGGTCTCGAGACCCGTGCGCACCTGGGGGGCGTCGCCGGCGCGGCTCGACCGGTCGGCGTCGCGGATCGCCTCGCGATAGGCGCCCGATTCGCGCCAGCGCTCGAAGGCGGACGCGGATGCGAAGCGCAGAAGCAGCACATGCGGTCCGCCGCCCATCGACGCCAGCACCGAGGCGCCTTCGTGTCCAGGAGCCGCGGCGGCAGCCGCCATGAAGGCCTGCGTCCACTCGCGGAAGGCCGCGTCCTGGCCCGGCGTGACCACCCGTTCGATCACGATCTTGACGGGTTGTGACACGGCCATTTCAGAATGCCCAGCAGCCGCAGCCATGTGCCCCCCAGAACGATGAAGCGGTTGCACGGCGCCGTTCGTGGGCCGGCGTCGCGCAGCGATGCGCGCGCGGCACCGGCGCCGGTCCGGGCGGCCCGGCGTCGTGGAAGTGGCCCACGGGCGTCCACCCGGGCGCCGCGGGCGGCAGCGCCGGCGCCAGCGAGGCGAAGTCGCCGGCGCCGTACACGACCTTGCCATCGACGACCGTGAGCAGCGACGTGAGATGTTCGATGGCCTCGTCCTCCACCGCGAAGTAGTCCGCCGCCAGGAGCACGAAGTCGGCGTAGCGCCCCGGCGCGAGCATCCCTTTCACCTCGTCCTCGCGCGACATCCAGGCCGAGCCGCGCGTGAAGAGCGCGAGCGCCGTGTCCCGGTCGAGACGCTGCGCGTTCGGGTAGAGCGCAAGTCCGCCGCGCGTGCGCCCGGTCGTGAGCCATGAAAGCGCCACCCACGGGTTGTAACTGGCCACGCGTGTGGCGTCGGTGCCGGCGCCCACCGGAACGCCGGCCTCGAGCATCTGCCGCACCGGGGGCGCGACCGCCGCGGCCTCGGCGCCATATCGGGCGACGAAGTGTTCGCCCTGGAACGCCATGCGGTGCTGAATGGCGATGCCGCCGCCGAGCGCCGCCACGCGCGCGATGTTACGGGGCGAGATCGTCTCGGCGTGGTCGAGCAGCCAGCGCAGGTTGTCGAGCGGGATGTCGCGATGCACGCGCTCGAAGACCTCGAGCATCCGCGTGATTGATTCGTCGTAGGTGGCGTGCAGGCGAAACGGCCACCCGTGGCTCGCCAGGTGCCTGACGACGGCCTCGAGGTCGCCCTCCATCGCCGGCGCGAGGTCCGGGCGCGGCTGCAGGAAGTCCTCGAAGTCGGCGGCCGAGAAGGCCAGCATCTCGCCGGCGCCGTTCAGGCGCAGCGACGCGTCGCCTTGATAGGGCGTCGCCAGCGAGGTCCAGCGCGCGAAATCGGCCAGCTCGCCGCCAGGTGTCTGCGTGAACAGGTTGTAGGCGATACGCAGCGTCAGCAGGCCGTCACGGTGCAGGCGTTCGATGACGGCATAGTCGTCGGGGTAGTTCTGGAAGCCGCCGCCGGCATCGATCACGCTGGTCACGCCGAGGCGGTTCAGTTCCCGCATGAACTGCCGCGTCGAGTTCATCTGATCCTCGACGCTGAGGCGCGGCCCGCGCGCCAGTGTGGCGTAGAGGAGGCCGGCATTCGGATGCGCCACGAGCAGACCCGTCGGCGCGCCATGGCGATCCCGCTCTATGACGCCGCCCGGAGGATCCGGCGTCGCCTTCGTGTATCCCAGGGCGCGCAGTGCCGCGCCATTCAGCCACGCCCGGTCGTACAGGTGCAGCACGAAGACCGGCGTGTCGGGAGCCGCCGCATTGATCTCGTCGAGCGTCGGCATGCGGCGCTCGGCGAACTGGAACTCGCTCCAGCCGCCCACCACGCGCACCCATTGCGGCGGCGGTGTGCGGGCGGCCTGTACCCGCAGCATCCTGAGGCCGTCGGCCAGCGAGCGGACGCCCTCCCAGCGCAACTCGAGGTTGAAGTTGAGCCCGCCGCGTATCAGATGGATGTGGCTGTCGTTCAGTCCGGGGATGAGGCGGCGTCCGCCGCCGTCCACGAGTTGCGTCGTTGCCGCCAGCCACGGCTGCATGTCGGCCGCCGTGCCGACGGCCACGATGCGCCCGTCTCTCGCCGCCAGCGCCTCGGCCTCGGGCCGGGTGCGGTCGAGCGTGGTGACGCGCGCGTTGACGACGACGAGATCGGCGGCCGGCATCGACGGCGCCTCAGTCGTGGCCGACGGCCGGCACGTAGGGGGGAAGCGCGGTGGCCGGCGCGCCGTGGACCATCGTGTACGCGTACTCCACGCCGGCGCCGTAGGCGCCGAAATGGGTCTTCACGATGTCCATGACCGCGTCGTAGGTCTCGCGTGCCGCCCAGTCCCGCTGCCATTCGAGCATCACCGAGAGCGCGGTGACCGGCACCGCGCCGGCCTGCATCACCCGCTGCATCGCGTTTCTGTGCGCCAGTTCGCTGACGTCGCCGCAGCAGTCTTCCACCACGTAGACCTCGTAGCCGTCGTGGAGCGCCTGGATGGTCGGCAGCGCCACGCACGTCTCGGTCCACAGGCCGGCGAGCACGATCTTCTTCCGGCCGGTGGCGGTGATTGCCCCGACGAAGGCGTCGTCGTCCCACGCGTTCATCGTCGAACGCTCGATGGGCGTCTCGCCCGGCACAATCGCCGAGATCTGCGGCCACATGTAGCCGCTGAAGCTCTTCGTCTCCACGGTGGACACCACCAGCGGCACGCCGAAGACGCGCGCCGACTTGGCGAGGGCGGTGTTGTTGTTGACGATCGCCTGCCGATCGGCGCCAGACACGCCAAACAGCATCTGCGGCTGCAGGTCGATCAGGGTCACGACGCAGTTGTCGGGGGTCAGCAGCCCCTTCTCGCTGCGGGGCGCCAGTCGTCTCGTATCGGTCATCGGGTGCTCTCGTCGGCGCGGCGGCGCCTCAGTCAGTGGTGGCAGTCTCGCGGAGGAACCAGCTCCGGCGCTCGGCCTGGTCCACCCAGTTCTCGATCAGGCTGGCCGTGGCGACATCGCCGTGCCGGCCGCACACGTCATGCGCCTCGCGCAGGAACACGGTGAGGCGATCGTTGTCATCACGCAGCTCGCAGAGCATGCGGTCGTCCCGCACGTCGACCTCGTCGTTGTCGGCCAGGCGCTGATGGCGCGCGATGTCGCCGATCGACCGCAGCGTCGTCGCGCCGAGCTTGCGGGCCCGTTCGGCCAGGTCGTCGGTCATCGCGAGGAGCTCGGCGGCCTGTTCGTCGAAAAGCAGGTGGTAGTCGCGGAAGTGCCGTCCGCGCAGGTGCCAGTGGAAGTTCTTCGTCTTGAGATAGAGCGTGAACGTGTCGGCGAGCAGCGCCCGGAGGGCGGCGGCAATCGCCTCGAGCGCGGCTGGCCCGAGGCCTGCCTCGGGGCGCGAAACAGACGGTGTGTGTGCGGCAGGCATCCGGTCCTCCTTGTCAGGGCGCCACGGCGACGGGCAGGCGCTCCAGCAGCTCGCGCGTCGAGACGATCGCGTGCGCGAACGTCGGGCCGTTGAACTCATGGGCGGCGCGCATCCGCTCCTGGCTGAAGGCGGCCGTGGCGTCCGTGACGAGCGTGACGTGGTAGCCGAGCTCCGCGGCGAACCGGCTCGTGCCTTCGATGCAGGTATTGGCCAGCAGCCCGATGACGACGACATGCGTGATCCCGCACTGCTTGAGCAGGAAGTCGAGGTCGGTGTTGGCAAAGCCGCTGCTGCCCCAGTGTTCCTTTGCCACGAGGTCGCCGGGCTGCGGCGCGAAGTCCGGGTGCCACTCACCGCCCCACGTGCCCGCCGCAAAGACCTGCACGCTGCCGGAGGCCGCCTGATACGGAGTCGGGTGGCCCCAGCGCTCGTAGTCGCCGGGGGCCGCGCGGTGATGGGGCACGACGATCACCGGCAGGCCGGCGGCCCGCGCGGCGGCCACCACGGCGCGGAGGTTGTCGTGCAGACGCACGGACGCGGCAACCGGCGCCACCTGCGGCCACAGCTTGCCGCCCTCCGACAGGAAGTCGTTGTAGGGATCGACGAAGAGCAGCGCCGTGCGTGTCGGGTCGTACAGGGGTGCGGTCATGTCAGCGCGCCTCCGCCACGAAGGCCGCGATGTGCGCGGCGGCCGCCACGGGGAACTGGTGCTGCGGTCCGTGTCCGGCGCGCGGGAACGTCACCAGCTGCACGGTCGGGAGCTGTCCGCTCAGCGCGTACCAGTTCTCGACCGGGAACGAGACGTCGTGGTCGCCGCCCACGTGCAGGATCGGGACGGTCGTTGTCCTGAGTGCGGCCAGCACGGCCTCGGCCGGGAAGATCGGACCGGCCGGCCGGCTCGCCATGTGCGCCACCGCCCAGTCGGCGGGCACCGGGACACTCCGGTCGGTCGTGCGCGCGGCGATGCGCGCGGCCGAGGCGCGTGCCGCCTCGACGCTCGCCGGCGACGCCGGCTCGAAGAAGAGAATCACTTCGTCCTCGAACGAATTCTCGGCATGCGACGCCGTTTCGAAGAACAGCGGCTCCGGCGACTTCACCGTGGGCCCCGGCGGTCCGCTGCCGATGAGCACGGCGTGGCTCACGCGCTGTGGATGGGTCACCAGGAACACCTGCGCCGCCAGGCCGCCGAGCGACCAGCCGCCCAGCACGACGCGGTCGAGTCCCAATGCGTCGATGAGGTCGAGGGCATCGTCGGCCAGGGCCGTCAGCGCGTACGATCGCGGGCCGGTGGAGAGCCCGAGGCCGCTGTAGTCGAACGTGATCACCCGGAAGCCGCGGGCGGCCAGGGCGTCGAGGAACGCCGGGTCCCAGCTGTCGAGGTTGCCGCGGAACCGCGTGCAGAGGACCAGCGGCGTGCCGGTGCCGACACTGCGGAACGCGAGGCGCCGGCCTCGACGCTCCACCCATTCGGTCGGCGTGCTCACGGCGCCGGTGACAGACGTGGTGGCCATGACGATCAGCTCCTCGGTGCGCCGGGAAGGCGCGCGTCGATCCACGCGACGATGTCGGCCAGCACCTTCTCGCGGCCGTAGTCGTTCAGCAGATCGTGCGCGTGGCCGTCGTAGAGCCTGAGGGTTTTGTCTTTCGAGCCGGCGGTGTCGTAGAAGAACTGGCTGCCCTCGGGCCTCGTGGCCTTGTCGGCGGTGCCGTGCATGATGAACACCGGCAGCGTGATGAGCGGGAACTCGCGCTCGAGCCGCTCGTCGGCCCGCACGAGCTGGGCGACGGTGAGCGACGGCTGCGACTCGTCCTTGATGAGCGGGTCGCGATTCATCTGCGCCACCACCTCGGGGTCGCGCGAGAAGTCGGCGTTCTTGAGCGTCAGCACGTGTGTGTGCGGCGTCAGGTGGCTGAGGCCTTTCACCACCGCCAGCACGAAGTCGGGCGCCGGCACCTTGAAGGCGAAGCTCTCGCAGATGAGGCCGGCGAGCTCCGACTGGTGCTCGAGCGTGTACACGCTCGACACCACGCCGCCGGCGCTGTGGCCGAGCAGGAACACCGGCAGGCCGGGCTCGCGCGAGCGCGCCAGGGTGATCGTGGCGTCGACGTCGTCGAGGTACTCCTTGAACTCCTCGATGTAGAACCGCTCGCCGCTCGAGCGCCCGCGGCCGCGCAGGTCGAGCGCGTAGACGGCAAACCCCTGCGCGGCGAGCTGTTCGCCGGCCCACAGGTAGTAGCCGCTGTGCGAATTGACGCCGTGGCAGATGGTGACGATGGCCTTCGGCGGCCCCGCCGGCTTCCACGACCGAACGAAGATCTGCGCGCCGACGCTCGGGATGGTCTCTTCGCGCGGGGCCAGGGCAGCGTGGGATGACATGCGTCAGGTCCTTTCGGGATCAGGCGGTGAAGAAGGCGAGAAGGTCGGCGTTGACGACGTCGGCGTTGAGTGTGCAGAGACCGTGCGAGAGGCCCGGGTAGACCTTGAGCGTGCCCTGCCGCAGCAGCTTCACGGACTCGAGCGCCGAGGCGCCGATCGGCACGATCTGGTCGTCGTCACCGTGCATCACGAGAGTCGGCACGTCGATCGCTTTCAGGTCCGCCGTGAAGTCGGTCTCCGAGAAGGCCTTGATGCAGTCGAGCGCGTTCTTGTGGCCGGCCATCATGCCCTGCAGCCAGAACTTGTCGCGCACGCCCTGCGACACCGACGCGCCGTCGCGGTTGGCCCCATAGAACGGCGTCGTCAGGTCCTGGAAGAACTGCGAGCGATCGGCGGCGGTGCCGGCGCGAATGCCGTCGAAGACCTCGAGGGGCAGTCCGCCGGGGTTGGCCGGCGTCTTCAGCATGAGCGGCGGCACCGCCCCGATGAGCACGGCCTTCGCGACGCGGGCGGTGCCGTGCCGGCCCAGGTACCGCGCGACCTCGCCGCCGCCGGTGGAATGCCCCACGTGGATGGCGCCGCGCAGATCGAGCTGCGCCGTGAGGGCCGCGAGATCGTCCGCGTAGGTGTCCATCTCGTTGCCAGACCACGGCTGGCTCGAGCGTCCGTGGCCGCGGCGGTCGTGCGCGATGCAGCGGTAGCCGCGGGAGGCGAAGAACACCATCTGCGCGTCCCAGTCGTCGCCGGTCAGAGGCCAGCCATGACTGAACACGATGGGCGTTCCGGATCCCCAGTCCTTGTAGTAGATCTGCGTGCCGTCGGTGGTGGTGATGATGGGCATGGCGAGAGTTCTCCGCAGCTGAAAGTCGTCACCTCGACGACGTGCCGCGCATCGTAGGCGGCGCGAGTCTTTCGCACATCACACGTTCGGGGGAGCCGCGGTTCACTCGACCGGGTCACCCGCGTCCGATGCAACGACGATGCGACGGCCGAAGCGCCACGCGTCGAACGAATAGGCGCCCGGACCGAGCAGCGCCAGCGCTGTCGCGCACAACATGAGCGACACCGGCGCCGGCTCGAGCGTAGCGTCCGCGAACGCTCTGGCCGCGAAGGCCACGGCGGCAAACGACGCTAAGATGGGCGTCAACACGCCGAGGCACAGCAGCACGGCCACAGGCGCATCGAGCCACACCGGCGTCACCCGCTGGACGTCCGGTGCAGGCAGCGCAAGAGAGATGGCCACCGCCATCCGCAACAGCACCAGCGCCACACCGGGTCCGGCCGTCGGAAACATCGAGAAGAGCCGCTGCACGACGGTCAGCCTATCGGGCGGCGGCAGTCGGGGCGTCACGACAAGCAGGGACCAGCGCCTCCCTCTTTCGGGGGACTCTGGTGTGGAAACGATCGCGCAGAGTGAGCGGCTGACATCCACCATGACCAGACGTGTCGTTCTCGGTGCGGCGCTCGTGTTGCTGGCGTCGGCGGCATCGGCTCAGCCGCGTGATGTGGGTCTGGCCGAGCTGTACCACCAGGCCTGGGGCCTGCGCGAAGGAGCGCCTGGCGCCGTGACGTCGATCGCGCAGACGACCGACGGCTATCTGTGGCTGGCGACGCCGAGCGGCCTGCACCGCTTCGACGGCAACCGCTTCGAGCGCCTCGTGCCCGTCGAGGGACCGCCGCTGCGGCGTGTCGTGAAGGTCTGGGCGTTCGACGATGGCAGTCTGTGGGCTCTGCACGACCGCGGGGCGCTCACGGTCTTCGTCGATGGGACACGCACGACATTCACGGCGGCCGACGGACTGCCCCCTCACAACGGTCTCGAACTCGTGCGCGACGCCGCAGGCATCATGTGGCTCAGCAACCGCGACGGGCTGGCCAGTCTCGCCGGCGGTCGATGGCACGCGTTCGATGCGGCGCTCGACGCGCCGCCGCCTGGAGCGTTCGGACACGGGATGCTCGTGGATCGTTCCGGCGCGCACTGGGTCAGCGGGCGTGAACACCTCGCGGTGCGCCGTCCCGGTGAGAGCCGTTTCGTCCGGCTGGCGACGTCGGGCGGCGCCTCACGGCTGGTCGAAGCCCCGGACGGGCGGCTGTGGGCGACCGGTTCAACGGCCGAAACAAGCGGCCCGGTCAGAGCCGTGACTGCGTCAGGCGCGGCCGCGCGCGCGGAGTCCCCGGTCGTCGAGGGCCGCGACCTGCTGTTCGATTCACGGGGTGCGTTGTGGGTCATCCACAGCCGGCTCGGTGTCGCGCGCGTGCACGTCGTCGACGGCCGCCTGGCCGGGCCCGTCGAACGTTTCACGATGCGCGACGGCCTCACCCGTAACGAGGTGTTCGCGATCCTTCGCGATCGCGAAGGCAACATCTGGACCGGGACCTCCGGCGGCCTCGACCTGTTCCGCGAGACCGCGCTGACGCGCGCGGCGCTGCCGCCGATGCATGCGGCGAGGTTCGCGGTCGCGCCCGACGGCACGGCCTGGGTGGGCGCCATGACACATCCCCTCGTGCGTGTCGCGCACGGCGTGGTCGAGCGCACGAACGTGCCGACCCGCGTGACGGGCGTCGGCGTGGACCCGGCCGGCACCGTCTGGGCCTGGGCCTCGTTTGCCTTGTGGCGCCGCGCGTCGTCCGGCTTCGAGCGGGTGGCGGGTCCGCCGGTCGAGCACGACGAAGCCTCGAGCCTCGTGACCGATCGCCAGGGCCGCCTGTGGGCGGTATTCCTCAACTCCGGCGTCCGCATTCTCACGGATGGCCGATGGGTGATGCCGGACGTGCCGGGTCTGCCGGACGATCAGGGCCGGGTGCGCATCGCCATCGCCGACCGCACGTCCCGGGTGTGGATGGGCTACGACACCGGTCTCGTGGTGCGCTACGACGGCGCCAGGGTGCAGGCCGTGGGGCTGCCACCAGGGGCCGAATACGGCCCGCTGACAGGCCTCGCGGAATCTGGCGATCGCATCTGGCTGGCCCGCCGCGGCGGCCTGGCCGCCGTGGACGGCGACCGCGTCCACCTCATCGCGGGCATCGATGAAGGCACGGTGGGTTTCGTTCGCGGTCTCGCGCGCCAGGCCGATGGCACCCTCTGGCTCGATACCGACCGCGGCATCGTGCGCATCGCGGGCGACGAACTTGAACGCGCGGTGGCGAATCCCACGGTCGTGCCGCGCATCCGCATCTTCGACTACCTCGACGGCGTGGTGGGGGGCGCCGCGCCGCGCCCCGCCCAAAGCGCAATTGCCACATCCGACGGTCAACTCTGGTTCGGCAGTTTCGACGGCGTGCTGGCGCTCGATCCCGCCCGTCTCTCCGCCGCCTCGCATCCACCGGTCGTGCGCGTCACGCACATCCGGACGGCCGATCGCGACTACGCGGCCTCCGACGCCCTCACGTTGCCGGTCGGCACGACGACGGTGCACGTCGCCTACACCGGTCTCAGCCTCACGATGCCCGACCGTGTGCGCTTCCGCTATCACCTCGACGGCGTGGACGCCGGCTGGCAGGAGGCGGAGACGAGACGCGAGGCGACGTACGCGAACCTCGCGCCGGGCACCTATACCTTTCATGTGATCGCCTCGAACAACAACGGCGTCTGGGCCGAAACCGGCGCCTCGACGCGCTTCGTCGTGCCCCCGGCCCTGCACCAGACGCTGGCCTTCAGATCCGCGGCCGTGCTGACGCTGGCAGGCCTTGCGTGGGCCGCCTTCCGGATCCGCGTCCGGCAGACGGCGGCCGCGATGCACGGCCGGCTCGAAGCGCAGGTCGCCGAACGCGAGCGCATCGCGCGCGAACTGCACGACACGCTGCTGCAAGGCGTGCAGGGGCTCATTCTCCGCTTCCACGCCGTGGCGTCGCGGATGCCGATCGACGCGGGCGTGGCCCGCGACATGGAGGACGCGTTGTCACGCGCCGACGACGTCATGCGCGAGGGCCGGCAGCGCGTCCGCGATCTGCGGCGCTCGGCCGAGGCGACGACTGATCTGGCGGATGCGATCGCCCGGGCCGGCGACGAGGTCGTCGGCGACGGCGAGCCGATCTTCACGGTCGCCGTCGAAGGCGCGTCGCGGCCCCTGCATCCGATCGTTCGCGACGAGGCCTACTGGATCGTGCGCGAGGCGCTGATCAATGCCCGCCGGCACGGCCAGGCGCGGCGTCTCGAGGCCGAACTCACCTACGGCGAGGATGCGCTGTGTGTGCGGTGCCGTGACGACGGCCTCGGCATGCCGCCAACGGTGGCGACCGCGGGGCGCCCCGAACACTTCGGCCTCCGCGGCATGCGCGAACGCGCCAGCCGGATTGGCGGGCACCTGCACATCTGGAGCCGCACCGGCGCCGGCACCGAGGTGGAGCTGCGCGTGCCGGCCGCCACGGCGTACGCCGATGCCGCGCCGCCGCGGTGGGCGTGGCTGCAGCGGGCGTGGAGTGGAGACAGCCGATGAGCACGATGGCCCGCATCCGGGTACTGACGGCGGACGACCATCCGCTCCTGCGCGAAGGCATCGCCGCGGTACTGCAGGGGCAGCCCGACATGGAGGTCGTGGGCGAAGCGGCCACCGGCCGCGAGGCGCTGCTGCAGTTCCGGCGTCTGGCGCCGGACGTCACGCTGATGGACGTGCAGATGCCCGACGTGAACGGCATCGACGCCATCCACGCGATCCGTCAGGAGTCGCCGGACGCCCGCATCATCGTGCTCACGACCTACGAGGGCGACGTGCTGGCCTCGCGCGCCATCAAGGCCGGCGCTGCCGGCTACCTGTTGAAAGGGATGCTGCGCAAGGACCTCATCGACACCATCCGTGCCGTCCACGCCGGCAAACGGCGCATTCCCGCCGAGATCGCCGTCGCGCTCGCGCAGCATCACGCCGACGACGGGCTCACGCCGCGGGAGGTCGAAGTACTCAACCGCGTGGCTGCCGGCCATGCGAACAAGCGCGTGGCCGACGAGCTCGCGATCTCGGAGGAGACGGTCAAGACGCACATGAAGAGCATCATGGCCAAACTCGCGGCCAGCGATCGCACCCATGCCGTCACGATCGCGCTGCGTCGCGGCATTCTCTAGCGGCCGCTCTCGGTATACTCGCATCGTGTCCCGCGTGACGACCGTCCGGGCGCCAGGCCGCGGCCGGCGCCGGCTGCTCCTGCTGGCCGTCGCCGTGGCCGGGTGCGTCGCGACGACGCTGGTGGCGGCGCAGCGCGACAGCCGCGGCGTCTGGATGGGGGTGCTCGACGAACATCCGGCGATTGCCTGGGCCACGCGCCCGACGACCGACGCGGTCGCCGCGCTCAATCGGCGGCTCGAGGCGGGCGAGGCGTCGCTCACCTTCGAGCCGGGCAGCGGCTACCTGCGCTCGGTGCTCGCCGCCCTCGATGTGTCCGCGGCCTCGCAGATGCTCGTGCTCTCACGCACCGGCGTGCAGCGCATGGTGACGAGCCCGGCCAATCCGCGTGCGCTCTTCTACAACGAGCAGGTCTCGGTCGGGTTCATCCGCCGCTCGCCGTTCCTCGAGCTCATCGCGCACGACGCCGAGCAGGGCGCCGTGTTCTACACGCTCGATCAGCGGCCCGCCGAACGGCCCGCCTTCTCGCGGCAGGGCGGCTGCGTGACGTGCCATGTGGCCTCGGCCACGCTCGAAGTGCCCGGCTTCATGACGCGCAGCCTGGCTGCCGGCACCGACGGCACGCTCAAGCTGCGGCTCGGCAGCCACGACCTCATCGATCACCGCACGCCGTTCGAGCGCCGGTGGGGCGGCTGGTTCGTGACCGGCCGCCATGGCACATCGAGCCACCTTGGCAACACGGTGGTGGACGCGAACGACGCGCGACGCTCGCTCGTGCCCGCTGGCGCGCTGAACGCGCCGTCGCTCGACGGCGCCGTGGATCTCGCGGGCTACCCGGCGGCGACGAGCGACGTCGTGGCGCTGGCCGTCTTCGACCACCAGACCCGCGCCCTCAACCTCATCACGCGCCTCGGCTGGGAAGTACGCGTGGCCGCGCACGAGGGGCGCGTGCCGCTCGAGACGCCGGCCGTCACCACCACGCTCGCCGACCTCGTGGATTACCTGCTGTTCGTCGGGGAAGCCCCGATGCCTGGCGGCCTGCGCGGGTCGTCGGGATTCGCCGAGTGGTTTTCGGCCCGGGGCGCGAGAGATGCGAAGGGCCGCACCCTGCATGTGCTCGATCTCTCCACGCGCCTGATGCGGTATCCGCTCAGCTACACGATCGAGAGCGCCGCCTTCGACGCGCTGCCCGGCGAGATCCGCGCCGAGGTGTATCGCGGCCTGGCGCGGGTGCTCGTGGCCGGTGATCCGGCGCCGAAGTACGCCCATCTCACCGCGGCTGACCGCCGCGCCGTCGTCGAGATCCTGCGCGACACCCGGCCGGACGCGCGCGCCTGGGTCGCCGCGCCCCGATAGGCCGCGGAATTCCCCGCGGCCCCGCAGGTATTTACGAGGCCGGCGCACCGGCCCTGAGCGGAGCGCGCACAGGTGCGCCGGCCTCCCGCGATCCGGCCCCCTCGCCCTGGCACGATTCCTGATGGGCTGGATGAGTGGAGTGGAAGAAACCACTCCAATGGAAGGGGCATCATGACTGCGATCACACGTCTCGTGAACATCAGCGTGCTGGCTGCCGCACTCGCCGCCTTCGTGCCGGCGACGGCACTGGCGCAGACGCAGGAGCGCGAAGGGTTCTGGTTCGGCTTCGGTCTCGGGGCGGGTTCGGCGGACGTCACCTGTGACGACTGCGACGACGATGAGAACGACCGGGAGACCGGCGCGGCCGGATCGCTGCGGGCCGGCTGGACGCTGAATTCGCGCGTACTGCTCGGGATCGAGGGCAGCGCCTGGACAAAGAAGGAAGACGTGGACGGCACCGACATCACGATCAACATGTACAACGTGTCGGGCACCGTCACGCTCTACCCGTCGGAAACCGCCGGGTTCTTCCTGAAAGGCGGCGCCGGCATGGCGTTCGTCAACTCGAAGTACGAAGAAGGCAATACGACGATCGACAGCGACATGGGCAACGGGCTCGGGCTGCTGGCGGGCATCGGCTACGACTTCCGCCTCGGCCGGCGGGTGCGCCTGACGCCGGCGCTCGACGCCTACTACGGCAACATCGGCGACGTGAAGATCGGTGACGAGACGCTCGCCACCGGCTGGAAACAGAACGTCGTGGCGCTGACCATCGGACTGACGTTCCCTTGACCCGCGCTCAGTGCGGGTGCGGCGCCCAGCGGGGCGGCCGCACCTGCGATCCGGCGGGGCCACGACGCGTGGTGCTAGGGCACGGTCACCGAGACCTCGTTCGACGGCGCGCTCGTGCCCGCGCCGTTACTGGCGGTGAGGCGCAGGTAGTAGGTGCCGCTCGGCACTCCGGCGAACGCGATGCTCGAGCCGCCGAGGGGCACCGACACGATCGGCACGCCGCCCGGGGTGACCGACGCGCTGAGCGTGTAGCTCACAGGCGCACCGCCGCCGCCGGGTGACCACGACACGTTCACGGTCGATCCCGTGGCGCTGGCGCTGAGCGTGGGTGCCCCCGGCGCGGAAGCGCCGGCAACCGTCAGGACCACTTCGTTCGACGGCGCGCTCGTGCCGCCGGCGTTCTGTGCGACGACGCGCACGTAGAAGGTGCCCGCCGGCACGCCGGGAATGACCACGCTGCTCGATGTCGCCGAGAGCGGCAGCGATGCCAGCGGCGCGGTGAAGCCGGGCGTCACGCCAGCCAGCAACATATAACCGGTCGGAGCGCCGCCCGACGCCGGAGGCGTCCATGTAAAGGCGGCCGTCGTGCCGGTCACATTGACGGCCAGGCCAGTTGGCGCCGCCGGCGCGGCCACAGTGCCGCCAGGGAACGTGACGCTGACGACCGCTGATTCCGGGCCAGTGCCGGTCCCGTTGGTCGCGGTCAGACTCAGGTAGAAGGTGCCGTTCGGGGCCGCGGTCGAGAAGGCCGTCGTGAGCCCCAGCGGCGCGACGACCACTGGCGCCGTACCAGGCGCCACGCGGGCCACGAGCGTGTAGCCCGTGGGCGCCCCGCCGGTGCCGGGCGCCGCCCACGTCAGGTTGAGGGTGTTGCCCGTGGCTGTCGCCTGCACCGATGTCGGCGCGCCAGGGACGCCGGTCGTCGCCGCGGTGCGGACTTCGAACGGCTCGGGCTCGCCGGCGACGCCGCCGCGCAGCACCACCAGGGAGGCCGTGCCGGCCGCGAGGCCATTCGGGAGTTGCGCCTCGATCCGTCCGGCGCTGACGCCGAAGAGTCCGATCGCCTGGCCGTTGACGCGCACCTCGACGTCGCCGAGGCTGGCCTGCGGCACGCCGCCCGGCGCCAGCACGGTGCCTGCGGCGAGCCGCCACCCGACGATCGCGAATCGCGATCCCGGTGCGATGCCCGCCGCGCCCGACACCGCGTCCACCACGCCCTTCTGGCTGCGGATCTGCGCCGTCGTGGCCGCGGAGTCGATGTAGGCCGCGTTGGTCGACAGGTCGTTGGCCGCCCCGGGCAGCGCCGACACGCCGGTGGCGAATCGGCTCGCGAGCACGCTGCCATCCGGATCGACGGTTCCGGAATAGTTCGTGATGAACGCGTAGGTGCGGCCATTGGGCTGATACCGGACCGTCCCCAACGTGCCGCGCAGGGCGCCGGAGAAGGTGATGCGGTTCCCGGCGGCGACCGGCTCGATGACCCACCCGAGTCCAATCCACCACGTGGCGTTGGTCGGGTAGAACGACGGACGGGCCTGGATGGCCTGAAGCGTCGCCGGGCTGAAGATCGACGGGCTGTTGGGACGGCCGAACACGGCGTCCACCAGGCGGACCAGCGCCGGTGCCGTGGCTACCCAGCCGCCGGACCCTTCGAGGCTTTCGTTGTACCACTGGCCATACGGGTTCGGCACGAGACCAGGCACCCAGGGAAAGACACTGGCGGATCCCGCCGTGCCCGCCGGCTGGTGGTAGGCGGCCTCGTAGCGCGCCGCATTGCCCGGCTGCGACCGGCCCTCGGGCAGCGTCCGGCCGACGCGCATCGACGTGCGGATCCCGAGGGGCTCGAGAATGGTCTCGCGCGTGTAGCGCTCGTACGGCATCCCCGACACCTGTTCGACGACGAGCGACAGCAGCGCGTAGGCGATGCCGGTGTACTCGTACTCGGTGCCCGGCGTGAAGTGCAGCGGCTGCTGGAACATCCAGCGCGCGACGTCGGCCGAGGTGGCCGGCCCGCGGATGCCGAGCGCGGTGGCAATCGCGCGGCTGTTCTGAATCGGCTCACCGCCGATCGAACGCCGCCAGCCGAGGGAATGCTGCAGCAGGTTCCGCAGCGTCACCTGCGACCAGCGGGCGTCGGGGGCGCCCCCGGCGGGCACGAGGTGGTTCAACCGGTCGACGATGCGGTCGTCGAGCGACACCTGCCCGGCCTCGACGAGCTTCATGACGGCGATGGAGGTGATCGTCTTGGAGATGCTGCCGATGCGCATCATCGTCGTGGGCAGCATCGGCCGCGCCGTCGTGGCGTCGGCCAGGCCGACGGCGCCGGCACAATTCAGCGTGCCCGCGGTCGATGTCGCAAAAGAGAGCCCGGTGAGAGAGAACTCGGTGCGGGCATTGCGCAGGGTGTTCTGGACCTCGACCGGGCAGGTGTCGAACGTCTCGGGTACGGGCTGCGCGTACGCCGACGCGGTAACGAGGGCGGCGAGGGCGACGAGGACGGGTAGCAGCATGGCAGGCCTATTGGGGGGGTCAGGGTCGGGACGTTCTTTCGCTCTACCCGACAGAACGGAAACCGCCTGCCGGCGGGCTCATGAGCCGTGCATAGTAGAGCTATGACACCCGCCACCCGCCACCTCGCCGCCTGCGCTCTGGCCGCCATCGTCGTCCTGCCGTCGCCGGCTACCGCCCAGTCGGTGCAACGCGAGGGCTTCTGGTTCGGCGCCGGCGTCGGCGCCGGACGTGCCGAGGTGATCTGCGACGACTGCAGCGACGACGGCGCGGAAACCGGAGGGTCCGGCTACGTGAAGGCGGGGTGGACCCTGAATCCCCGCCTGCTCGTGGGTGGGGAACTGAACGTGTGGACGCGCCGCGAGGACCGCGGCGGCGCCACGGCGTGGCTCACGATGTACAACGCGTCGGCGACGCTGACGTTCTATCCGTCCGCGGTGGCCGGCTTCTTCGTGAAGGGCGGCGCCGGCGTGGCGTATCTCGACACCGACGTCGAACGCCGCGGGTCGACGGTCACGATCGATCTGGGCAGTGGTCCGGGGTTCCTCGTGGGCGCCGGCTACGACATCCGCGTCAAACGCCTGGCCCTCACGCCGGCCGTGAACTACTGGCGCGGCCACATCGGCGAGATCGAGGGCCGCGGCGTATCGGTGGCGTCCGGGTGGACACAATCGATCGTGGATGTCACGATCGGCGTCACCTTCCCCTGACGGCGGGCCGCGCGGTCGCCTGAAGACGGCGCGAGATCAGTCGTCGTCCGGGTCGAACAGGAACGTGACGGTGACCGCGTCGCCGTCGCCCTTGCCCCCGCGGTACTTCTTCGGCACGGCCAGCAACGAGCGGTTCGACTTCGTGTCGCGCCAGATGCTCGTCTCCCAGGTCACGCCGTCTACCGTGGCGGTGACGGGTGTGCGGCCCCAGGGGCGCGTGGCCGGCGGCGCGACGGCCGCCGGGATGATCGCAAAATACCAGGCGCCCTTCCCGCTGTAGCGGAAGAGCGTCGTCCCGAACGGACCGCGCGTCGTGCGTGCGGATCCCCGGCGCGTGTTCATGCCCAAGGATACCGGGCTCACACCTACTTCGGCGGCGGCGGTACCGGCACCGACGTGGGCGTGTCGTGATCGCAGGTGAAGAACGCGAGGAAACGCGCCGGGGCGGTATCGCTCGCATTGGCCGACGTCGAATGTACGTCGTCGGGCGACTCGTAGAAGCTCTCGCCGGCCTGCACGATTCGCGGCGGCTGGTTGTTGAGTCCCATCCGCAGCGCCCCTTCGAGCACGTAGCCGACGACCGGGCAGGGATGCCGGTGCGGAGACGACGTGCCACCCGGCGGGTACGTGACCTCGACGAGCGAGGTGGCGATGGTGGCCCCGTTCAGCCGGGGAAGGCGCTCTGCCAGCAGACTGCGAACCGCGGCGGTGGGTGCCGGCCGTGGCAGCCGGGCCGCCACGCGGTAGATGAAACCCTTGTTGTCGTCCGAGATGCAGAGGGCCCCATCGGCGCCGGTGACGAGGCCGGCCGGCCGGCCCGAGACCGCGTCGCCGGCGAGCCAGCCGGTGACGAAGTCCTCGCTCGCCACCGGGCGTCCGGCCCGCATCACGATGCGCGCCACCGAGTAGCCGATCTTCGTCGAGCGCTGCGTGGATCCGTGGATGGCCACGTACATCGACGAGCGATAGTCGCGCGGGAACTGCGTGCCCCGGTAGAACGTCAGCCCGAGCGGCGAGGCGTGGGCAGGCAGCTCGAACGCCGGCGGCACCACATCGCTGGTCGTGAGCGTGCGGGGCGCGTCCTTCAGCTCGGGAACAGTACTCGCGACGCTCCTGCCGTGGAAGAACGGGAAACCGTAGTGGCGGCCCTCTTCGACCAGATTGATCTCGTCCGGCGGGTAGTCATCGCCGAGTTGTTCCTGCCCGGTGTCGGCCGACCACAGCCGTCCGGTGGCCGGATCCCAGTCGAAACCGACGGCGTTGTGGAGGCCGGCGGCGAAGGTGCGGCCGGCGCTGCCCGGGCCGTCGTAGACCTGGATGGTCGTGCGCCGCGCGTCTTCCTCGACGCAGACATTGCAGGACGATCCGATTCCCACGTAGAGCCGGCCATCGGGACCGAATGCGATCGAACGCGACGTGTGCAGCGCGGGTGTGGACGCGGGCAGCGTGACGTACGTCTCCACGTCCCCCGCCACCGCGCCCCCTGTCCATTTCACCCGCAACACCGCCGCCGTCGTGCCCACGTAGAGGTAGCCGTCCCTGAACGCGACACTGTGCGCGTAGGCGAGACCGCCGAGCAGCACCCGGGGTTCGGCCACGCCGTCGCGATTGGCATCGGGCAGCGCGACAACTTCGGCGCGCCTCGCCACGACCACCACCCCCTCCGGACTGAGCGTCATCAGCCTCGCTCCGGTGAGACCCGACGCAAACACGGAGACGGAGAAGCCGGCGGGCACGGTGAGCGATGCCGGGGCTGGTGGCGGCACGGTGGACGCCGTCTGTGCGGCCGGATGCGCCGCTCTGAACGCGCAGGCAGCAAACGCAAGGGCGCCGCAGGCGACACGGGCGATGGACATGACAGGTCTCCTTGAACGCCGGCGAATCAACAGGATGCGGACCACGACGGCCGCCGCAGGGTGATGCGCCGCCGTCTCGTGGGCACTGTAGAGCGGAAGATGGACCTGTCAAAGAGCCAATATTGACAAATTTCATTGGGCCAATCACATTGCCCGCGTGGACATCCACATCAGGCTCGGCCGCCGCGGCGGACTGACCGAACAGATCTACCGGCAACTGTTCGCGGCGGTGCTCGATGGACGCCTGCGTGCGGGCGCGCGTCTGCCGCCGACCCGGGAGCTGGCGGTGCGGCTCGCCGTTTCCCGCAACACCGTGGCCCTGGCGTACGAGCGGCTCGTCGCGGAAGGTGTCGCCGAGGGCCGCGTCGGCGCCGGCACCTACGTCGTCGATGCCTCGCCGCCACGCGTGGACGCGAGCCGCCGGCGTGCTCCGGTCGGCGCCGTCCATCCGCTGCCCGTCTGGCGCGCGATTGCCGTGCTTCCGCCGCGACGGGGGTCCGCGGTGCCGTACGATTTCCGGCCCGGCACGCCCGACAGTGCGCTCTTTCCCTTCACCGCATGGCGACGCCTCATGGCCGGCGCGCTACGCGAGTCGGCGCCCCGGTATGCGAGTGACGCGCATCCGGCGGGTCACGACGGGCTGCGCGCGGCCATCGCCCGACACGTGGGCGTATCGCGCGCCGTGAAGACCAATGCCGATGATGTCGTGGTGACACACGGCGCACAGCAGGCCTTCGACCTCATCGGCCGCGTGTTGCTGGCGCCGGGCACGGTCGTGGCCATGGAAGACCCCGGCTATCCGCGCGTGCGGCTGCTCTACCGCAGCCTCGGCGCCCGGCTCGCGGCTGTACCGGTGGACGACGAGGGCCTGGTGGTCGATGCCATCCCCGCGACGGCGAAAGTGGTCTACGTGACCCCGTCACACCAGTTTCCGCTCGGTCGCGTGATGTCACTGCGGCGCCGGGCGGCGCTTCTGGCATGGGCGGAGCGCCGCGGCGGCGTCATCATCGAGGACGACTACGACTCGGAATTCCGGTTCGGGGGACGCCCGCTCGACCCGTTGCAGAGTCTCGACCGCGCCGGCCGCGTGCTCTACGTCGGCTCGTTCTCCAAGGTGCTGCTGCCGGCGCTGCGCCTCGGCTTCGTCATCGCGCCGGCGTCGCTGCAGCCGGCGCTGCAGGCCGCCCGGCAGCTCACCGACTGGCACGGCGAACCGGCCGCGCAGGCGGCACTGGCCCGGTTCATCGACGAGGGCCTGCTGGCGCGGCACATCCGCGCGGTCACGCGACACTACGCGGCGCGCTACGCGCGCGTCACCGCTGGCATCGAGGCGCGGCTCTCGCACTGGCTGCGGGTGGTGCCGTCCGCCGCCGGCCTCCACGTGGCGGCCGAGCAGGTGGGACGGGCGCCCGATCTGGCGGACGTGATCGCGCGGGCCGGCAGCCGGGGCGTGGCGGCGGCCCGGCTTGCGGACTACGCCATGACAACGCCGGTGCACGACGGACTCGTGCTCGGATTCGGCGGGATCTCAGGCGACGCGATCGACGAGGGGCTGGCCCGGCTCGCGACCGCCTTCACCGCGGCGTCGCGCTCATCCCCTGTTCGACATCGGCGCGGCAATGTGGAATCGTGCTCGGGGAGCTGACGAGCGCGGATGACGAACGCACGGGAATCGACGATGCAGGTGGGTGTGATGGGCGCCGGCGCGGTGGGGACCTTCTTCGGCGCGATGCTGGCGAGATCGGGCGTGCCGGTCACGCTCGTGGGCCGCGAGCGTCATGTGCGCGCCATCGAGTCCGCGGGGCTCGAGGTGACGAGCGGCGGACGTGTGGACCACGTCCGCATGGCCGCCTCGACCGACATGGCCGCACTCGCGACGATGGACGCCGTGCTCGTGGCCGTGAAGTCCGTGGACACCGAGGCCGTCGCGCAGGATCTCTCGCGCGTCCTGCCGCCGGACACCCTCGTCGTGAGCCTGCAGAACGGCGTGGACAACGCCTGGCGGATGAGCGCGCACCTGCCGAATCCGGTCGTGCCGGCGGCCGTCTATGTGTCGGCCGAGATGCCGGGCGATGGCCGCCTGCGCCACAACGGCGGCGGGTCGATTGTGGCCGGGCGGCCGCTGCGCGCGGGCGTGGCGGATGATGCGGCCGGCTCCGCGCTCGACGCCCTCGTGGCGCACTTCGTCGCGGCCGGCGTGCCGTGCCGCGTGTCAGACGACATCCGCGTGGATCTCTGGACCAAGCTCACCGCCAACTGCGCCTACAACGCCATCTCGGCGCTGTCGCAGCTGCGCTATCGCCACATCGCGGCCAACGATGGCACCCGCGACGTGATGCGCATGGTCACGGAAGAGAACGCAGCGGTAGCGGCGGCCGAAGGGGTGCCGGTGAGTGTCGAAGCGCTCGCTCTCGCCGTGCGCAAGATCGTCGAGGCGATGCCCGAGGCGCTCTCGTCCACCGCGCAGGATCTGGCCCTCCGCCGTCCCACCGAAATCGACTCGCTCAACGGGTTCGTCGTGCGGCGCGGCCAGGCACTCGGCGTGCCGACGCCCGTGAACCGCACCCTCCAGGCGCTCGTGGGCCTCGTCGAGCAGTCGCAGCGCACGCCGGCATAGCGCCGGCGGGGCGCGGTCAGGTACGGTAGAGCGATGAGCGATCAGGTGGTGGTGATTACCGGCGCGAGCAGTGGCATCGGCGCGGCCGTGGCCGAAAGGCTGTCGCGCGACGGCATGGCGGTGGCACTCGTGGCGCGGCGCGCCGAGGCGCTGGCGGACGTCGCGGCACGCTGCGGCGCGCAGGCGCTCGCGATCGCGGCCGACATGACCGTGCGGGCGGAGGCGGAGCGCGCGGCGGCTGACGCGATCGCGCGCTTCGGGCACATCGACGTGTGGATCAACAACGTGGGCCGCGGTATCTCGCGACCGGCCACCACGCTCACGGACGACGACATCGACGAGATGATCCGCGTGAACGTGAAGTCCGCGCTCTACGGCATGCAGGCGGTGCTGCCGCACTTCACGGCGCGCGGTCGCGGCCACCTCATCAACGTGTCGTCGGTGCTGGGCCGCATGCCGATGGCGCACTTCCGCTCGGCCTACAACGGCGCCAAACACTTCCTGAACGCGCTCACGGCGAACGTGCGCGAAGAGCTGGCGGCGTCCCATCCGGGCGTCGCGGTGTCGCTCGTGTCGCCCGGCGTCGTGCGGACCGAGTTCGGCGTGAACGCCGTGCACGGCGGTCCCGATTCACGCACGCTGCCGAACTCGCAGAGCGCGGAGGAGGTGGCCGAGGTCATCGCCGGCGTCATCACCTCGCGCGCGCCGGATGTCTACACGCGCGCCGGGGTGAAGCACATGGTGCTCGGGTATCTGGACCAGCTCACGGCCGACCCGCCGGCGTGATCCGGCGCAGGCGGCACCCGTCCCCGCGAGACGTCTAGCTGCCGCCGGCCTTGCGGGGCGTGGTGGAGCGCGGCACGAAGCCGCGGGACGTGGCGTTGCGCCACGGCTGCGCGGTCTGATGTTTCGGCGCGCGCGGCGGCGCGGCGGCTTCGACACCCTCGGCGCCCTCGACCGGCACGGCCGTGGCCGCGGCGACCTCGGCGGCCACCTTGCGGGCGGCGGCGGCGAGCGTCTCGTCCTTCGCGAGGCAGCACTGCTTGTATTTGCGGCCGGAGCCGCAGGGGCAGGGCTCATTGCGCCCCGGGCGAGCACTCGTCGGAGCGTTCATCTGACCAGTGTACTGCCTGCGTCGTGTGCGTGCCGGCGGAACGACAGTGGCGCGGGCGGCCCGATCCGTCAGTAGGCGACGAGCGCGTCTTCAAAGAGCCGGGCCAGATCGTCGGGCCCGGCTGGGCGCGGCGAGAGCTTCGTCACGCGGTGCTGGGGCAGCGTGCCTTCGACGAGCGCCGGGATGTCACTGGTGGAATACCCCACGGCCCGCAGCCCGTTCGGCACCTTCAGCCGATCCATGAACCAGGTGATGCGGTCAGCGAGCACGCGGCCGGCATCCGCCTCGCGGACGTTCGCGATGTCCACGCCGAGCGCCTCGGCGGCCTCGAGGTGCCGCGCCGGACTGGCCGACGCGGTGAAGCGGAACACCGCCGGCGCGTTCAGGATGACCGACATCCCGTGCGGCACGATGGCGTGGTCCGCCGCATACCCTGGAGCGCGGTAGTCGCGCACATGCCCGGAGACGGGATACGACATGCCGTGCGGCAGGTGCACGCCGGCGTTGCCGAAGCCCACGCCCGCGTACGACGCGGCGAGGATCATCTCCGCGCGGGCCTCGTCGTTGCCGGGGTCTTCGACCGCGCGCACGAGTGAACGCGCCACCATGCGGAGCGCCTGCAGCGACCACACGTCGCTGATCGGATTCGACCCCTGATACGCAGGACGCACCGTCGGGCGATCCGGACGCGGCCGCGCCGTGTACGGTACGGCGGTGAAAGATTCGATTGCGTGGCTGAGGATGTCGAGTCCGCTCGAGGCGGCCACGGTGGCCGGCATCGTGCGCGTGTTATCGGGGTCGAGCAGACCGAGCGTCGGCTTCAGCCGTCGGCTGGCGATGCCGGTCTTCGCGTGCATCCCCGTGAGGTCGAAGATGCTGACGCCCGTGGTCTCGCTGCCCGTGCCGGCGGTGGTGGGGATGGCGATGAGCGGCTTGAGCGGCCCGGGCACCGGCAGCGCCTTGCCGATCGGCGCGTTGACGTAGTCGAGGAAATCGGCCGGCGGGTAGGTGGTGTAGAGATTCACCGCCTTCGCCGTGTCGATGACCGAGCCGCCCCCCACGGCGACGATGCCGTCGATGTCCCGCCCGGTGGCGAACGTGATGGCGTCGTGGAACGAGACGTCCGTCGGCTCGACCCGCACGCGGTCGTAGACCACGGCGTCGATGCCGGCGGCAGCGAGGGCGTCGAGCACGATCGCCATCGGCGGCAGGCCCGCCACGACCGCGTCGGTCACCACGAGCGCGCGGCGCACGCCGAGATCCAGAAGGTCCTGACCCACTTCGCGCGTCACCCCGGCGCCGAAGCGCACGTTGGAGGCCGCCATCTCGAACGCGTACTCGTGCTGCATGCGCGGCAGTCTATCGGGGTCTGACCCCGTTGGCACGAAATCGGCGCTATCGGGGTCAGACCCCTTACGGAAAGCGTAATATCCAGCACATGCCGACTTCCGCCTGGATCGCTGCCGTGCTCGCGCTCGCCGGCACCGGCGTGGTGCTCTCCGCGCAGGCGCCCGCGCCGCCCACGGACGCCAATCGCCGGCTGCTGCCGCTCGCGAACTTCCGGCTCGAGAGCGGCGCGGTGCTGCCCGTGGCGCAGGTGGCCTACGCCACCTTCGGCACGCTGAACGCCGCGAAGGACAACGCCGTGCTCGTGCCGTCGTACTACGGCGCCGACTACCACGGCTACGACTTCCTCATCGGCCCTGGCAAGGCGCTCGATCCGTCGCGGTTCTTCATCGTGGCCACAGAGATGTTCGGCAACGGCTACTCGTCGTCGCCGAGCAACACCGCGGCGCCGATGTCCGGCCCGGACTTCCCGGCAGTTTCAATCCGCGACAACGTCGAAGCCTCGCGACGCGTGCTCGCGCACCTCGGGGTGACCCACGTCCGCGCGGTGCTCGGGTTCTCGATGGGCGCCGAGCAGGCGTTCCAGTGGGCCGTCTCGCACCCGACGTTCATGGACGGCATCGTGCCGTGGTGCGGCACGGCGAAGACCTATCCGCACGGTGTCGTGCGGCTCGAAAGTGCCATTCGCGCGCTCACCGCCGATCCCGCGTTCGACAACGGCCGCTATACAACGCCGCCGAAGGCCGGCATGGCGGCGTGGTCCACGCACTGGGCCGCCTGGGTGTGGTCGCAGGAATGGTGGCGGCGCGAGCTCTTCAAGCCGCAGTCGGCCACGGTGGAAGAGGCCCTCGCGGCGCGGATCGCCCGCGACGCCGTGCGTGATCCGAACAACCTCATCCTGCATGCGCGCACGTGGCAGAGACACAACGTGGGCGACACGCCTGGCTTCGGCGGCGACCACGAGAAGGCGCTGCGTTCGATCACCGCGAAGGTGCTCCACATGCCGTGCGAGACCGACCTCTACTTCCCGATCGGCGACGCGCGCTACGAACAGCAGTTCCTGACGACCTCCACCTTCATGCCGATCCCCTCGCTCTGGGGCCACTCGGCGGGCGGCGGCGGCAATCCCGCCGACGCGGCGTTCCTCAACGAGCAGATCGCCCGGTTCCTGGCCCGCTAGACGCCCGGGCCGGCGCCGATGACGCGCAGCGAGTCCTTCGAGGCACCCACGACCGCGCCCACGTTGATCGCCTTGTCGAACGTGGCCAGGCGTCCGCCCATGCGCACGGCGAGCGCCAGCAGGTAGACGTCGGTCACCTGCCGCTGCCCGCGGATGTACGACGGGCGGATGAGTTCGAGGTCGGTCATCGACACCTGGTCGTGCCAGAAGTGGTGGTGCCCACTCGCCCGGAAGAGGCGGAGCCGCGCCGCAATCGCCTCCGGACGCGTGACCGTGCCGTCGTAGGCCGGGTGCGTCATGACGCGCAGGAACGTGTTCTCGGTCGTGGGACACGTGGCCCAGCCGTTCGCCCGTTCGGCGCCGAACCACTCGTGCGCCAGGTCGTGGTGCACGTGGTCGGGGTCGAAGAGCGCCACGAGCACGTTCACGTCGAGCAGGTGGACGCTCACGGTTCGTCCCGCAGCCGGTTGACCTGGTGCATCGTGACCCGCGGCGCGCCGGCGGCCCGGGGCGACAGCACCGGCACCCCGTTCCGGGTGGTCGGCGGACCCGATGCCGCCGGGGTCAGACCCCGCCGCGCCAGCTCGGACAGCACCTTTCCGGCCGTGGTCCCCTGGGCCGCCGCCAGTTCCTTGGCGGCCAGCAGCACGTCGTCGTCTATGTCGAGCGTCGTCCGCATGGTCAGCGCATCATCTCGCATCAATCATCACGCATCAAGCTCCCTAAGACCCGCGGCATGAGGCCTGGAGCGCCGGATCTTGACGATTGTCTGTGCGATGTGCACAGTGAACAGATGGCTGTCCGCACGATCTCTCTCAAGACAGAAGCGTACGAGCGGCTCAAGGCCGCGCGGCGCTATCCCACCGAGTCGTTCAGTGAGGTCGTGCTCCGCGCGACCTGGCCGGAAGACACGATCACGGCGGGTGGCCTGCTGGCCCTGCTCCGGACGTCTCCTCCGTGGCTGACCGACGACGAACTGGCCGCGGTCGAGACGGCGAAGGCCGCCGATGCCCCGCCGGAGGACAAATGGGCCGGACGCTGATTCTCGAAACGACGTTCCTCACCGATCTCGAGCGGGAGCATCGTCAGGGCGTCCCCACCGGCGCCATCGACTTCCTCACGCGGATGGAGGGCGCGCGCCTGTACCTCCCGGCGATCGTGGCCGGCGAACTCGCGGCCGGCGTGTCCCTGGCGAATCGGAGCCGCTGGGAGGCGTTCCTGGCGCCGTTCTTTCTGCTGCCGGTCACCCCGGACGTGGCGTGGGAGTTCGGACGCGCCTCGCGCCACCTGCGCGGCGTGGGGCAACTCATTGGCACGAACGACCTGTGGATTGCCGCCACCGCGCTCGCGCACCGCATGCCGGTCGTCACCCGCAACGTCGAACACTTCCGGCGCGTGCCGCATCTCGAGGTCGAGACGTACTGACCGGGCGCGCCGCGGTGCCGACGTAGAATGCGCGCGTGCGCACCACGCTCGTGCTTCCGATCGTTCTCGCCGCCACGCTCGTTGCCGGTCCCGCGCTCGACGCGCAGGCGCCGCCGCCCTTCCAGGTGGTAGAGGCCTCCATCGCCGAGATCCACGCCGCCTTTCGCGATGGCCGGCTGACCTGCCGCGGCCTCGTCGAGCGTTATCAGCGGCGCATCGACCTCTACGACAAGAACGGCCCGGCCGTGAACGCGATCGTCACGCTCAACCCGCGGGCGCTGGCGGACGCGGAAGCACTCGACGCCCGCTTCAAGGCGAGCGGTCCGGTGGGTCCGCTGCACTGCATCCCCATGATCGTGAAGGACAACTTCGAGACGGTGGGCCTGCAGAGTTCGAACGGCTCGCTGACCTTCGAGGGGTACGTGCCGGCGACCGACGCCTTCCAGGTGGCGCGCATCAAGGCGGCCGGCGCGATCGTGCTGGCGAAGTCGAACCTGGCGGAATGGGCCTTCACGCCGAACGAAACGCTCAGCTCCATCCTGCCCGGGTACACGAAGAATCCCTACATGCTCGACCGCGTCACCGCGGGCAGCAGCGGCGGTACGGCGGCGGCCGTGGCCGCAAGCTTCGGCGCGGTGGGCCTCGGCAGCGACACCGGCAACTCGATCCGCGGGCCGTCGTCGCATCTGGCCCTCGTCGGCATCCGCTCCACGATGGGGCTCACGAGCCGCGCCGGCGTCTTCCCGCTCAGCCTGCTGGCCGACATCGCCGGCCCGATGGGGCGCACGGTGGCGGACGTCACCGCCGTGTTCCAGGCGGTCGCGGGCGAAGATCCGAACGACGCCGTCACCGCTGCCGCGCGCGGCCGCCAGATCCCGAACTACGCCCAGGCGCTCAGGCGCGACGCGCTGCGCGGCATGCGCATCGGCATCCTGCGCCAGGCCTACGAACGCGACTCCACGGATCCCGAGATCGTGCAGGTGTTCATGCGCGCGGTGGACGACCTCAAGCTCGCCGGCGCCACCATCGTCGATCCCGCGACAATCGAGGGGCTCGACGCGATCCGCCGGCAGCCGATGATGGCCTCCTGCCAGGGTTTCAAGTACGACCTCAATCAGTTTCTCGCCGCCCGCAAGGGCCGCGTGCCGGTGAACGATCTGGCGGAAGTCGTGAAGGGCGGCAAGTTCCATCCCACCGTGCGGCGTCAGCTCGAACAGACCGAGCAGGGGCCGGCGAACGGTCCAGGCACGCCCGAGTGTGCGGCGGAAGCGGCGTATCGCGATCAGGTGCGCGCGGCGGTGCTGAAGACGATGGACGCGCACAAACTCGATGCCTTCGTCTATCCCACGTGGAGCAACCCGCCGCGTCTCATCGGCGACCTCAACACGCCAGGCGGCGACAACAGCCAGTTCTTCTCGCCGACCACCGGCTGGCCCGCCGTGCAGGTGCCGATGGGCTACACGCGTGGTGGACTGCTGCCCGCCGGCATCACGTTCTTCGGACGCGCGTGGAGCGAAGCGACGCTGCTCGGCGCCGCGTATGCGTACGAGCAGGCGACGACGCATCGACGGCCGCCGCCCACGACGCCGCCGGTGCGGTAAGCGTGACTCACGCCACACCGGGTGACGGGGCGCGTCCTGTCACGCTCGCAGTTGTGCTGCCGTTCTTCGGCCACGCCGCGGCACGATTCGCGGCGCACGATCAGGCCGTCGCCGCGCGCCGGAGTTCTCTGACGCCAACGTGGCGCCGCCGCAACAGCGTGCGCAGTGTCACCCCGTCGGCGTAGCCCACCGCGGCCGCCACGTCGTCGACACTCGCCGCCGTTGTACGCAGCAGGTGCACGGCGCGTTCAACCCGCAGATCCTGCACATAGGTGAGTGGTGACCGTCCCAGCACGTGATCCACACGGCGCGCCAGCGTGCGAGTGCTGGTGCCCACTGCCGCGGCGGCCTCCTGGAGTGAGAACCTGTCGGCCAGGTGCGCGCGTGCCCACCGCTCGAAACGCTCCACGATGGGGTCGGCGTGGACCAGATGATCGGCCAGCGCGAAGGTCGACTGCGACGGCCGCGGGTCCAGCACGAGGTAGCGCCCGGTCAGCGCGGCGAGGTCCGGACTGATCGCGCGGATCAGCCACAGCGCCAGATCCATGTGGCTCAGTGCCGCGCCCGCGGTCACGACCCCGCCGGATGCCACGACCATACGCGAGGCTTCCAGCGCCACCCTGGGGTAGCGCTCGCGGAAGAGCGGCGCCAGCCACCACGTGGTGGTCGCGGCCCTGCCGTCGAGTGCGCCCGACTCGGCGAGCACGAATGTGCCGATGCACGCGGCACACAGCCGGGCGCCGGCCGCGCCGGTTTCGGCGATGAAGGCGGCCGCGTCGGCGACGTCGCGGCGCGCCAGGGCAGCGACCAGCGGGCCGGGCATCTTGTAGCCGATCGCCGGCACGACGAGCACGTCGGGCCGCCTGCCCGCGACGGCAGCCACCGGCACCGTGAAGCCCTGGGCCGATCGCACCCGCCGGCGGACGCCCACCACGCGCACGTCGAAGCGCGGCACGTCGAGGTTACCCGCCGCTGCGAGTTCGTTGGCCGTCTGGAAGGTATCGAGTAATGCGGCAAGGCCGAGATCGAAGACGCCGTCGAGCGCGAGCACCTGAAGCTGCATGGCGAAAACGATATCAAAGATGGCAATCCAGCCACTCGTTGCCCGGCGAGGTTCCCCGTAGTCTCTGAGGCATCGCCGGTCGGCGATGAGAGGAGCCTCCCGATGCTGACACGCAGTCTGTTCGTTCGCCTTGACGCCCGTCCCGGTCGCGAAGATGAGGTCGCGGCCTTCCTGGCCCGCGGCCTCGCACTCGCCCGCGAAGAAGCGGCGACGCCCGTGTGGTTCGCCCTGCGTCTCGGGCCTTCGACCTTCGGCGTCTTCGATGCCTTCCACGACGAGGCCGGACGCCAGGGGCACCTGCAGGGGCCGATCGCCGCGGCGCTCATGGCGAACGCGCCGGAGTTGCTGGCCTCGCCGCCCTCGATCGAGCCCATGGACGTACTCGGCTCGAAGGTCGAGCCGTGAGGCCGGCGGCGCTCGCCTCGATGCTCGACGGCATCGGCGATACCGCGGTCGTGCCGTTGCGGGTCGTCGTGCCGCCTGGCGCTGCCCGGGTGCTCGTGAAGGTCGAGAGCACCAATCCCACCGGCAGCCTCAAGGACCGGATGGCGCTGGCGATGATCGAAGCCGCGCGCGCCGACGGCCGTCTCGGGCCGGGCGGCGCCGTGGTCGAATACACCGGCGGCAGCACCGGCGTCTCGCTGGCGTTCGTGTGCGCGGCCCTCGGGCATCCGCTGCACATCGTCTCGTCGGACGCGTTCGCGCGCGAGAAGCTCGATCACATGCGCCTGCTCGGCGCGCGCCTCGAGGTCGTGCCGAGCGACGACGGGCGGATGACCGCCGCGCTCACGCACGCCATGGTCGACGCCGCGAGGGCCATCGCCGCCCGCACCGGCGCCTTCTGGACGGACCAGTTGCGGAACGTCGACCAGACGCGCGGCTACCGGCGGCTTGCCGACGAGCTCATCGCGCAGACCGGCGGCCGGCTCGACGCCTTCGTCCAGAGCGTCGGCACGTCCGGCTCGCTGCGGGGCGTGGCCGAAGGGCTGCGGGCGGCCGGCTGTGCCGCGCGCATCATCGCGGTGGAGCCGGCCGAGTCGTCCGTGTTGTCTGGCGGCTCTCCCGGCGCTCACAAGATCGACGGCGTGGGCGCGGGGTTCGTCGTGCCCCTCTGGGACGCCGCGCTGGTCGCCGGCATCGAGCGCGTCTCCACCAGCGAGGCGCGCGCCATGGCGTTCCGCCTCGCCCGCGAAGAGGCGGTCTTCGCCGGCACTTCCACGGGCGCCAACGTCGTCGCCGCGCTGCGAGTCGCGACGGCGCTCGGCCCGGGGGCCACCGTCGCCACCGTCATGTGTGATACCGGGATGAAGTATCTGCAGGCGTACCGTGCCGCGCTCGATGGCGGGTGAGCGTTCGCGCGCGGGTGGGCGGCAGGCACTGCGGCGTCGCGTCGCTACGCCCGCGCCTGCCGCGTTTCTCGGAGGGTCCGCCCGCGCCGCGCCACGATGTCAGGCAGCGCCTCGACGTCAGCCAGCTGGGTGCGGAAGTTCACGATGCAGGCGCGCAGCACGTAGCGGCCGTCGATCACGGCGTTCGACACGAACACTTCACCTTCGCGCTGCAGCCGGTCGAGCAGCGCGCGGTTCAGCGCATCGAGCTCGCGTTCGACCTCCTCGGTGCCGATGCCGCCGCGCAGGTCGGCCGGCACGTAGCGGAACGTGGTGATGCTGAGCGCCTGGCTCGTGAGCTCGAGGTCGGGGTGCCGTTGCACCGCGTCCGCCATCGCGCGCGACAGCCGGATGTCGTCGCTGATCATCCGGCGATACCCGGCGGCGCCGGCCTGGCGAAGCGCCAGCCATACCTTCAGGGCGCGGAACCCGCGCGAGTTCTGCGGCCCGTGGTCGACGTAGTTCGTGGCGTGCTCGTCGAAGTGGTAATAGGGCGGGTGATACGCGAATGCCGCGCGCAGCCGTTCGGGGTCGCGCACCAGCGCGCAGCCCGCTTCGAGCGGCGCGTACAGCCATTTGTGCGGATCCACCGCCACCGAATCCGCCAGGTGCAGCACGTGCAGCTCCGCGGGGGCCTCGTCGACCGCAGCCGCGAATCCGCCGTAAGCGCCGTCGACGTGGAACCACACGCCGCGCTCGCGGCAGACTGCGGCAATGGCCGGCAGCGGGTCGACGGCACCGGTGCTCACCGAGCCGGCCGTGCCGACGACGCAGCACGGCCGGTCGCCGGCGTCGAGGTCGCCATCGAGCTGCGCGCGCAGCGCGTCCACGTTCATCCGCTGCCGCGCGTCGGTGTCGATCCACCGAATCGCGTCGGTGCCCAGGCCGGTGATGTCGGCGGCCTTCTGCAGCCATGTGTGGGTCTCCCGCGAGGCGTAGACCCGCAGCCGCCGGCTGCCGGCGCCGGCCACGCCCGTCGCGCGCACGTCCCAGTCGGCCGCGGCGGCGCGCGCCGCCAGGAAGCCGACGATGTTCGCCATGTTGCCGCCGCTCACGAGCAGGCCGCCCGTGGTGGCCGGCACGCCGATGAGCTCGGCAATCCAGCGCACGGTCTGCGCCTCGATCTCGGTGGCTGCGGGCGCGAGCGTCCAGGCGCCGACGTTGGGATTGACGGCGGCGACGAGGAAGTCGGCGAGCATGCCGATCGGCGCCGGCGAGGCCGTGATGTAGCCGAAAAAGCGCGGATGTCCGTTCAGGAGGGAATGCTGGAACAGCAGGTCGGCCATACGTTCGAGCAGCGCGCTCGGATGCACACCCTCATTGGGCAGCGGTCCGTTCAGGCCGAGCGCCTCGCGCACGGCAGAGGGCGACTCGTCGCGCGTCACCGGTCCCTGCGGCACGGCGTCGAGCAGCCGCGCCACCTGGTCCACGAGCTGGTGGCCCAGCACGCGGAAGGTGTCGGTGTCGATTGCCAGGGGGGCGTACCGGCCCGGACCGGCAGCGGAGGTCGACGAAGCTCGAGCCACGTTGTTCATCAGAGGATTCCTGCGAAGAGATCGGTCTCACGAGCCCGGCCCCCGTTCACGGTGCTGAAGGCGCGGTAGTACGACTGCCACCCCCAGAGAGCTTCGTGGTGCCCGGGGCCCAGGGTGCGCAGCGTGTCGTACGCCTCCACTTGCGATGCGTGGCACGACACGGCCTGCCACACCGTGGGCCAGCAGTCCCGCGTGTCGATCACGGTGGTGAGCGCCCAGTCGGGCCACGGCGTCGCCTGCCGCTCGCGCCCGTCCACGCTCGAGACGAGGCGTCGGAACGCCGCCTGGAACGCCGCCCAGGCCGATTCCGGCCAGGCGATGTAATACAGCTTCGACACCGTGTGTGCCGGGCCGCCAGCCTCGTCGCCGGCGCGTGTCGGCGCCGCCGCGGCCACGATCGCAGCCGTCGTGAACTGCGAGATGGCCACATGGTCGGGGTGACCGTAGGCGCCTTCCGGGCCGAACGTCAGTACCACGTCGGGCCGCAGCCGCCGCACCTGGCGCGCGATGGCGGCAATGACCTCCGCGGGCTCGGCGCAATCGAGCCGCTGGTCTTCGTAGTCGAGCAGCGACAGGTGCCGCACCCCCAGCACCCCGGCCGCCGCCCGCAGTTCGCCCTCGCGAATGGCGGCCAGCGCCGTCGCGCCAGGGTGTGCCGCATGTCCCGGCGGATGGCCGCGGTAGCGGCCGGCCTGGCGGCGCGTGGCGGTCACGAGCGACACCTCGACCCCCGCGGCGGCGTACTTTGCGAGCGTGCCGCCGCAGCCCAGCGACTCGTCGTCGGGGTGCGCCAGCACGGCCATCAGGCGTGGAGTATCCATGGCCTCTACCACTTAGATCGGCATCAGGCCGGACGCGCCGCCACCACCCGCACCAGGCCCGCGGGGCCGGCCTCGCGGCTCACGGCCAGGCCGCGGCTCGCCAGCGCGGCGCACACCCAGGCCGGGTCGAGCCGCAGTTTCGGATACTGGCTGGCACGCAGCGCCCACCCCGCGCCGGTGCGCTCGTGCACGAGGTCGTGAACGATGACGGTCGTGTCGCGATACTCGAGCACGCAGGTGAGCATGCGGTCGTCGTCCTGGCGCACCGGGATCACGCGCTGCACGCCGAGTGGCATCGGGGCGCTGTAGTCACGGAAGGTCGCAACGAAGACGCCGGAGGGCGCGAGCACGCCGGCCACTTCGTCCACCAGCGATTCCACCTCCGGCAGTGACGCCAGATGGGTGAGCGTGTCGCCCATGCACAGCACGACGTCCTGCGGCCCGCCGCAGTGACGCCGCACCTGCACGAGATCGTCCCGGACGGCGGCAACGGCGCGGCTCCCGGCGTGATCGCGTAGCACGTCGATCAACCCGGCGCAACTGTCAATCGCGGTGACGACGAAGCCGGCGTCGGCCAGCGCCACGGCGTGGGCGCCGATGCCGGCGCCGAGATCCACGGCCCGGCGGCCGGCGCCTGACCCGATTCCCGCCGCCGCCAGATCGGCGCGCGCCGCCGCGACGGCCGTCTCGAAGCCGCCGACCATCCACAGGTAGATGGGGCCGAGGTGGGCGTCGTAGTGCGCGCGCACCGCCGTCGCGCCATCGTCACATTCGGGCACCGTTGAGGTCATCGCGTGATCACCGCCTCCAGATATTCAGCCGGCACGACGAGCGCCGTCGCGCTGCGGTTGGCGGCGCGCAGCAGCGCCAGCAGGTCAGCCTCGAGCGCCGCCTGCCCGGCGGGCGGCAGCGCGGCGAACGCCTTGTGGGTGGGCCCGTAGTAGTCGCGGAACACCGCGACGAAGTGCTCGGGCGACTTGTAGCGGAAGGCGAACTGGCGCGTCATCACCTCGACGTTCGCGGCCCCGGCGAACAGGCGCGTCAGGTGCGCGCCGGTGCCCCACAGGAGCGGCGAGGCCACGCCGGGCATCGGCGGCACGTGCTTCGCCGTGGTACGGAACATCTCGCCGATGAAGCCCGCCGGCGTCCAGTTCGCCACGCCGATGCGGCCTCCGGGCCGGCACACGCGCAGCAGCTCGCGCGCCGACTGCTCGTGGTCGGGCGCGAACATGACGCCAAAGGTGGAGAGCACCTTGTCGAAGCTGCCGGCGCTGAACGGCAGGGCTTCGGCATCGGCCTCCTGAAAGGTGACGTCGAGGCGTTCGGCTTCGGCGCGCGCCCGGCCGCGGTCGAGCAGTGCAGGCACGTAGTCGGTGGAGGTTACGGTGGCGAAGCGCCGGGCCGCCGCCAGCGTGGCATTGCCGTTGCCCGCCGCGACGTCGAGCACGCGCTCGCCGGCGCACACGTCCACGGCTTCGGCCAGCATCTCGCCGACGATCTGCAGCGTGGTGCCGATGACGGCGAAATCTCCCGACGCCCACATCGCCTGCTGCCGTGTCTTCACCGACGGCAGCGCCGGGGCACTCGACGTCGCCGCGGAGTCACACCTTACGGTCGTAGTCATACACGCTCCTCTGTCACCGATGGTTCGCGATTGTGCCGATGCCGCGCGGATGCCTGGTGGATCTACACTGGTCCGCGCCGGGTGCCGGCGCGCCCAGACGCGCGGCCTGCAATTCACGATACGGATGGACAGGCGACGGCGCCATGCGCGAGCGTCCGGATCCCGTGGCACGTCGTCCGGGAATGCCGCGAAACCGCCCGCGCGTCCGCCCTGCATGCCCGGTCGTCCGGCGGCTGAGGTAGCGGCATGAAGACGGATGTCCTCTCGGACGTGCTGCGCGCGGTGCGACTGACCGGCGCGGTCTACTTCGATTTCGAACTGAGCGCCCCATGGGTCGCCGAAGCGCCGCCGTCGCACGAGATTGCCGACCGCGTCATGCCCGGGGCGCAGCGCGTCATCGAGTACCACGTCGTCGCGCGTGGCAGCTGCTGGGGACACGCCGTCGGCGCCGACCCGATTCGTCTGCGCGAAGGTGACCTCCTCGTCTTCCCGCAGGGGCACGCTCACGTACTGGCGAGCGCTCCCGGCATGCGGGCCGCTCCGGATCTGACGCTGTTCGCCCGGAGAACGACGCCCCTGCCGCTCGTGTACGAGATGGGCGGCGGCGGCGATCGGGCGCGGATCGTGTGCGGATTCCTTGGCTGCGACGAACGTCCTTACAATCCCCTGCTGGCGGCACTGCCGCCCGTGATCCACCTCGCGGCAACCGGCGGCGACGGCTCCGGCTGGCTGTCCACGCTGCTGCACCGCGCCGTCGGCGAATCGGGACAGGCGCAGGCCGGCAGCGCGAACATCCTGGCGCGGCTCTCGGAGCTCATGTTCGTGGAAGTCGTGCGCCGCTATCTTGCGACTCTGCCGCCGGCAGAGACCGGCTGGCTCGCTGGTCTGCGCGACGCCGTCGTCGGCCAGGCACTGGCGGCCATGCACGCCGCGCCAGCAGAACCGTGGACGGTTGAGGGCTTGGCTCGTGAAGTGGGCCTCTCGCGGTCAGTCTTCGCCGAACGTTTCCAGGAGATCGTCGGCCAGCCGCCGATGCAGTACCTGGCGCTCTGGCGCATGCAGCTCGCCTCACGGCTGCTGGTCGATGGTGGCCAGGTAGCGGCGGTCGCGACGGCTGTGGGATACGAGTCGGACGCCGCGTTCAGCCGTGCGTTCAAGAAGCTCGTGGGACAAGCGCCGGCGACGTGGCGGCGAAGGGCTCACGCTGGCGGAACGCCGAGATTCACCGGGGACGCGTGAGGCGGGCCCGTTCCGCCGGCGCTATCATGCGCGGGTGACCCGCCTCCTCCGCCTCGCTCCGCTCCTGTTCGTCGCCGCCTGCCGCCCTGTCACGCCCCAGCAGGCCGATTGGCCCATCAACGGCGGACCCGGCAACGCGCGCTCCTCACCGCTCACGCAGATCACGCGCGACAACGTGAAGCAGCTCCAGGTGGCGTGGACGTACGAAAGTGGCGACCACTTCACGGCGTCCGAAATGCAGAGCAACCCCGTGGTGGTTGGCGGCGTGCTCTACGCCACCACGCCCACGATGCAGGTCGTGGCGGTGAACGCGGCCACGGGCAAGGAACTCTGGAAGTACGACCCAGGTGCCGGCACCACGGCCCGCACGCGCTTTCGGCATCGCGGCGTCGCGGTGCATGCGGATCGGGTGTTCGTCACCTTCCGCAACTTCCTCATCTCGCTCGACAAGGCCACCGGCACGCCGGTGCAGGGGTTCGGCGCGGACGGCCGCGTGGATCTGCGCGAGGGGCTCGGCAAACCCGCCGCGGGCCTCAGCGTGAGCGCGAGCACGCCCGGCGTCATCTTCGAAGACCTGCTGATCCTGCCGAGCAGCGTGCCGGAAACGCTGCCCGGTACGCCGGGCCACATCCGCGCGTTCGACTGGAAGACGGGCCAGCAGCGATGGATCTTCCACACCATCCCTCAGCCTGGTGAACCGGGGTATGAGACCTGGCCGCCTGAGGCCTACACACTTGCCGGCGGCGCCAATGCGTGGGCCGGCGTCACCGTGGATCCGGCGCTCGGGATGGTGTTCGCGGCCACCGGTTCGGCCTCGTTCGACTTCTACGGCACGACCCGCAAGGGCGACAACCTCTACTCGGATACGGTGCTCGCGCTCGACGCGCGCACCGGTCGGCGCATCTGGCACTTCCAGGGAGTGAAGCACGATCTGTGGGACTGGGACTTCCCGGCGCCGCCGGCGCTCGTCACGGTGACGCGGAACGGCCGGCAGGTCGAGGCCGTGGCGCAGGTGACGAAGTACGGCGACACGTTCGTGCTCGACCGCCACACCGGGGCGTCGCTCTTTCCCCTGGAAGACCGCGCCGTGCCCCCCTCGACGGTGGACGGTGAGTTCGCCTCGCCGACGCAGCCGCGGCCGCTCAAGCCGGTGCCATTCGCGCGCCAGGGTCTCACCGAAGACATGCTGACCACTCGCTCTCCCGAGGCGCACGCGGCAGTGCTGGCGCGTTTCCGCGCGATGAAGTCGGGCATGTTCCAGCCGCCCTCGATCGAGGGCACGATCGTGTTCCCGGGGTTCGACGGCGGCGCGGAATGGGGCGGCGTGGCGTTCGACGCGGGCTCCGGCCTGCTCTATGTGAATTCGAACGAGATGCCGTGGATCGTGAAACTCATCCCCAACAACGACACCTCGCTCTACAACTCGAAGTGCGCCACCTGCCATCGCGAAGACCGCACCGGCGGGCCCGCCGCGCCGTCACTCGTGAACATCGGCGCGAAGCTCTCGCGCGACGAGATCGCCGCCATCGTGCGCCAGGGCACGGGCCGCATGCCGGCGTTCCCCGATATGGGCGCGCGCAACATCAACGACGTCGCCGAGTTCCTCATCACCGGTAAGGACAAGGGCGCGGACCCCGCCCTGAAGAACGATCCGAGCTGGCTGAAATTCCGCAGCGACGGCGAGTCGATCTTCCTCGACCCGGACGGTTACCCCGCGGTCACGCCGCCGTGGGGCACGCTGAACGCCATCGATCTCAACAGCGGCGAGATGCGGTGGCGTATTCCGCTCGGCGAAGTCCCGGAACTGGCTGCCCGGGGTATGACGGACACCGGCAGCGACAACTACGGTGGTCCGGTCGTGACGGCAAGCGGCCTGCTCTTCATCGGCGCGACCAACTTCGACCGGAAGTTCCGTGCTTTCGACGCGCTGACCGGGGCGCTGCTGTGGGAAACGACGCTGCCGGCGGCGGGGAACGCCACGCCGTCGATCTACATGGTCGACGGCCGGCAGTACGTGGTCATCGCCTGCGGCGGGGGCAAGAACGGCGCGCCCTCGGGCAGCAGCATCGTGGCGTTCGCGCTGCCGCGGGGCGGACCTACTTCCGCGCGATCGCGATGAGCGCGTCCATGTCGAGCGTGTCTACGCCCTCGGCGCGGAGCCGGTCGATCGTCGCGTGTTTCACGCGCGCCCGCGCGTCGGCGGCCAGCGCCTCGAAGACGCCGCGGTTGCTCGTGCCCATGAT